>DLIT01000089.1:4975-10769 GCA_002483865.1 Brevundimonas sp. UBA7635
CGACTGACCACCTCGACCGCCTGCCCCGCTTCACGCTCGGCCAGGGTCTCGCCAATGCAGATGATCGGCTCAAGGCCCGCGGCCAGAGCCGCCTCTACCTTGGCGGCGACATCCGCGTCCGTCTCGCCGAAGCCAGCGCGGCGTTCGGAGTGGCCCAGAATCACCAGACTGGCCCCGACATCGACCAGCATCTGGGCCGACACGGAACCCGTAAAGGCCCCGGACTTTTCAGCGTGGCAATCCTGGCCGCCCAGTTCGACCGCCGAATCGGCCAGGGTTCGTCCCATCCGCTCAATCAGGGTCGCGGGTGGACACAGGGCCACGCGACAATTTGCAGGCTGGGCTGTCAGCGCCTGCGCCAGGGCTTCGGCCTCGCCCAGGCTTGCGCCCAGGCCGTTCATTTTCCAGTTGCCAGCAACCAGCTTCACAGATTGTTTCATGCCCTCTGTTTAGGCAGACCGTCCAAAGAAGCCAAGATGTTGACCGCCGTTGGCTTGCGGCCACGCCTGAACTGCCCCTATACCCCTGATCAAAGCGCTCTTTTAACGCTGGCCTCTGCAGGTTCTTTCTCGATGATCTCCCTGTTCCGCGACTTTGCCAAATCAAAATGGGCTGCGGGCCTGTTCGCGCTGATCATTCTCAGCTTCCTGATTGTCGGGGCACAGTCGGATGTCTTTTCCAACCTGGGCCCGCGTCATGTGATCGACGCTGGCGACCGCAGCGTAGATTCGGTGCGTTTCCGCGGCGATTTCGAGCGGGAGCGCGCCTCGCTTCAGGAAGAAGCCGGTCGCCCGGTCTCATTCGATGACATGGTCGCCGAGAACCTGCACACCCGTTACCTGGAGGTTCACACCCAGCGTCTGGGCTTCCTGGACTGGGCCTGGAAGGCTGGCATCCGCCCTGGAAAGGAGCTGATCTTCAAGGAGATTCGCCGCATCCCCGCCTTCTTCAACCAGATCACCGGCCAGTTTGACCAGGACCTGTACGAACAGGCTCTGGCCCAGCAGAACCTGACCTCCCAGATGCTGGAACAGGATTTGCGCGACCAATACATCATCAGCCAGTTCAGCGCGGGTGTCTTTGCCGGCGCACGCGTCCCGCGCATCTATGGGGCCCTGCTGGCTGGCCAGGCCCTGGAGACCCGCGACGGCAAGTGGTTCACCCTGACCCCGGCCATGGTCGGCACTACCCCGGCTCCCACCGAGGAACAGTTGACCGCCTTTATCAAGGAAAACGAAGCCCAGCTGCGGATGCCCGAGTTCCGCACGGCCTCAATCGTCCTGTTCACACCAGGTGCCAACGAGAGCCTTCCGGCCATCTCGGAGGAGCGCATCAACGAGCGTTTCGAGTTCAAGAAGGACAGCCTGTCCCAGCCTGAGCGTCGCACCTTCGTCACCCTGACCGTCCCGACCAAGGCTGCTGCCGACCAGATCGCCGCGGACCTGCGCGCCGGCAAGGCCGTCAACGAGGTGGCCGCTGCGAACAAAATCCAGGCCGTTCCCTATCGCGACACGCCGCGCTCGGCTGTCGGTGACCCGGCTATCGCCTCCGACGTGTTCGAATTGAACGTCAATCAGGTGTCTTCCCCGATCCAGGGCCGCGTTGGCTTCACTGTGGCCCAGGTGACCGGCATTGCCCCGGCTGCCCCCGCCACCCTGGAAGGCGTGCGTCCGGAACTGCTGGCCGAACTGCGCGCTGAAGACGTCAAGGCCGCCGCCTATGCAAAGGTCGAGAAATACGAAGCCGCTCGTAATGAAGGCAAGTCGATTGCTGATGCGGCCGCCGCTGCCGGTGCCCGCGTCGTCGCCCTGCCGCCCTTCACTCAGGAAGGCCAGATGGCCAACGGCCAGCCCCTGAACGCCCCGCGTCAAGTACTGGACACCACCTACACCCTGAGCAAGGGCGGCGAGAGCGATCTGATCGATGCCGGAGAGGGCCAGTACTTTGCCGTGCGTCTTGACGACATCCGCGCCTCTGCCCTGCCGGACCTAGCGGAAATCCGCCAGCCGCTGACCCAAATGTGGATGCAACGCGAAACCCAGCGCCGCATCTCGACCAAGGCCGAAGAACTCGCGCAGCGCGTGCGCGCTGGCGAAGCCATTGCCACAGTCGCCGCCTCGGTCAACGCACCGCTGGTCAGCCGCACCAGCATCCAGCAAAGCCAGGCCAGCCAGGCTGAATTGGGCGACGCCGTACTGCGTGGCCTGTTCGGTCAGGGCAAGGGCCAAGTCTTCTCCGGTGCTGGCCAGAACGGCTTTGTCATCGGCCAGGTGGACACTATCACGCCCGCCGACCCCGCTACGGCCGCTCCCATCGTCGAGCAGATTCGTCCGCGCCTCACCCAGGATCTGGCCAACGGCCTGGCCCAGCAAGCCGTGATCTCGGGTGCAGCTCGCACCAAGGCCACCAACGACCCGGCTGCCGCCCTGACCGCGCTTGGTATTGATCCGGCTAAAGCGTCGGCGTCTCGCCCTCAATGACCGACGTCGACGTATCGAGTAGCCCTCGTGAGCGCTTCGTTGCGGGACTGAAGTCGGGCCAGCCCCAGGTCGTTGTTCGCCGTCTGATCGACGACCTGGAGACCCCCGTCTCGGCCTTCCTCAAGGTGGGCCATGGCCGCCCCTACGCCAGCTTGCTGGAATCCGTTGAGGGCGGCGCGGTCAATGGACGCTATTCGATCGTCACCCTCGATCCCGACGTGGTCTGGCGCTGCCGCGATGGCAAGGCAGAGATCGCCCGGGGGCCAGCCATCCTTTCAGGCGAGTTCACGCCTGAAGACATCCCTGCCCTCCAATCCCTGCGCAGCCTGATCGCAACCACCAGCTTTGACCTGCCCGAAGGCCTGCCGCCCATGGCTGCTGGCCTGTTCGGCGTCTTCGGCTATGACATGGTCCGCCTGCTTGAGCCCCTGGGCGAAGCCAACCCCGACCCGCTCAACCTGCCTGATGCCGTCATGGCCCGCCCATCTTTGGTGGCCATTTTCGACTCGGTGAAACATGAGATTGTGCTGATCGCGGCCGCCTATCCGGACACTGCGATCAGGGCCGAAGCGGCCTTCGATGCCGCTCACGCACGCCTCGAAGCTTTCGAGGACCATCTTCGTGGCCCCTTGCCTATCCAGCGTGAGGCCGAGCAGGTGGCTGCGCCCGCCTTTGAGTCCGCAGTGGACGAGGCGGGCTTTTCCACCATGGTGGCCCGGGCCAAGGACTACATTAGCGCGGGCGACATTTTCCAGGTCGTACTGGCCCACCGCTTCTCGGCCCCGTGGGCCCAGGACCCGTTTGCCTTCTACCGCGCCCTGCGCCGGGGCAATCCGTCGCCCTATCTGTTCTATCTGGACTATGTGGACTTCCAGCTGGCTGGTTCGAGCCCCGAAATCCTGGTCCGGCTGAAGGACGGTCGCGTCACCATCCGTCCGCTGGCGGGGACGCGCGCACGGGGCGCGACCGCAGAACTGGATCAGGCGCTGGAAAGCGAGCTTCTGGCCGATCCCAAGGAGCGGGCCGAGCACCTGATGCTGCTGGACCTGGGCCGCAACGACGTTGGCCGGGTCTCATTACCGGGTTCGGTCGAGGTGACCGAAAGCTTCGTCGTCGAGCGCTACAGCCAGGTCATGCATATCGTCTCGAACGTGAATGGCCAGGCCGATTCGAAACTGGACGCCGTCGATACCCTCCTGGCCGCTCTGCCCGCTGGCACCCTGTCCGGGGCCCCCAAGGTCCGCGCCATGGCAATCATCGACGAACTGGAGACCGAAAAGCGCGGCGTCGGCTATGGCGGCGGCGTGGGCTATATCTCTGCCAATGGCGAGGCCGATATCTGCATCGTCCTGCGCACGGCCATGTTTGCCCAAGACCAGATCTTTGTTCAGGCCGGTGCCGGTGTCGTCGCCGACAGCGACCCGGCCGCCGAATATGCCGAGACCCTGGCCAAGGCCAGGGCCCCGATGAAGGCGGCCGAGGAAGCGTGGCGGTTCACGTCCACCACGCGCGGCCACGTCAACTCAAGCAAGAACTAGGGCGTGGAAGTCGTGGTGCCCTTATCCATACTCGTGGCGGGGCCCACTACCATGGTGCCAGCCAGCATCACCGCTGTTACAGCGGCAAAGGCGGCGGCAGCCAGCAGGCGCAGCGATTGGGATTTCTCGACGGGCGGCTCATGGAGCATGGCCCGGGCGACGCGGATAGCAGTTTTAGCAGTCAAGACGGATTTCTTCCGATGGCGATGCTGCAGTGTCGCTCTAAGTCTTTAACGTCCGCTTTCCAACGGCCCCGGCTTGCGCATTTACCGGTGCCCTTCGATCCAAGAAGCCTGCCATGATCCTCGTCGTCGATAACTACGACAGCTTTACCTACAACCTCGTCCACTACCTCGCCGAGTTGGGAGCCGAGAGCCGCGTCATCCGCAATGATGACCTCAGCGTCGATGAAGCCTGGGCCCTGAAGCCCGAAGCAGTCCTGCTGTCGCCGGGTCCCTGCGACCCGGACCAGGCGGGCATCTGCCTGCCGCTGCTGCAGACGGCACCGGCCGACATGCCCATCCTCGGCGTCTGCCTGGGTCATCAGGCTATGGGTCAGGCCTTTGGTGGCGAGGTCGTGCGCGCGAAAACCCTGATGCACGGCAAGACCTCGCCGATCGAGCATGACGGCCGCAGTCTGTTCAAGGGCCTGCCCTCGCCTTTTACCGCCACCCGCTACCATTCGCTGGCGGTGCGCCGCGAAACCCTGCCAGATTGTCTTGAGGTCACGGCCTGGACCGCAGATGGCGAGATCATGGGGCTGATGCACAGCGACCGCCCGCTCCACGGCGTCCAGTTCCACCCCGAATCCATCGCCACCGAGTATGGCCACGAGATGATCGGCAACTTCCTCGATCTGGCCAATATCAAGCGGCGCGAGATGGTCTAAGCCGGTGGACAGCTTCAAGCCCCTTCTGGCCAAGCTGGTCGATGGCCAGGTTCTGACCCCACAGGAAGGCCACGCCTTCTTCTCGGCCTGCCTGCGCGGCGAGCCGACCCCGGCTCAGGTTGCCGCTGCCGTGACCGCCCTGCGCATCCGCGGCGAGACGGTAGACGAAATCGTCGCCTTTGCCACCGCCATGCGCGACGCCGCCCGCTCGCTGGAGCATGGCTTTGACGAGGTGATCGACACCTGCGGCACCGGCGGCGATGGCCAGCACACCTATAACATCTCGACCGCGACCTCCTTCGTCCTGGCCGGCGCGGGCCTGAAGGTCGCCAAGCATGGCAACCGGGCCATCAGTTCCAAATCCGGCTCTTCGGATGTCCTGGCCGCGCTGGGGGTCAACCTGGACGCCACCGTGCCGCAACAGGCCCGCGCCTTGGATCAGGCAGGCATCGCCTTCCTGTTCGCGCCCACCTATCACGGGGCCATGCGCCACGTCGGGCCGATCCGGGCCGAGATTGGTTTTCGCACGGTTTTCAATCTTTTGGGGCCGCTTTGTAATCCAGCACATGCAAACCGACAGGTGATGGGCGTCTATGATCCAGCCCTGCTGGAGCCGCTTGTCGAGGTCCTGGGCCGCCTAGGCGCGCGTCGCGCCTGGACCGTCCACGGCCAGGGTCTGGACGAACTGACCACCACGGGGCCGACCCAGGTGGCCGAATGGCGGGACGGACAGGTGCATCGCTTCACCGTCAGCCCGTCGGACGCGGGCCTGCCCCTCGCCACCCTGGATGACCTGCGCGGCGGAGACGCCGAACACAATGCGGCGGCGCTAAAGGCCCTGCTTGCCGGCGCGCCGGGGCCCTATCGCGATATCGTCCTGATGAACG
>DLIT01000025.1 GCA_002483865.1 Brevundimonas sp. UBA7635
GGGCATCGCCGACCCGCGACAGGGATGGGTTATCCGTCCCGACCACCGTGGCATTGCGCGCGAACACAACCGCCCCGGCCTGCTGGCCCTGAGGCGTGATCAACTCGGCCTCGGCGGCCAGGCCACCGGTCGTGCCCGGTGCCCGCAATCCGATCGGGCCGGGCAGGAAATGGCCGGCCACAGCCGAGGCAACCGAACCCGCCTGGCCGGTGGCGCTGATGCGAGTGGCGGCGATCCTGACGCGGGCCGTGTTCGGTGCCGGTGTCTCCAGCAGGGTGAACCGACGGCTCAGTTCATAGCAGACCTGGCGATCCAGCTCGCGCAGGACCAGGTTGACCTCTTCGGGTTCCAGGCCCTGTCCTGCACCCTCGACCGAGACGGCCGGTTCGATGTGCAGGGCTGTAATAGTCTGGACAAGGGTGTCATCCCGTCTTTGCCGGATTGAGGCACGCACGGTGTCTGTGCGGGCTGTCAGGCCGTCATAGCGGCTGAGAAAGCCCGAGTCGGGCTCTGGCGCGGTGGCACAGGCGGTGCCGCCAAGGGCGATCGCGACCAGGACGGGCAGATTGCGGCGCAGGCACATCATGGAGCTCGGTGCGACCTCGGCTGGGATAAGCCATAACGCCTTTATCAGACCGTTGTTCTTTGCAGAACAGGGATTCCGATGTCGCAGACCGGACACATCGAGGAGAGGCAGCGGGTGATGCGCCGTCCGTGACAAGGCGGCTGTCGTCAGAGGCGTTCGACCGCGCTAGTCTGGACCGACACCTGAGGAATCCGCGATGAAACCAACTGGCATTCTGGCCACGCGAAACCCGGCCCTGACCGTAGCCCTGATGGGCCTGTCCGTGCTGGGCGTGTCTGCGCTGAGCGCGGGCGACGCCGGTGCCAAGGTCGTCCCGCATCAGGTCCAGGCCGCCACCGCCCAGGGCCTCCCCTATGATGCACAGCGCGGGGTCTTCACCTTCGCCTCGGGCCTGGACGACAGCCTGCCGGCCGTGGTCCAGATCACCACCCTGGGCCAGTCGCGCGGCCCGGCCTCCGACACCAATCCCAAGCCTTCGCAGGGCGGGTCCGGCGTGATCATTGATGCTGCCCGCGGCATCATCGTCACCAACCACCACGTCATTGAAAACGGCCAGAAGTTCACGGTCGATCTGATCGACGGGCGGCTGTTCGATGCGGTGCTGGTGGGGTCGGACAAGGCCACCGATATCGCCGTGCTGAAGATCGAAGCCGAGCGACTGGCCCAGGTCGAGACGGTGGATTCGGACACCCTTCGGACCGGCGACCTGGCCTTTGCCGTGGGCTATCCCATGGGGCTGGACCAGACCCTGACCATGGGGGTTATCTCGGGGCTCAACCGGTCGGGCATGGGCGATGCGATCGAGGACTATATCCAGACCGATGCGGCGGTGAACCAGGGCAACTCCGGCGGGCCCCTGCTGGACAGCCGCGGGCGTCTGATCGGCATCAATACCGCCATCCTGTCGGGCGGCTTCGGCGGCGGCAATGACGGCATCGCCTTTGCCGTGCCCACCCGGATCATGCAGTTCGTCGTCGACCAGCTGATGGCCTCGGGAGAGGTGAAGCGGGGCCAGATCGGTGCCAGTCTGGGCTCCCTGACCGCCGAGCGTGCCCGCGAACTGGGCCTGAAGATCGTTCGCGGGGCCATTGTCCATGACGTCATGCCCGGCTCGCCGGCTGAACAGGCTGGCCTGGCGCGTGGCGACATCATCACCGGCATCGACAGCCGCCCGGTGTCCAATGCCGGCTCGGTCCAGGCCACGGTCGGCATTGCCGGACCGGGCACCCGCATGCCGGTGACCTATCTGCGTCAGGGTCATGAGGGCCAGGCCACGGTCGAGATCCAGATCCGGGCACCGGGCCAGCTCCATCTGGGCCGTGACAGCCTGACGGCGCGGGGGCTGACCGCTCGCGCGCATGACAGGGGTGCCCAGGTCGCCGTGGTCGAGGGGGGAACGTCCGCCAGTCGCGCCGGGCTTCAGGCCGGGGACGTCATCACCCGCGCCGGTGGCCAGCCCGTCCAGAACCTGCAAGGCCTGGCCCGGTCGCTGTCCGGCACCGGAACGGTGGAGCTGTTGGTGCTGAGGGAGTCAGAGACCGTCACCCTGTCTCTGGAAAGCTAGGCCCGGACGGCAAAACGCAAAACGCCCGCGCTGCCGGGAGGGGAGGAGCAGACGCGGGCGCTGTACGCTTGATGTCCTGTTACTTCAGGACCGGCCCGCCAGAGCCCGTAACGCGGAAAAATCCGGGGGGCTGGGGGGGCTGTTCAGGGTCCGGGACTTTTCCGAACTCCGGCAGGCCGATGTTCGTCTAATCCCACCCCAAACGGGCCGAGTAAGGACCGAATCTTGGTCTTTTCGTGTTCGACGAAGGGGCTTCGCCGAGTGGCGGCCCCCCGGCGAGCGGATCAGACCTTCGACAGGATCAGGGTGGCGTTGGTGCCGCCAAAGCCGAAGCTGTTGGACATGACGTGCTTCAGCTCGCCATCGTGGCGTTGCTGAAGGATCGGCATGCCTTCAAACTCGGGGTCCAGGTTCTCGATGTGGGCGCTCTGGGCGGCAAATCCGTGCTTCATCATCAAGAGGCAATAGATGGCTTCCTGGGCCCCCGCCGCACCCAGCGAGTGGCCGGTCAGCGACTTGGTCGAGGAAATCATCGGCATCTGGTCGCCGAAGACATTGCGAACCGCGCCCATCTCCTTGGAATCCCCAACCGGGGTCGAGGTGCCGTGCGGATTCAGGTAGTCAATCTTCGGATTGCCCGCCATTTCCAGAGCAATCTTCATGCAGCGCTCGGCACCTTCGCCCGAGGGGGCGACCATGTCATAGCCGTCCGAGTTGGCACCATAGCCGGTGACCTCGGCATAGATGGTGGCACCACGGGCAACCGCGCGCTCGTAGTCTTCCAGAACGACAATGCCCGCACCGCCGGCGATGACGAAGCCGTCGCGGTCCTTGTCATAGGCCCGCGAAGCCACCGAGGGGGTATCGTTGAAGTTGGACGACATGGCCCCCATGGCGTCGAACAGGTTCGACATGGACCAGTCGATGTCCTCGCAACCCCCGGCAAAGACCACGTCCTGCTTGCCCCAGGCGATCTGTTCTGCAGCGGCACCGATGCAGTGGGCGCTGGTCGCACAGGCCGACGAGATCGAATAGTTGATGCCCTTGAGCTGGAACCAGGTGGCCAGGACAGCCGAGGGGCCGGACGCCATGGCCTTGGGCACGGCAAACGGACCGACCCGCTTGGGCGAGCCCTTTTCAACCGTGGTCTGGGCAGCCTGGATGATGACCTGGGTGGACGGGCCGCCTTCACCGACGATCAGGCCGATGCGGTCGTCCTTGATGTCATCGGCGGAAAGACCGGCATCTTTCATCGCTTCTTCGAAGGCGATGTGGGCCCAGGCCGTGCCGTTGGCCAGGAAGCGCGCCGCGCGGCGGTCGACCAGCGGGGCCCAGTCCTCGGCCGTGTGGCCAAGGGCGGGCGGGGCCCAGACCTGCGAGCGGAAGCCATACCTGGCGTGGTCTTCTGCAGCCTTGATACCCGAACGGGCGTCGCGCAGCGAAGCGGCGACCTCGTCCTGGCCAGTGCCGATGGAGGAGACAATGCCCAGGCCGGTGACAACAACGCGCCTCATGGTGCTTCCTATCTGTTCAGTCCAAGCCGTCGCCGCATGATCTGCGGTCTGGTTACAATCTAGGATCAGGTTTCGGCCGATGCTACCGGAGCCACACCGCCAAACAGGCCAACCCGCATATCGTTGCAGGTATAGATGACCTCGCCATCGGCCTCGAGCACGCCGTCGGCAATGCCCATCACCAGCTTGCGGTTGATGACGCGCTTCAGGTGAACCTTATAGACCACCTTCTTGACGTCGGGAGTCACCTGGCCGGTGAACTTGACCTCGCCGACGCCCAGGGCGCGGCCCTTGCCCGCCCCGCCGATCCAGCCCAGGTAGAAGCCGACCAGCTGCCACATGGCGTCCAGACCCAGGCAGCCCGGCATCACCGGATCACCGATGAAGTGGCACTGGAAGAACCACAGGCCCGGATGGATATCCAGCTCGGCCTCGACATAGCCCTTGCCATAGTTGCCGCCCTCGCTCGAAATCGTGACGATGCGGTCGAACATCAGCATCGGCGGGGCCGGAAGCTGGGCATTGCCCGGACCGAACAGCTCGCCACGGCCCGAGGCCAGCAGGCCTTCCAGATCGAAGGACGAAGGATATTGGGACTGGCTCAAGGGTTGCGCTCCGAAAGTGTTGCGGGCGGGTTACACGACCGCGCCGTCCGGCTCAACACCTGAGAGGATCAGCCCCGGCCCGGACCTGCCGGGCGGGCGGCGTTGCACAGGGCCCGCTCCTGGGTGCCAAAGACGGCGCGCTCATTGACCCAGCCACGCATCTTGCGCGCCCGCACCCGGCACCAGCCGTCCTCGCATTCGTCCAGCGAGATGATGGAGCGCGGTCCAAGACGGGCGCGAATGGATGAGGTTGCCGAACGTCCGCTGTGGATGGGAATTTCCTCATTGGTGCGATTGAACACACTGCGACGACCCGAGGCGACTGTGCGGTGGATCCAGGCGACCGAACCGTCGGGGTCACATATCTTGCGCCATTCGCGCGTCTCGGCGATCACTTGCACGGGCAGGGCCGCGGCGCGGTATTCCCACAGGATGCGATAGTCTAGACCGGGGCCCTGGCGGGCCCTGACCCTGGAGGATTTCAGCGTGACCCAGCGCGGCACATCAAGGCCCGTCGGCGTGGGGCGGCCATCAGGCATGGTCGCGCCGCCGCCCGCCAGGACGCCGAGGCAAAGGGCCGCACCGATGACGGCGGTACGCCGGAAGTTTTTGAACCTGACCACAGCTTTGATAGACACCGGTTCGATCCGTCCCGCACCTGATTTCCTGCTCGCCCCAACCCAGGCTCCCTATGTCCGCTCGCAAACTTAAGGTCGTATTAACCAGACGACTGCCCGACGCCATCGAAACCCGGATGCGCGAGCTGTTCGACACCGAGCTGAATCTGACGGACCGGCCGATGGATCGCGCGGCCCTGGTGGCGGCCGTCCAGCGCGCCGACATCCTGGTGCCGACCATCACCGACAGGATCGATGCCGAACTGATCAATGGTGCCGGGGACCAGCTGAAGATGATCGCCAACTTTGGTGCGGGCGTGGACCATATCGACGTTGAGGCGGCGGTGGCGCGCAAGATCATCGTCTCCAATACGCCCGGCGTCCTGACCGAGGACACGGCCGACATCGCCATGAGCCTGATCCTGGCAGTCAGCCGCCGCATCGTCGAAGGGGCCAATATCGTTGCCAATGCCGAGTTCGGTGGTTGGACCCCGACCTGGATGTGTGGGCGCAAGCTTTACGGCAAGCGGCTGGGCATCGTCGGCATGGGCCGGATTGGTCAGGCCCTGGCCCGCCGCGCCAAGGCGTTCGGGATGCAGGTCCACTATCATAACCGCAAGCCGGTGCCGGACATGGTGGCCGAAGACCTGGGTGCCACCTGGTGGGACGACCTGGACCAGATGCTGGCGCGGATGGACGTCATCAGCCTGAACTGCCCGGCCACCAGGGACACCCATCACCTGTTGTCGGCCCAACGCCTGGCGTTGCTGCAGTCCCACGCCATCATCGTCAACACGGCGCGTGGCGAACTGATCGACGAGGCGGCCCTGGCCGAGGCCGTGCGTAACCGCGCCATCGCCGGGGCGGGCCTGGATGTCTTCGAGCATGAGCCCAAGGTGCACGAGGGACTGCTTGGCCACCCCAATGTCGTCCTCCTGCCCCACCTCGGCTCGGCCACCATCGAGGCGCGTCAGGACATGGGCGATCGCGTCATCGCCAACATCATGACTTTCCAGAACGGCCACCGCCCCCCCGACCGCGTCATCCCCGCCATGTTCTAGGATGCCGGCGGTGATGCGTTTCATCCTCCCCTGCTTCAGCGGGGGAGGCGGCATGGCGCACCGCGCCATGACGGAGGGGCGGCCCACGCACACCCTTCACCGCCTTCCGCTCGTCATCCCGCTGGGTCCTCCGGTCAAGCCGGAGGATGACGGCGCAGGTGATGTGCTTTCTCCGGATGACGGCGGTGATGCCGCGCAAGACGGCGCGCAAACACGCCCCCGCTATCCCTTTCGGACACTCCACTTCCCGATATTTCCCGGCATTGGCCACCATATGCCCGCCTGCCCCTGCGCCTGTGACACCCTGTTGGCGGGCCGTTCCCCACCTTCACGGCCCGGGGCCGGATGAGACAGATGAGACTCTTCAGACGGTGTTTTTTTCTTGCCGGGTCTCAGCCGCAGACCGGGCAGGCCGGATCAGCGGCGACCCTGGCCACGCGGCTGGCCCCCTTCAGTCCGTCATAGATCAGCAGGCGGCCCTCCAGCGGATCGCCTGCCTGGGTAATGAGCTTGATGGCTTCCAGGGCGGCCATGGTGCCGATGACGCCAGCCAAAGCCCCGACGATGCCGACGCGGGCACAGGTTTCGGCCTCGGGCGGGATCTCGGGGACCAGGCACTGATAGCAGGGCTGGCCAGTAAACACCCCGACCTGGCCCGACCAGCGGCCCAGGGCCCCGGATACCAGCGGGCGCTTCTCGGCGACGCAGGCCGCATTGACGGCCAGGCGGGTGTCGAAGTCGTCGGTCCCGTCCAGGACCAGGTCGAACCGGCCCACCAGGTCGCGGGCATTGGCGGGCGTCAGGCGCTGGTTGAACAGCTCGACCCTGGTGTGGGGATTGAGGGCGGCCAGCCGCTCGCGCGCCACCTCGATCTTGGGGCGGCCCACATCCCCGGTGCCAAAGATGACCTGGCGCTGCAGGTTGGACAGGGACACCTCGTCGTCATCGATCAGGCCCAGGGTGCCGACCCCGGCTGCGGCCAGGTAAAGCGCCGCCGGATTGCCGATGCCGCCCATGCCCACGATCAGCACCCGCGCCCGCTTCAGCGCCTGCTGGCCCGGTCCCCCGACTTCCGACAGGATCAGGTGGCGGGCATAGCGCTCGACCTCGTCATCGTTGAAGCGGACCGGCGCGGGGGCAGGGGAGGGCTGGGTCATCTGGTCGCCCTTAGCATTTTCCGGCGGGCTTGGCGCTTGCGAGGCGGATCAACCTTCGCCACATCCGCCCCATGACCCACAATGCTTCTTCCTTCCCTGACTGGCACGGCACCACCATCCTGGCGATCCGCAAGGGGGGCCGAACTATCATCGCCGGTGACGGTCAGGTCTCCATGGGCCAGACCATCGTCAAGGGCTCGGCCCGCAAGGTCCGTACCCTGGCCGGTGGCAAGGTCATTGCCGGATTTGCCGGGGCCACGGCCGATGCCCTGACCCTGATCGAGCGGCTGGAAGCCAAGCTGGAGCAATATCCCGACCAGCTGGCCCGCGCCTGCGTCGAGCTGGCCAAGGACTGGCGCACCGACCGCTATCTGCGCAAGCTGGAAGCCATGCTGCTGGTCGCCGACCGCAACACCATCCTGACCGTCACCGGCGTTGGTGATGTGCTGGAGCCCGAGCATGGCGTGGCGGCGGTCGGATCGGGCGGCAACTATGCCCTCGCTGCGGCCCTGGCCCTGATCGACGAAAACACCGAGCTGGATGCCGAGAAGATCGCCCGCAAGGCAATGAAGATCGCCGCCAGCATCGACGTCTATACCAATGGGAACCTGACGGTCGAAAGCCTCGACAGTTGAGCCCGGGCGCGCTCGAAGGGGCGCTCAAGTAGTGAGCCGCCGCGCGGCGAACGATAGTGCCCTTGCAGGCAGACCGAGATAAAAATGACTGACCTTTCTCCCCGCGAAATCGTTTCCGAACTCGACCGCTTCATCGTCGGCCAGCAGGATGCCAAGCGCGCCGTGGCCGTGGCCCTGCGTAACCGCTGGCGCCGCAAGCGCGTGCCCGATGACCTGCGCGACGAGGTCACGCCCAAGAACATCCTGATGATCGGCCCGACCGGCGTGGGCAAGACCGAGATCGCCCGGCGCCTGGCCAAACTGGCCGGTTCGCCCTTCCTAAAGGTCGAGGCCACCAAGTTCACCGAGGTCGGCTATGTCGGCCGCGACGTGGACCAGATCATGCGCGATCTGGTCGAAAGCGCCCTGGTCATGGTGCGCGACAAGCGCCGCGTCGAGGTCAAGGCCCGCGCCGAGACCGCCGCCGAGGAGCGAATCCTGGATGCCCTGGTCGGGCCGGGATCCCAGGCTGCGACCCGCGATGCCTTCCGCAAGAAGCTGCGCGCCGGCGAACTGGATGACAAGGAGATCGAGATCGCCCTGGCCGACACGACGTCTCCGCTGCAGGGGCTGGACCTGCCCGGTGGCGGCGGCAACGTCGGCCTGCTGAACCTGTCGGACCTGNNGAACGAAGGCATCGTCTTCCTGGATGAGATCGACAAGGTCGCCGCCCGCCAGGATCGCGGTGGCGGGGCCGATGTGTCCCGCGAAGGCGTGCAGCGCGACCTTCTGCCGCTGATCGAGGGCACCACGGTCTCGACCAAGTATGGGCCGGTGAAGACCGACCATGTCCTGTTCATCGCCTCGGGGGCCTTCCATGTCGCCAAACCCAGCGACCTGCTGCCCGAGCTTCAGGGCCGTCTGCCGATCCGGGTCGAGTTGAAGGCCCTGACCCGCGATGACTTCAAGCGCATCCTGACCGAGCCGGAAGCCAACCTGATCCGTCAGAACCAGGCTTTGCTGGCGACCGAGGAGGTGATCGTCACCTTCACCGATGACGCGATCGAGGCCATGGCCGACGCAGCCGTGACCGCCAACTCGACCATCGAGAACATCGGGGCCCGCCGCCTGCAGACCGTGCTGGAACACGTGCTGGAAGACACCAGCTATCGCGCCTCGGACCTGTCAGGCCAGTCGATCGAGTTCACTGGCACGGTGGTGCGCGAGAAGCTGGGCGAGCTGACCCGCAACCTCGACCTGAGCCGGTTCATCCTGTGAGGGGAGGCCCCCTCGGGCATTAGCTTCGGGGGCTGCCTCACACGATCCGCTCATCCCGGCGAAGGCTGGGGTCTAGATTATAGGGCGGATAGGTTTGAGTACGGGATTGCGGGGTGGTGGGTGAGAACCTGCCGCCCCGTCTTGCCATCTGGATCCCGGCCTTCGCCGGGATGAGCGGGTGTATTGTGATGCGTTATCCTCGGCCCTGTGCCGAGGATCCATAGACTCGAGGCTGGCGGATGGGCGCAAGGGGTTGCGCGTGGCGCGCCTGGATTCTCGGGACAGGCCCGAGGATGAGGGCGGAAAATATTCGGACGCAGGCGTTAAACCCGCTCGCGCATCTGCCTGACCGCCCGGACCAGCAGGGCCAGTTCGTGCGGCTTGGACAGGCGGTGGTCACCGTCCTTGATCAGGTCCAGCCGCACGTCCCCGCCTTCATGCTTCTCCAGCAGGGCGAGCTGCATCCCCCAGGGCACGCTGTCATCGACGCGGCCCTGGAGGATATGGATCGGGGCCTCGATCTGGATAGGGCGGTCGAGCAGGAGCCAGTTGCGGGCCTCCTCGAACATATGTTTCGTCAGCTCATAGTCGCCCAGACCCGGATCCGTGATGGTGGCCTCGCCGTCGCGCAGGATGGCCTGGCGGATATGGTCGTCCAGAGAGGGCCACATCAGGCGTTCGGTAAAGTCCTGCGCCGGATTGACAAGCACCAGACCGGCGACCAAGTCGGGCCGGGCGATGGCTGCGAGCAGGCTGACCCAGCCGCCCATGGATGAGCCAACCAGAATGACCGGGCGTGCCAGATGGTCGATCAGGGCAAGGCAATCCTCGCGCCACCGCCCGATCGAGCCCTTCTTCCAGTCGCCCGACGACATCCCGTGGGCGAAATGGTCATAGCGGACAAGGGCCCAGCCCTCATCATGGGCCGCCCTGTCCAGGTCCAGTGCCTTGGTGCCTTCCATGTCGGAACGGAAGCCGCCAACCCAGACGACGACCGGGCCGTCCCCCTCGACCTGGCGATAGGCCACGGTCTCACCGTCAGGACGCTGCAGGCGATGGATGTCGGACATGGCACTTCCTTGGACTGTCATTCGCACAAGAATGGCTTTAGCAGAGACCGGAACTGATCACAGGATGAGAGCCCTCGCTTGTCTGCGCCCAAAGCCCTTTTCGTCACCTCTAACCGGATCGGCGACTGCGTCATATCCTCTGGCGTGATCCGCGAGATCGCCCGCAAGGTGCCGGGGGTCCAGATCACCGTGGCCTGTGGCCGCCCGCCTGCGCCCTTTTTCCGTTCGGCCCCCAATGTCGAGCGGGTGATCATCCTCGACAAGAAGAAGATGGCCGGGCACTGGCTGGACCTGTGGCAGCAGGTAAAGGGGATGAAGTGGGACCTGGTCGTGGATATTCGCGGCTCGGCTCTGGCTTTTCTGATCCCGACGAAGAAACGCATCGTCTATAGCCGCAAGTGGGAGACGGGCCTGCGCAAGGTCGAGATGGTCTCGCGCATGATGGGGTCGCAGGCTCCGCTCGATCCCGAAATCTTTCTGGACGATCAGGCCGTGGCCGAGGCCGCTGCCATCATTGATCCACAGCTGTTGGCTGGCTCTGGCGAAGGGCCGATCATGGCGTTGGCACCGATCGCCCATCAGCCCGGCAAGTCCTGGCCCGCCGAGCGCTGGGGGCAGCTGGTCGAAAAGTTGAAGGCTGAGTCGCGTTTTGACGGCTGGCGCTTCATGCCCGTAGGCGGGCCGGGTGATCGACCGCCCGCGACCCCGGCGCTGGAAGCCGCGGGCGACCGAGCCATCGATTGCGTGGGCAAGGGCGACATCCTGTGCTCGGCCGCAGCGATCAACCGCGCAGCCCTGTTTGTCGGTAATGACAGCGGCCTGATGCACGTCTCGGCGGCGCTGGGCCGCCCGACACTCGGCCTGTTCGGGCCGACCGAGTGGTGGCTCTATGGGCCATGGGGTCCAAAGACCCGCACCGTGGCGTCAAACGAGACACGGGGTGAGTTCGCGCCTATCGAAGATCTGACCGTCGATCACGTCTTTGAAGGGGTTCTGGCCCTTCATGATGCCTACATCGGCGCGGTAAAGCCCGATCTGCCTTGAAATAGCGGCCTTCAGCCGTCATATTCCCGCGGCCGGGAGCCTGCCCTGACGGGGTGCTGCCTTCGGTGAAAGTTTTGCCACCCCTTCCGACCACATAAGGAAACGACGCCCATTCGCCGTCCCATGCAAGCGCCGCCCGTCAAGGACGGGCCGCCCATTAACCAGGAAATCCGCGCCACCCGCGTGCTGCTTATCGACCAGAATGGTGAAAAACAGGGCGTAATGCCTTTGTCAGCCGCCCTGGAAGCTGCAGAAGAAGCCGGTCTTGATCTGGTTCAGATCGTTGGTAACGCGGAAACGCCGGTCTGCAAGATCCTGGACTATGGCAAGCATCGTTTCCAGGAGCAGAAGAAAAAGGCTGAGGCGCGCAAGCGTCAGAAGATCGTCGAGCTCAAGGAAATCAAGCTGCGTCCGAACATCGACAGCCACGACTATGAGGTCAAGGCCAAGTCGATGCGCCGCTTCTTTGAAGAAGGCGACAAGGTCAAGGTGACCCTGCGCTTCCGTGGCCGCGAAATGGCGCACCCGGAACTGGGTATGAAGCTGCTGCACAAGGTCCAGGCGGACTTTGATGAAGTGGCCAAGGTCGAATACGCCCCGCGTATGGAAGGTCGCCAGATGATCATGATCCTGGCCCCGCGCTAGGGTCCCCATCACGAAGATCAGAAAGGCCCCGGGGATACCTCCGGGGCTTTTTCTTTGTTCGTGGCGGCTGGCAATATCGCATATCCCTGATATTTTCGACTTTGTGAATTGGGCGGGGTGACATGATCAGGCACAGGAGCGTGCGAACAGCCGCAGGACTGACGGCCGTAGTTCTGGCCTGGACATTGGGGGCTTCCATGGCCTTTGCCCAGGATGCGGACGCGGGTCCGGCATCTGGAGCGGCCCCGGTGACCCCCCTGCCTATAGAGGCCTATGGGGCTGAGGCGCGCATTGACATGATCGCCCTGTCGCCCAGTGGTGATCGGCTGGCGCGGGTCCAGGTTGTCGATGGCCAGCGGGTTCTGGTCGTCAGTCGGATTGGGGATGGTCACCGGATTTATGCGGGCCGCATTGGTGAAGCCAAGGTGCGGGGCCTGTCTTGGGTGGGCGAGGATCACGTCCTCATCTACTCCTCCCAGACCCGCAGCGTTGCCGGGTTGGGCATCCCCCCGCAGCGAATTGTCCTTTGGCAATATCCTGAGTCTGGAAACGGGCAAGCTGGCCCATGTGCTGGAACGCACACCTGAGGTACTGGCTACGCCTTATGGGGCCGTTCAGGTCCGTCATACATCACAGGGCCCGATGGCTTTTGCCCGGGGCTTCAACGTCCTGACGGGTGACATCAATCTTTATCGGATCGACCTGGATACCGGCCAGGGCCGTTCGGTTCAGTCCATGAAGCACGATATTGAACATTATGTCCTGGACCCGGAGGGCGAGGTGATAGCCTTGTCCGAATGGCAGGCGAGGACCGGGCGCTGGAGCCTGCGACTGCCTGCGGGTTGGCGTTTCACGCAGGACTGGACCACCACGGAGTTGATTGAGCCGCCCTTCCTCTACGGACTGGGCCGGACGCCACGCACCATTATCGTCAACGCCCTGAGACCGGACCTGAATGAACAGGCCGACAGCGAGACGGGACACGCCTATTTCGAGGTCGATGTTGACGGACGCGAATGGCAGCCTCTGCCGTTTGAAGATTATCCGGATATCTTGATCAAACATCCGGCGAGCCATTATCTGATCGGTAGCGGCTATGATGATGACTTCGGCACACGTTACGTTTTCACGGATCCTTTGGCGGCGCGTCGCTGGACCTCGATCGAACGGGCCTTTCCGGATCGCTCGCCCCAGCTGGTAGGCTGGAGCCACAGTCTTGAGCGCACACTGGTCTATAATGATCGCCAGGGGTCGGGCATCTATCACCTGGTGGATTTCAGGACGGGGCGGGCTGATATCGTGGGCGAGTCCTATCCGGACATCTCGTCCGATCACGTCGGACAGGTGTCGATAATCGACTATCAGGCCGCCGATGGACTGGGAATCACGGCCTATGTCACTCTGCCACCGGGGGTGACCGAAGCGGCGAATCTGCCTCTCGTCGTCCTGCCCCATGGCGGACCCGCCGTGCGTGATAACGGGACCTATGACTATTGGGCCCAGGCCATAGCATCGCGGGGCTATGTCGTGCTTCAGCCCAATTATCGCGGCTCAACCGGCTATGGCCGAGCCTTCATGGAAGCCGGGTTCGGCGAGTGGGGCCGCAAGATGCAGACTGACCTGTCTGACGGGGTCCGGTATCTGGCGGGCAAGGGGATGATCGACCCGGCCCGTGTCTGCATCGTGGGCGGTAGCTACGGCGGCTATGCGGCCCTGGCCGGGGTGACGCTGGATCGTGAGGTCTATCGCTGTGCCGTGTCTATCAACGGGGTCTCTGACCTGCGCCGCATGGTGCAGGCCGAGGTGCGCGAAGCGGGCACGCGCAATGATCCGGCAGTTCGCTACTGGAACCGCTTTATGGGCGCAGACGATCGCGGGGGCCGTAATCTTGACGCCTATTCGCCCGCGCTTCTGGCCGATCAGATCACGGCCCCGGTGCTGCTGATCCACGGCAAGGATGACACGGTGGTGCCGATTGCGCAGAGCCGGATGATGGCCGCCGCCATGAGCCGGGCAGGCAAGCCGCATGAATTCATCCAACTTGAGGGCGAGGATCACTGGATGTCGCGGGTCGAGACCCGTCAGCGGATGCTGGGTGAAGTGGGACGGTTTCTCCAGACACATAATCCGTCGGATTGACGCGGTGGGCTGCGAACTCATCTTGCTTCGGAACGGGCTTTGGCCTACAAGCCGCGCCTTCGCGTACCGGACGGTCGGGCTAATAGGCATGCCTTGGCGGTTCGTAATCGGGTGATCCAACTCGACGGCCACAAAGGCTCCAATCTCAAGGCTTCCCACAGAGGCGTTTGAGATCTGGGGCTCAAGTAGCCCGACAGAGCGACAGCCCCCTCAATCGAGAGAGAGAAAAATGCCGAAACTGAAGACGAAGTCGGGCGCCAAGAAGCGCTTCAAATTCACGGCCACGGGCAAGGTCAAGGCTGGCGTTGCTGGCAAGCGCCACCGTCTGATCAGCCACAACTCGAAGTACATCCGCCAGAACCGCGGTACTTCGGTCATGGCCGACGCCGACGCCAAGAAGATCAAGTCCTACATGCCGTACGCCTGATCGGCGCGCTGCAGAACTGATCCTCTTTCCACACTGAATTTGAACGTCAGCCTCCTCAAGTAGCGAGACCTCGCAGGTCGAGCGGTAGGAGGCTCCCACAAAGGGAAATACATCATGGCTCGCGTCAAACGGGGCGTTACGTCCCACGCCAAGCACAAGAAGGTTCTGGGTCAAGCCAAGGGCTTCTACGGCCGCCGCAAGAACACCATCCGCGCCGCCAAGGCTGCTGTGGATCGTGCCGGTCAGTACGCCTACCGCGACCGTCGCAACAAGAAGCGCAACTTCCGCTCGCTGTGGATCCAGCGCATCAACGCGGCTGCCCGCGTCGAAGGCTTCACCTACTCGCAGTTCATCCACGGCCTGGACAAGGCTGGCATCGTTCTGGACCGTAAGGTCCTGGCCTCGATCGCGGCTGACGAAGCGGGCTTCAAGGCCATTGCTGACAAGGTTCGCGCTGCCCTGGCCTAAGCATCCAGGCACCGCCTGAACTGTGCGCTCAAGTACCGAAGCCCCGAGGGCCGAGGGGTGGCGCACTTATAAAAATGCCCGCTCCGGTCACCGGGGCGGGCGTTTTTCTGTCTGACATAGGCTTCCGCCCGGTGGCGAAGGCTTTGCCTGTCGCTCGCGACGGGTTAGAGGCTGCGGACCATGACCGATCTTGCCCAGTTAGAACTCGACCTGATCAATGCCATCGGGGCGGCCGAAAGCGTCGCCGCGATCGAAGAGGTGCGCGTGGCCGCCCTTGGCAAGACGGGAACCATTTCGGCCCTGCTCAAGGGCATGGGGGCCATGAGCCCCGATGAACGTCGCGTCCAGGGGCCATTGCTGAACGGCCTGCGCGACCGCGTGACCCAGGCCATCGCCGCGCGCAAGGCCGAGCTGGAAGACGCCGAACTGGATGCCCGCCTATTGGCCGAACGCGTCGACCTGACCCTGCCGTCGCGCCCGCGCCGCAAGGGCGGGGTCCATCCCACCATGCAGGTAATGGACGAGCTGATCGCTATCTTTGCAGACATGGGCTTCGCCGTGGCCGAGGGTCCGGACATTGAGGACGACTTCCACAACTTCACCGCTCTGAACTTCCCGCCCAAACACCCCGCGCGGGAAATGCACGACACCTTCTTCCTGAAGCCGGACGCCGAGACGGGTGAGCGCAAGGTGCTGCGGACCCACACCTCACCGGTCCAGGTGCGCACCATGCTGTCGCAGAAGCCGCCGATCCGCATCGTCGCGCCCGGCCGCACCTTCCGCAAGGATTCCGACGCCACCCACACCCCGATGTTCCACCAGATCGAAGGCCTGGTGATCGACCGCGACATCCACATGGGGCACCTGAAGTCGACGCTTCAGACCGTGGTGGCGCGCTTCTTCGAGCTGGACGACGTCAAGGCGCGCTTCCGCCCGCACCACTTCCCCTTCACCGAGCCGTCGGCCGAGATGGACATCCGCTGCGACCGTTCGGGTGGCAGGCTGACCCTGAACGAAGGCGATGACTGGCTGGAGATCCTGGGCTGCGGCATGGTCCACCCCAATGTCCTGAAGAACTGCGGCATCGACCCGGACGAATATCAGGGCTTTGCCTTTGGCATGGGTGTCGATCGGCTGGCCATGCTGAAATACGGGGTGCCTGACCTGCGCCCTATGTTCGAAGCTGATACCCGCTGGCTGGCCCATTACGGTTTCTCGGCCTTCGTTGCCCCCAATTCTGCCAGTGGCCTGAGCTGAGCCCAGAGCTGAGGACTGATTTCCCATGACTGATACCCAAGACATCACCGTCCCGGCCGTTGGCGCGGGCCCGGAATACGCCAACCTCAACATCTGGCTGCCCGCCCTGGCGCTGGAAGCTGCCCGTCGCGGTGAGTCGGTGATCACCGGCAAGACCTTCCGCAACTGCATGATCGAGGGGCCGGCCGTGCTGTTGCCCATCGGGGCCTGTGGCTTCGACGCCTGCAACATGGGCGATGCCCAGGGCGACGTCCGCAACCTGCTGCTGCAGCCCATGGGGCCGCAGAAGGTGACCGGCACCGTGGCCTTCAAGGACTGCCAGTTCATCAACTGCCAGTTCCTGCGCGTGGGCTTTACCGGGACGCCTGATTTCCTGGCACAGGTTCGGCAGGTGCTGACCGGGGGCGCGCCCCAATGAAGTTCACCCTTTCCTGGCTGAAGGAACACCTGGACACGACCGCGGACGTTGAGGCGGTGGCGTTTGCCATGACCATGGCAGGCCTTGAGGTTGAGGAGGTCCATGATCCGCTCAAGGCCCTGGCTCCGTTCAGCGTGGCCAGGATCGTCTCGGCCGAGCGCCATCCCAACGCCGACCGCCTCCAGGTCTGCCAGGTCGACACCGTCGATGGGCGCAAGGAAATCGTCTGCGGGGCCCCCAATGCCCGCGCTGGCCTGACCACCATCTATGCCCCGATCGGGGCCTATGTGCCCGGCCTGGATGTGACCCTGGTCGAGAAGCCGGTGCGCGGCATTGTCTCGAACGGCATGCTGTGCTCGGGCGGCGAGCTGATGCTGCCAGACGAGAATGACGGCATCCTGGAGCTGTCCGGTGACCTGGCCGTGGGCACCCCCGCCGCCGAGGTTTTTGGCCTGGAGCCGGTGATTGACTTTGAGGTGACGCCAAACCGTCCCGACTGGCTGGGCGTGGCGGGCATTGCCCGTGACCTGGCCGCAGCTGGCCTTGGCATCCTGAAGACCCCGGCCATCGAGGCTGTGGCGGGCAAGGGCGCGTCCAGCATCGGTGTGCGCATCGAGGCCCCCGAGCTGTGCCCGACCTTTGCCGGCCGCGTCATTCGCGGCGTCCGCAACGGCCCCTCGCCGAAGTGGCTGCAGGATCGCCTGAGCGCCATCGGACTGCGCCCGATCAATAGGCTTGTGGATATCACCAACCTGATCTCCTACGACCGCGCCCGTCCGCTGCATGTCTATGACCTGTCCAGGCTGGAAGGGGCCGAGATCGTCGTGCGCGGCGGCCGCGAGGGCGACAGCCTGGTGGCCCTGGACGGCAAGACCTATGGCCCGAGCGCGGCTGACTGCGTCATCGCCGATGCCGCAGGCGCGCGTGCCATCGGTCTGGGCGGTGTCATGGGCGGCGAGAGCACCGGCTGCTCGGACGAGACGACCGACGTCTTTGTCGAAAGCGCCTGGTTCGAGCCCATCGTGATCGCCCAGACGGGCCGTTTGCTGGGCATCAGCTCGGACGCCCAATATCGCTTTGCCCGTGGTGTCGACACCCACTCGGTCGTGCCGGGCCTGGAACTGGCCACCCGGCTGATTCTGGACCTGTGTGGCGGCGAGGCCTCGGAGATCGTGGTGGCGGGGCAAGCCCCGACTGCACCTGACGCTGTCGAGTTCCAGCCGTCCTACGTCAAGCGCCTGTCGGGCATGGACCTGTCGGACGAACGCATCGAGAGCATCCTGACCGCACTTGGCTTTGATATAGCCAAGGGCGCGACCTGGTCGGTGACCCCGCCGACCTGGCGCCGGGATGTCGATGGCCGGGCTGATCTGGTCGAGGAAGTCTCGCGCATCGAGGGCTTTGACCATCTGCCGGACGAAGCCCTCCCCGCCGTGGCCTATCCGGCCCAGGGCGTGCTGAACCCGCGTCAGGCCCGCGTGCGCCTGGCCCGCCGGGCCCTGGCGGCCATGGGGTATTCGGAGGCGGTCACCTGGTCCTTCACCAAGCAATCGACGGCGGCCCTGTTCGGCGGCGGTGACGCGCGCCTGGTGCTGGAAAACCCGATCGCGGCTGACCTTGACTGCATGCGTCCCTCGGCCCTGCCGAACCTGATCCAGGCAGCGGCCCGCAATGCCGCGCGCGGCCATGCTGATGCGGCCCTGTTCGAGATTGGCCCCATCTATCTGGGCGACGGTCCCGAGGACCAGCGCACGGTCATCGCCGGCCTGGTGGCACCTCATGCCGATCGGCACTGGGGCGGAGCGGGCGAGGACCCGCTGTTTGCCCTGAAAGGCGACCTGATGGCCCTGCTGCAGGAGATCGGAGCCCCGGTGGCCTCACTGCAACTGGCCCAGGGCTCGAACCGTGACTGGTGGCATCCGGGTCGCTCGGCCCGCCTGCAACTGGGGCCCAAGAACGTCATCGTCGAGTTCGGGACCCTGCACCCGCGCGTGCTGAAGGCGCTGGATGCCGATGGCCCCATGCTGGCCTTCGAGATCGTGCTCGACACCGTGCCCGAGCCGCGTGGCCAAAAAGGCAAAAATGGTGGCGGCAAGGCGCGCGGATCGGCTGACCTGCCGAACCTGATGCCCTTGACCCGCGACTTTGCCTTCGTGGTCGATGAGGCCAAGGCGGTGGGCGACCTGACCCGTGCAGTGGCCGGTGCTGACAAGGCGCTGATCGCCGAGGTGCGCGTCTTTGACGTCTATCGCGGCAAGGGCGTGCCGGAAGGCCAGAAGTCGGTGGCCATCGAGGTCGAACTGCAACCGCGCGAGGCCACCCTGACCGAGGCCGAGATCGAGGCGCTGAGCGCCAAGGTCGTGGCGGCGGTGACCAAGCTGGGCGGGAGCCTGAGAAGCTGATCCATGGTTGATAAGAAACCCATGGCCGAGACCCTTCTGGAGCGGAATCTGTTCCGTGCCCGATGGCTGATGGCCCCCTTCTATCTGGGCCTGGTCCTGGCCCTGATCATGCTTCTGTCGGTCTTTGTGCAGGAAGTGGCCTACTATCTGCCCAAGGCCTTCATCTTCGGTGACGGCCGGATGACGGCGGACCAGGCCATTCTGGCCCTGCTGACCCTGGTTGACCTGTCGCTGGCGGGCAATCTGCTGCTGATCGTGCTTTATTCCGGCTACGAGAATTTTGTCTCCAAGCTGGACCTGGACGAGGATCACGTGGACCGGCCGCCATGGATGGGCACCGTAGATTTTTCGGGCCTCAAGATGAAGCTGATCGCTTCCATCGTGGCGATCTCGGCCATCTATCTGCTGAAGTCCTTCATGAACATCGGCAAGCCTGGCTATGTCGTGGATCAGGCGGCCATGCTGTGGGGGGTGGTAATCCACCTGACCTTCGTCGGGTCGGGGGTGCTCCTGGCCCTGATGGACTGGATCGCCTCCAAGACCGACAAGCATTGAAGATTGCGGCTCTTCCCCTCCGGGAAGGGCCGTTTTCTTGTGACGGCAAGGTTCGGTTAACCTTAAAGCCCCAAGTCTGCCGTAAAAGACACGGAGGCTGGTCCTGCCCGAACCCCGGGCGACCACCATTACGTCGGGAGCCCGCCTATGCATCGCCGCCAACTGATCCGTTCCAGCCTCGGCCTGGCTGCCGCCAGTGCCCTGCCTGTGGGCCTGGGGGCCTGTGCGACGCGGGCACCGGCTGACCCGGCCTATCCGATTTCGTCGGACCAAACCGCCGAGGCCTATACTTTTGAGGAACTGGTCGCGGCTGGTTCGCGGGAGATGGGCATCGCCGCTGAAACCATCGGCGGAGCCATCGAGCGCATTTTCCGTGAACAGGGCGGTGCCCCCACGGCCTATATCGCGGGCGAGGAAGCGGCAGGGGCGGTGACCATCGGCGTGCGGTACGGCAAGGGCGCGCTGCACATGAAGGACCTGTCGGCCTCGCAGGAGGTCTTCTGGCAGGGGATTTCGCTGGGCTGGGACATTGGCGGTAATGCCAGCCGGGTCTTCACCCTGGTTTATGACCTGTTCCATCCCGACATGCTTTACCGGCGCTATCCGGGGGTCGAGGGTTCGGCCTATCTGGTTGGGGGGCTGGGCGTGAACTACCAACGCGCCGATGGCATTACCCTGGCCCCGATCCGCACCGGCGTTGGCCTGCGCCTGGGGGCCAATGTCGGCACCATGAGCTACAGCCGCGAACGCAATATCCTGCCCTTCTAGGTCAGGGCGTGGGAATACCGGCGAGACGTTGAAAGGGCAGGGAGCGTCAGGCTTCCTGCCCTTTTTCTTGCCTGATCAGCGGCAGAAGACCGTCCCGCCATGACGGGTAGCGGGGCCGCCAGCCCAGTTCGGCCTTGGCGCGGGCGTTCGAGAGCCGTTTGTTGTCATTATAAAAGCGGCGCATGCCATCGGAGACCGAAGGGTCTTCCAGCGGGACATCGGACAGGTGCGGCAGGCCCAGCATGGCCGCGGTCCAGTCCAGCACATCCTCCGCCGGAGCCGGTTCGTCATCCGCTAGGGTATAGGCCTGGCCTGGATGGGGATGGGCCATGGAGGCAAAGAAGCCGGCGACGGCATCCTCGACATGGATCCGATTGAAGACCTGGCCCGGCTTGATAACGCGGCGTGCGGTGCCCGCAACGATCCGATCCACCGGTGATCGGCCGGGGCCATAGACGGCCGGCAGGCGGAAGACCTGGACCGTCAGTCCCATGCCGCGGCCAGTGTCCAGCCAGTCGTGCTCGGCCTTGACCCGCCTTGCTCCATTCAGGCTGGCGGCGTTGAGGGGATCGTCTTCAAAGGCCCAGCCGCCAGCCCGGTCGCCATAAACCGCGCTGGAGGAGACATAACCAATCCAGTCGGGATAGGCTCCCGACGCGCTGAGGGCGGGCAGGAGGGCCTTGAGCGCGGGGCAGCCGCTGGGCTCCGGCGGGACGGTGATCAGGATGGCCGAGGCGCGCAACACAGCGTCCCGCAGGGCCAGGGCATCCTCGGGATCGATGGCGGTGATTCCCTGGCCCTGCAGGTGGGCGCGGCTTTCGGCCTGGGGAGATGTGGCGATGGCCGTGCCGCCGCGCCGCAAGGCTTCGCGCCCCGCCGCCTGTCCCAGATAGCCTCCGCCGAATATCAGCAGGTCAGGCGGCGTCGTTTGTGGGGCAGGCGGGGGTGTTTCAGTCTCGGGCATCAGGTCTCAGGCCGTTCGCGAATGACAGGGTTCGGCCGTGCCGGCCCCTGCTCCCTGTAGCGCTTCGGCGCGGCGGGCGTTCCAACTGGAGACGCAGGGAATCCGGGCCATATCGACGCGATCGGCATAGCGCCGGGCGATCTCGGTGACGTCCGCCATCAAACCCTCGGCCAGGGTAATGGGATTCAGGCCCAGCTCGCGGAACTGGTCATTGGCCACGACCAGTTCGTTCTCGTCGGCTTCCTGGCGCGGGTTTTCGACATTCTGGACCTGGGCCCCGGCCATCCGGGCGACAAGGGCGGCCAGGTCACGCACGCGACGGCTTTCGGTCATCTGGTTCAGGATCTTCACCCGATCGCCGCTGGCGGGTGGGTTTCTCAAGGCCAGCTCGATGCAGCGCACCGTATCCTGAATATGGATGAAGGCCCGCGTCTGGCCGCCGCTGCCGTGGACGGTCAGGGGATGTCCGACCGCCGCCTGGATCAGGAAGCGGTTCAGCACCGTGCCATAGTCGCCGTCATAGTCGAAGCGGTTGATCAGGCGCTCGTCCTGACGGGTTTCCTCGGTTTGGCAACCCCAGACAATGCCCTGGTGCAGGTCGGTGATCCGCAAGGCATCGTTCTTGGCGTAGAACTGGAACAGCAGGGCGTCCTGGGTCTTGGTCATGTGATAGATCGACCCGGGATTGGGCGGGAACAGGATCTCCTGCTCCGCCGGGCCGAAGTCGGTTTCGACCGTGACCTTCAGATAGCCCTCGGG
>DLIT01000041.1:0-197 GCA_002483865.1 Brevundimonas sp. UBA7635
TGAGGCATCTGGACCCGGGTTTCGTCGCCGGGGGTTGGGTCCAGGTCAAACCTCATCTTGTGGCCGGGGCCAACCTCGATCGACGTCCGGGCAAACCGTCCCAGCCGCAGCTTAGGCCCCTGCAGGTCCGCCAGCACGCCCAGCGGCCGATTCACCGCCATCTCGGCTCCACGCACCGCCTTCAGGGCGGCGGCGTG
>DLIT01000041.1:290-589 GCA_002483865.1 Brevundimonas sp. UBA7635
GTGCCATGGCTGAAGTTCAGCCGAAAGACATCCACCCCCGCCTGGGCCAGGGATTTGACCATGCCTGGCGCGCGGCTGGCGGGCCCCAGGGTCGCAACGATGCGGGCGCGGCGGGCTCTGTGCATAGGGTTCCTCACGGGCTCTGAAGGCCGGGCTTCAAGCTGAAGCTCTGACCGTGTTGTGCCAATGAAACGCCCCAGTTGTAAGGGCGTCGCGCCCTGCCGAAACATGAGTTTATGGCAGGACCCGACTGTGCGTCAGCGACAGGACGGTTGAGTCGTGCGCGATCGGCCCCCTCC
>DLIT01000041.1:618-4089 GCA_002483865.1 Brevundimonas sp. UBA7635
TCCCCCGCAAGCGGGGGAGGAAAAATCGGGCCTACTCGGCAGTGCACTTGCCGTTGACGAAGTCGGGCAGGTCGACGCAGCGGCCGTCGATCTGGCCCGTCGGCTTGACGCCGATAAGATTGGCCAGGGTCGGGGCGATGTCGATGGTGCGAAGCGGCATGAAGCGTTCCTCGCCCGGCGCGCCCGGCCACCAGAAGATGATCGGCACGCCGCGGTCATAGTCCCAGGGCGAGCCATGGCTGGAGATGGCGACGCCGATCGGAGCCATATTGGTCAGACCCGGCTGGTTGGCGCGCAGGATATCGGGCGAGCGCCCCGCAAAGGCCGACAGACGCATACGTTCGCGCAGGCTCAGCTCCTGCGGATGGATCGAGGCAGGAACCGGGTCGGTCAGCAGTTCGTCGCGCGCAACGGCCATGGCGATTTGAGGCTCGGCATTCAGGAGCTCGACCGCGGCGGCCACGACCTGGCTGCGCAGGGGCTCAGGCATGGACCGGCGCTGACCATCGACCACGACAAAGCCGCCGCCCGAAGACACCAGGGGATCAGCTTCCAGGTCAAAGCGGTCGCGCAGGGCCTGATTGATGCGCGGAGCGATGGAACGATCAAGGCGACCGGCGAAGGGATAGCCGCGCTCGGCCGTGCGCTCGGGGAAATCAGAGCCGCCATGGTCCGCCGTCAGCGCCAGGACCACGCCGCCCGGAACCTGGGACAGGCGGTCCAGGAAGGTGCCCAGCGCCGCATCCATGCGGAACAACTGCTCGCACATTTCCGGCCCCTGGGTGCCATAGCCATGGCCGATCAGGTCGGTGGCCGACAGGCTGACGCCAAGCATGTCGGTGACGCCGCGGCGGCCCAGTTGCTGGCTGTCCAGCAGATGAAGGGCGGCCTCCAGGGTCAGCTCGTCCAGCAGCGGCGAATAGGGCAGTCCCGGCTTGCCGGTCGGCAGGCGCGAGCGGAAGATCTCATTGCCGATCGGCCATTCGCCCTCCAACGCGCGGCACTGGGCGCGGCTGTAGTTCCATTCGGGGATGCCGTCCTTGAAACGCGTGGCCAGGCTCTGGTTGAAGCTGGCGATGGGGGCCAGACGATCCTGGGCGTTCTGGCCCGGTTCGACATAGGTGGTCATGCCAAAGCCGTCGGTCAGCCAATAGGCACCGTCGCCCTTATGACCGGCCAGGTTGATGGCCCCGCGATCCTTGCCCGAGACGGCATAGACCCGGCTGTCGGGGCTGACGCCCTTGAGCCAGTCACCCAGCGTCTCGACCAGCAGACGCTCGGGACCGACCGGACCGTTGTCGGTATTGGCACCGTGGGCCAGGCTGTTGCGCTCGGACGCCAGGCAATAGGTCTTTTCTCCGGTCGTGGTATCGACCCAGTCATTGGCAATAATGCCCGTGCGGCTGGGGTGCGCGGCCGTCAGGACCGTCGAGTGGCCCGCACAGGTTACCGTAACCCCATGGGTCTGGAAGCCGTTGGCCGTAACCAGGCCCTGCTCCAGCAAGGTCTTGAAGCCGCCGGTAAAGTGGGCGCGATACTGGTTCAGGAGATTGGCGGACAACTGGTCCACCACCAGGGTCACGACCAGGGCCGGTGTCGGACGCTCGGCGGTGCGCGTCACCGCAGGGGTGGGGGCCGCGACCTCGGCCGCCGTCTGGGCCAGAACCGGCGAGGACGCACCGGCCATGAGAGCCAGAGCCAGGGTCGGACCGAGAAGACGGCTGAGCGACATGATAACCACCAAAAATCAGAAACCTGGGCACTGCCTACGCCCGGAAGATGACAGTGCCAAGGCTGTGCCGCCCGGGCTCGCTGGATCAGAAGCAGTATAGCCAAGGCGGGAAGGATTTTTCCGGCGTCGCCTTGTCAAACTCGATCGTCTGGACCTTGCGACGGCTCAGCCTGTCAGGGGCTCGGTGCCCCCAAGGCCAGGGGGTCATATCGTGCGGCATGACGCAAAAAGACCCCGCCCGATAGGACGGGGCCTGGCTTCCTGAACCGACCGCGAAGTTAAGCCGAACGCCGCTTCTGGATCACGATTACTGCCGCTCCGGCCATGGCCACTGCGAACAGGATCATCGCCCACTCGCTCATGGTCGGCACAGTAACTGGAGCGGGCGCAGGCGCGGGGGCAACAAGATTGAGGCGGGCATAGGCACCAGCGGGCGCATGCCCTGCATTATAGCCCTCGACCCTGCCTAATGCTCCTGCAGACACGGTGACGGTTAGGGCAGCTCCCCCGATGTAATCGTTATCAATCGGGGCAATACCTGTCCCGTTCGTGATATAATAGGCGCAGTTCTGGATCGTGACTGTCGTGGTTTGGGTCGCCGATATATCCTGGACAGACCCCAGTCCGTCGGAGCAGTCGAGGGTATAGGAAGTACCACCACCGATAATGCCAGCAGTGGCAGTAACCGGTGCGAGACAAACGAAGGTGGCAACGGCAAAGGATGCCAGCTTTGAAAATTTAGCCAAGTGAGGCCCCCAGAGAAAATGCGGAGCGCGGAATACGGCCAAACCTAAGATGTCGTTATAGAAAAAACGGCGCTTGTCGGAATTTTGTCGCTTGAACGCCGGTCAACGTCATGCCTGGTTGGCCGTTCGCGACCCCCTGACGCCAGCCGCATAGCGGCGCAGATCGGGGGACCCAGCGGCACCGAAGATGATCTGTAATCCGAAGGGCTGCCTGCCCATTTCGCGCTATCGCGCGCCGCTGGGTCCTCCGGTCAAGCCGGAGGATGACGGTGTGGGGATGAGCCGGTTTCCCCGCCAACACTTAAGGTAAAGACAGCCAAAAATAATGATGGTGCGAGCGGCGGGACTCGAACCCGCATAGCCAAGGCTGACAGATTTTAAGTCTGCTGCGTCTACCAGTTTCGCCACGCTCGCACGGGCCATGTGAGGGGCCGCAGCCCCTCTTAGCCTTTATGTGCCTGATTCAGAAGCCGATGCGCGCAGGGTGCGGAAATCAACGTCACTATCGGCGATCAGGCGGACCAGGGCGGCCCAGGCGGCGACGTTCTGATTCAGTTGGGCCGGGTCGATCTTGTCAAGCGTGTCGTCAGCCGTATGGTGAAGGTCGAAATAGCGGGTGCCATCCTGCTTCAGACCAAAGACCGGGACGCCAGCGCGGGCCAGGGGGGCGATATCCACCCCGCCGAACAGTTCGGCATCAGGCGACGGCAGAATGCCGAGCGGGCGCAGGACCCGGCTGGCGATCCGGGCAAACTCGCTGTCCTTTGCCCCCGGCGACAGGGCCAGGGCATAGATGTTGTCGGCACCGAAATCGCTTTCACCGGCAACCACGTGGTGTTCGACGCCTGCCGGGCCGATGCCGCGCACATAGGCCCCGCCGCCATTGCCGTGGTTCTCAGGCTGGGCGACCTCTTCACTGCCATAGAGGATGACGCGGACGGTGCGCTGGGGCTGGCCCTGCTCGGCAATCAGTTTCGCCGCCGCCAGGGTAAT
>DLIT01000041.1:4289-5037 GCA_002483865.1 Brevundimonas sp. UBA7635
GCAAAGGCCGGCAGGGGCACCTTGCCATCGACATAGGCGGTGGTGCCGGTGTGGGCCATGCGGTGCTCATCCGAACCGGCGCTGCGCATGACAAAGGCCACGGCCCCGCGCTGGGCGGCCAGGTTCGGCCCCTGGCTGCGGATGCGTGAAAGGAGGCCGTAGCCGGAGCCATCCTGCATCCGCACCATCTGTCCGGCATCCACCACAGCGATCTTGCCGTTCAGCGAGCCTTGCGGCGCGGCCTGCAGGGCCTCCAGGCTGTTAAACCAGGCGATGTCGGCCTCGATCCCCTCGGCCGGGGTGGCGATGGAGTGGCCAAGCGCCAGGGCAAACAGCTTTTGCGGGCGCGGCCCGACCAGTTCGACGCTTTCCTCGCCCCGCTCCCAGCCGATGAGAGGGAAGGTCTCCACGCGGACGTTCTGGAAGCCCTGGGCGCGCATATAGTCGGCCGCCCAGGCGGCAGCGGCCTGTTCAGAGGGCGAACCAGCGGGACGCGGCCCGAACAGGGTCGTGACCTTTTCAGTATAGTCGAAGGCTATATTGCCCTTCAGGGCCAGGTCGCGGACCTGTTCCGCCGCGCGGATGGTGGCCGCATCCTGGGCCATAGCGGCCCCGGCCGTCAGGCCCAGCGCCGCCGCGCTGACCAGCATGGTGCGGAAAATAGTCATGTCGCCTCCCCCAAATCGAAACTGAGGCGACAACCTAGCGGGCACAGACTGCGACTTAAAGCCTCAGACTGCGCCCGCAG
>DLIT01000041.1:5173-19642 GCA_002483865.1 Brevundimonas sp. UBA7635
CGGTCGACGCGGTTGCCGACAGCCAGACGCACCCAGCCTTCCGAGACGCAGTATTCCTCGACGTTGGTCTTTTCCTCGCCCTTGAAGCGAATGCCAATGCCGCGCGCCAACAGGTCGGCGTCGTGGAAGGGGCTGTCGGGATCGACCGACAGGCGGTCAGGCAGGGCATCAGACATGAACAAGCTCTCGCTGGAATCTAAGCGCGCTCAATAGCGGCGGAAGGGCTGGATGCCAACCGTGGGATGGGCGGTGGCGGTGCGGCCCCTCCACCACTTCGTGGTCCCCCTCCCCATTGGCATGGGGAGGAAAGGGGGAGAGGGCTATGCCCTGTATTCGACCTTGCTGTTCAGGTCGGGGCGGGGGCGTTCCAGGGGGCCTTCGGCGAGGGTGCCCAGGTGGATGAAGCCGGCGATGGCTTCTCCGTCTTTGATGCCAAACAGTTCGGTGGCTTCGGGATCATAGGCATACCAGTCGGTGATCCAGCTGGCGCTGTAACCCAGGGCATCGGCGGCATGTTCCAGGTTCATGCAGACGGCACCGGCGGACAGTTGCTGTTCCCAGACCGGGACCTTGTGGCCGTGGATCGGGCTGGAGACGACCATGATGGTCATCGGCGGATTGGCCAGCTTGGCCAGGACCTTGGTATCCTTTTCGGCGCGGTGCTGGCGCGCGGCCAGGGCCGTCAGGCGGGCGGCCATGTCTGCGCGGCCATCGGGACCCATGACGACAAAGCGCCAGGGAAACAGCTTGCCATGGTCCGGCGTGCGTGCGCCCAGGGTGAGGATCTGCTCGACCTCGGAACAGGAGGGACCCGGCGCGATGAGGGACTGGGCCGGGGCCGAGCGACGGCGCGCCAGGCGTGCGACCATCTCGGCCGAAGCGACGGGCAGGGGAAGCGGGGCGCTGAGGTCAGTCTGGGTCATGCCCGATAGCTAGGATTTCCGTAGAGGAAGTGCCACCGCCAAAATGCGTCCCGAAACCATGGGAACTGGCGCATGGGGCGCAGGATGCCTAAAATAGGGGCTGAAGATCGGAGAGCGGATGGCCCAGCTGGAAATCGTGCCCAAGGATGTGGACCTGTGGACGCAACTGCGCGCCGCAGCCCTGGAGGCCGCGCGCGAGGAGCCGCGGCTGGCGTCGCAACTGAATGCGGTCGTCCTGGCCCATGACGACCTGGCCGGGGCGCTGAGCTTCCAGATCGCGCGCAAGCTGGGCGACGCCGAGCTGGGAGCCATGACCATCCGCGAGGTGGCCATAGCGGCCTTTACCTCGGACCCGGCGATCGTCGAGGCGGCCGAGCTGGACCTGAAGGCCGTGCAGGACCGCGATCCGGCGATCCGCACCCTGCTGCAACCCTTCATGTATTTCAAAGGCTTCCAGGCATTGCAGGCGTGGCGCATCGCGCACTGGCTGTGGGGGCAGGGGCGCGACACCCTGGCCTTCCATTTCCAGAGCCGGATTTCCGAACTGTTCCAGCTGGACATCCATCCCGCCGCCCGCATCGGCAAGGGCGTTTTCATCGATCATGGCACCGGCATCGTCATTGGCGAGACGGCGGTGGTGGGGGACGAGGTCTCGATGCTGCACGCCGTGACCCTGGGCGGGACCGGGGCCGAGCGCGGCGATCGCCATCCCAAGATCGGGCGCGGGGTGCTTCTGGGAGCCGGTGCCAAGGTCCTGGGCAACATCACCATCGGCGACTATGCCAAGGTGGCGTCCGGCTCTGTAGTGCTCAAGCCGGTGGCCGCTGGCTGTACGGCGGCGGGTGTGCCTGCACGGATCGTCAACTGCCCTACCGATGCGACACCGGCCCGGACCATGGATCATACCCTGGCCGACGTCGTTTATGATTTCGTGATCTGAGGCTGGCCTGTGGACGCCTGATTTGCGGGCTTCCCTCGGCGAGCGGGCTTCTCTAGTTTCTTCGGCCAACGACACGCTTGTGACCAAAAGAGGCTATCCCGTGAAAGAATCCGACCTGAAGCGCGTCGAGACGCACCTGAAGCGCACCTTCAACCACGGCGGCATCAAGGTGAAGGCCCGCAAGGTTGCCGATTCCGCCGAAGTCTATGTCGATGACGAGTTCATCGGCGTGGTCTTTGAGGACGAGGACGAAGCCGGTTCCTTCATGTTCGAAATGGCGATCCTGGCCGAAGACCTGCCGGAAGCCTGAGACTTGGTCTGAAGCCAGATAGGACAGAGGCCGGAGGGGGCGAACCCTTCCGGCCTTTTTCTTTTTCGTGCAGCCGCTTAGCGCTTCAGTCCGAACAGGCGGGCAAAGAAGCCGGGCTTCCTGACCGGGGCCGGGGTGTCGATCGGCTTGACCGGGGCCAGAGCCGCATCCGCAGCCGTGGTCGCGGTTTCGGCAGCCGGGCTGGAAGCCGGGGCTTCGGCCAGGGTCTTGGCCGTCGGTGTGACCGGAGCCTCGGTCACGGCAGGGATGTCGACCGCCGGTTCGACGACCGGGGGCTTCTCGGGCGCAGCCGACTTTTCTACCGCCGGGGCCTTGGCGGCGGCCGGCTTGGTCGCCTTCTTGGCCGGTGCCTTGGTGGTCGCAGGCTTTTTGGTCGGGGTCTTGGCGGTGGGCTTGTCAGCCGTGGCAGCCTTGCTGGTCGCCTTGGCCTTGGTCGCAGGCTTGGCCGTTGCCGCCTTCTTCGTCGTCTCGCTCTTGGCTGCGGCGGGGGCCTTGGCCTTGGGCTCCGCCTTCGGCCTGGCGGCCGCGGTCGCTTTTACGGTCTTTTCGGTTGCACTAGTGCTCGACTTTGCCGCCGCTTTAGGCTTGGAAGCGGCCTTTGCCGCTTTCGGCGCAGCCGATTTCGATTCAGTTGGTTCTTTAGCCATGGACCCGCCCTCCCGGATTACAGCGGGCGAACCCATGCCCGCGCTGACGAATCATAATCATAACGGTGTTTGAGAAATGTCCCAGCCCGCAGTCCAAGTCATTGCCCGCGGCACGCGTGACGCCGCCGAAAACGCGGCCGCCGCGATCGACGAAAACCCCCTGCTGGAAGGGGCTACCTATTCGATTCTGGAAGAGGACGAGGATCAGGGTATCTGGCGCATCGACGCCTTCCCGACGACCGAAGATGAAGCCGAGGGCATCGCGGCCATCCTGCGAGAGCAGGGCGAACTGGATGTGGTGGTCGAGAAGCTGGCCGATGCCGACTGGCTGGCCATGAGCCTGTCGGGCCTGCCGCCCGTCGAGGCCGGTCGCTTCTTCGTCTATGGAGCCCATGACCAGGGCAAGGTTCCCGACGACCGCGTGACGCTGAAGATCGACGCAGGGGCCGCCTTTGGCACCGGCCACCACGGTACGACGGTGGGCTGCCTGCAAGCCTTTGACGTCCTTCTGGACAAGGGCGAGACCTTCGACAAGGTGCTGGACGTGGGCTGCGGGACGGGTGTCCTGGCCATCGCGGCGGCGCGGACCGGCTCGCCCCTCGCCGTCGGCACCGATATCGACGAGCCGTCAGCCCGCATCGCCAACGAGAATGCCGCCATCAATGATGCCCAATGCGAGTTCTATTTCGCCGATGGCCTGAGCGATGCGCGTATTGCCCAGCACGCGCCCTATGACCTGGTGTTCGCCAATATCCTGGCCGCGCCCCTGGTCTTCCTGGCCCCCGAGATCGCCAATGCTTTGAAGCCGGGCGGGGTCGCCATCCTGTCGGGCCTGCTGCGCACCCAGGAGGAGCGCATCCTGGAAGCCTATCTGCCGCTGGGCTTCAAGGTCGAGCAGACCATCCACCACGACGCGTGGTCGGCCCTGCAGCTGCGCAAGGGGTAATTTCCTCCCCACGGTGTGGGGAGGTGGCGCGGCGCTTGCGCCGTGACGGAGGGGCGGGAGCGGGGCGCTGCGGGCCGGCGGGCGCGCCGGGGGCCCCCCCCCCCCCGCCGTCCCCCGGCCCCCGCCCCCCCCCCGCCAATAGCCGAAGCCCTGGTCGAAAAAGATGACGGCCGTGGAGCCGTCGTCGTATTCGAGCATGAGCCGGCGGTGATGAGCGGCCCCCCGTCCCATGTAGCGGGCATCGAGGTTGAAGTTCGCAAGGAGCGCACGGATGGTCTGTTCCCGATCCTCTTCGTTGAGCCAGTTGTTGTTCAACTGTGTCGGCGGCCCCCGGAAGCTGTCCTTGCGCATCGGCGCCGTAATGATCGTCACTTCGGGCGAAGCGCCTCTCGGGGCTAGTTGATCGCGAAACACGGCAAGCGTGCGGGCCATCAGCAGGGCCGGCAAAGGCGCGACAAGGTAGCGGTCGGTGTATTCGATGGAGGTAAGCCGCCCTGCCTTCCAGAGGTCGGCCGCTTCGAGCTCGGGCTTGAGAAGGTTCTTCACCAGCCCCTCGCCGAACTGGTGCGCCGGCCGCGAAAGCGCTGCCTTCAGTTCCCTTACGCGATCGCCTGTCGTTTCGCTCCGCTCGAGATCTTCCTCTCCGATCGGAACGCCTGACGGCGGTTGCATGCGCACCGTCACGATCGGATGTTCGATGCCGACGCCCCATCGGTCTCCGGCCGCGCGGCTCAGGGGATCGCGGCAATAGTAGCCGAGACCGCCCTCGCGATCCTCGGTCGAGGCGACCAGCCAGGCGCCGTTGGCGGCCGGCTGCATATCCAGGATGACCGGCACGAAACAGAAGCGGTGTGAAGCGTTCCGCAGGCCGCGACGGGTCGCATCGTCCATGGCGCTGAACGCTGCCTGAGGCAATGCGAGTCGTACTTCTGCGCCGAGCCGGTGAGCTTTCTCGAACAAGCTCGACAGCGGTGGCTGATAAAGCGCCGATACGTCGAGGTCCTCGGACATGAGCAGGGTTATGATCTGGTCGCTCTTCAGTTTCCGCACGATGGCGTCTGCGACGGGCCCGCTCAGCGCAGCGTGCGCGGCGACTTTGTCGTCGTCCTTCGGCGCCGCCAGCTCGCTCCGCAGCTGCGTCACAAATTCCAGTGCCGCCTTGCGATCGACGATCTCCTGCTGTGCGAAGAGGTCGGAAGCGAGGACGCAGGACGAACACCCTCGTTCGCAGCGGGCGGAACAATCCAACCGTTGGGCCACGGCGGCGAGGAGCCTCGGGATGTCGGCGAAAAGCTGAGGCGCATAGCCGGCCCCGCCCGATGATTGGTCGAACAGGAAGATGGAGTGGGTGAGATCGCCGAGGAGGCCGGAACGAGGCTCCACGGCCAGTCCGAGTTCCCGCGTCTCGATGCCGAGCGAGCGGGCCAGGGATTCCCGCAATGCAGAAGCCAGCGCCCAAGCGGTTCCTGCATCGGACAGACCCGATGGCTGTAGCTCGGCGACGTCGGTGAGAACCTCGTGGCCCAGGGCTATCGGTTCGGTTATCGCGTAGGTGCGATCGTTGCCGGGGCAGCGTCCGAAGGTTCCCTTACGAGGCGTGAGCGCATCGTGCTCGGCCAGACCGGGGCCGGAGTCCGAAGCGGCGCGGCCGCATTCCAGACAGACGCGATAGCCCGCCTTCGCGGGGCCGTTCGACAGATGAAAGACTCGTCCTTCGTGGCTCGACCGATATCGGCCCAGATCGGCGTCCAGGAGCGGAGCCCAGGCGGCGCCGGCTGCTGAAACCGAGGGCGGCTCGGGCTCGATGTACTGAGCCGAGTCCGTGTGGGCATGAGGCTTGTCCGACCAGGCGACGCGGAATCCTGAAGGCTCGAGGAACCGACGGAACGTCAGACCGTCGGCCCCGCATTCCGGGCAGGAAGCTGGAAGCGAATGGCCGGAGCCGGGAGCCTTGCAGGTCTCGCAGCGCCAGAAGCAGCGGAGGCTCTGAACCTCCCGCGCTTCCAGATCAGTGGCGGGCCGCTGCCAGTTCAGGGTCACGCCGGCGGATGTCCAGACAAGTCCGTCGATCACGACCTCGGCGCCGGGAGCATATTCACGGATGGCCACATCCGCGTTGCGGCTCGGATAGTCGTAGCGGCGGTCGTTACGCCGATCGTCGTCGCCATCCTGCGCGGCACGGTCCTGATCCCGCGTCTCTGCGCAGTCGTTAACGAACGGCACCACCGAAGTGGGAAAACCGTGACCGGGAAGTAGCGAACGGTTGGCCAGCTCCTTGAGGAGCGATTCTCCGCACATCCGGCGGATCCGCTTCTCCAAGCTGGCGACGGCCTCCGGCGCAACGTCGCGGGCCTGCTCCTGGAGCGTCGTCCAGCTCTTCTCAAATGCGGTTGCCGCATCCAGAAACGCGTCCCGGGCGACTTCCAGAAGATCGCGCCGGAACTCAAGTATCGTGCCCACGGTAAGGGCGGCAATCGATGGCCGCAGGATCTGCTCGGTGCTCGGTTCATCGAGCCAGCGGGCGAAGAGCGCCACCGGGGAATCGACCGCTTTCTCGGCGGCCAGAATCGGGGGGCAGCCGAAGAAATCGCCGCTCTTTGTTTTCACGAGTTGGCCGTCAGCTTCGGCGAACCAGCGCGCCAGGAGAAGCGCGTTGACGTGACGCTGCACGATTCGGACGGAATCGAGCTTCACGAGCGGCGCGCGCAGCTCACGCTTCAGGTAATCGATCGGCTTGAGGAAGGCTTCTCGATCCAGGGGCGTGTCCCGAGCAAAGGTGAGTGATGTCGAGAAGCTCTGCCCGCGGCGACCGGCGCGGCCGACCCGTTGACGATAGTTGGCGATGGAGGGCGGGACGTTCGTGTTCAGGACCGCTTCAACGGCTCCGATGTCGACGCCCATCTCCATGGTTGTCGAGCAGGCCAGCAGATTGATCTCGTGACGCTTGAACTCTTCTTCAAATCCACGGAGGCGGCTCGGCGGTTGCTGCGCTGAGTGTTCTTCCGCCCGGATGTAGGGGGCGAAGGTGGCCGCGCGGGTGTGCAGGTCGCTCCAGACGCCGCGATCCCGAAGCTCGGCTGTGACTGGGTCTTCCACCAAGAAATCCGAGATCACGCTGCGGTCCTCGGCGTTGCGTGGGAATGCGATCGGCAGGATCGGCATTCTGATCGGCTCGGGTTTTCTCTGCGCCGCCGGCAGGGTGCTCCGTAGGGCATAGGGCGAAATTCCGAGAGCCGGCCTGGGCAGAACCCTGTTGGTCACCGGACAAAGCCAGGCGTCCAGGACAGGTTCGAGCGAGGCTCGCGAGAAGTCGAGGGCATAGGTGCTGGCATTGCTCTCGAGCACCGGACGCACGCCCTGCCATGCGCGCTCCAGAACTTCGTTCAGGACGGCTCTGTCGGCCGGGTCGGCGGCGTCCAGCTTCAGCGTGCGCTCCAACAGCTTCACGGCGTTCGACTTGGCGGAACCCGCCCGCGCAGCGGGCCATGAGCGATCCGAGGCGTTGGCAGGAAGATCATTGGGCCCGACGATATTTTTCAGGAAGGCCTGTCTTGGCAGCAGCCACCGTGCGTCCCGTCGATCCATGCGCACGACGAAGAGGTTGCGGATGGAGACATCGATCAGAAAATAGAGGAAGTCCCGCCAATCCTGCAGGCTGAGGCCTTTTTCCCGGAACTGAGAGGGAAGGGCGCGCTCCGAGAGCGCCTCGATCGAAGCGAAGCTCAGTCGCGCCAGACCCATGGTCTCGACCGCATTCGCGCGCCGGGGGCGGCGGGCGAGTTCGCGAAGCATGAGGAACTCAGCGAAGGCCTCGGGAGAGTCACGGTAGCGCTCGTCCCGCCCTGACCAGACTTTTCGAATCCACTGCTTGACCGTCGGATCATCGGCGAGCCCCTGTACAGCATCGGCCCAGGCAACAGCTGGCACCTTGTCCAGAGCGGCAAGCTCTTCGCGCGCTTGATCCAGCATCTGCGCGAAGTCGGGATCGTCCGCAGCAAGCGGTGCGAACTTAGCGATCCTCATCTCGATGGATGCACGCTTTTCCGGATCCGAGCCCTTCGCAAGCGCCTTCTGAGTCAGATGGTAAATGAACGCCCGGACGTACCCACGCTCGGACTGGGTTTCGATATTGGCCGCAAACCGGGCGGTCCCCTGGCGGCTGTCGGTGAACGACAAGAGTTGACGGCCCTCGCCGGGGACCAGCTTCTGATCTGACGAATGGGCGTTGACGCCCTCCAGCAGCGTGGGCGCGGCGTTCTGGAGCAGGAAGGGGGCTCCGAAGCGGAAGGGCCACAGAGGGGAGCGGGTCTCGGCGGTCGTGCCCACGCCGCAGCTCGGGCAGGCGTCGTCGACCAACTGTTGGCTTGCCCACACGGTGCTCCCTGCCGTGCGTCGCTCGAGCAGCGTTCCCGTTTTCGGGTCGACCGCCACCTCCTTGCATCCGGCGAATGGACGAAGCCCCAGAAGCCTTCTGCGCCCTAGTGATACCGAGGCTTCGGCCGCCGCCGGAACATCGCCGTCTTCGTCCGTCTCGAATGCGCCCGTGCTCATTGCCCCGGCGGTCGCGAAGTCGTCCTCGCCGACCGAGGTTGCGAGCGGCGAAAGGCGATCGCCGTAGTCATAGGCGTTGAGCCATGGCTCGCCGCACTCCGTGCAGTTCAGGAGCTCGAAAACGGCTCCAGCACAATGCGGACAGACATCGGATCGATCGAACAGGATACCGCCGAAGGGCCAGCCGACAGGTTTGTCGCCCGGGCACTCCGTGTCGAGGCAGGACCAAAGCCCTGGAACGGCACGGACGAAGTTGTGAACCCGCATCGGCAGCAGAGGGCGCTTTTCATCCTCGGGCTTGGCCGCGATGCTTTCCAAGAGCGCCTCGGCCGTTGTTCCTGCGGAACCGGCATGTCGGACGGCGTCGGACAACGCGATAGCCCCCGCTTCCGCCTGTCTGACGACAGCCTGGACCGCAGGGTTCCGCGCCAACTCGCTCGAGCCTCCGGTTGGCGTCAGCTCGCATGCCGGACCCGGCGGGGGCAGGGCGACGACTTCGCGGTGGCCGAAGACCACATGAACCCGATCGATATCGACGCCGGCGAGATCGGCGAGGTACCGTTGCAGATCACGTTTCGCCTGATCATCCGAACCGCCGATCGTGGCTGAGGTGGCGACGAACCGGACGTCGGAGGCTTTTACACCGAAGGTGTGCAGAACCCGCCTGAGCAGAAGCGAGACCTCAGCGGCGGCGGATCCGACGTAGCTGTGGGCTTCGTCGATAATGATCCAGCGGAGCATTCCGCGGGACCGATCAACGAGAGGTTTGTCCTGCCTACGGATGGTCATGTATTCCAGCATCGTGCTGTTCGTGACCAGGATCGGCGGCGGATCGGCGCGGAGAGTCGTCCGGTAGAGCACCTGCTCGGGCGTAGACGCCTCATCGCGCTCGCGATCCGACTTCCGACGGTCGGGCATCAGCCCGTTGTAGAGACCGAATCGGATGCGGCCGTTGAACGGACGGGTCCATTGCCGAAGCCGCTCCTCCTGGCTCGCAATGAGCGCGTTGAGCGGATAGAGCATGAGTGCGCGCACGCCTGAAAGCCGACCCGATTGAGCGCTCTCAATGGCGAGATCGTTGAGCAAAGGCACCAGAAAGCATTCGGTCTTACCCGAACCCGTGCCGCTGGAAACGAGCACCGAGTTCCGCTGCTCTGCGGTCAGCAGCTTCCAGGCCGCGAGCTGGTGCTCGTAGGCCGGATAGTCGAAACGGTAGTCGTCGCCCGGAGCACCCGCAGCCAAGGCTGCGGCAACGTCGGAATGCAGCACCTCTCCGGCCAGGCTTTGCGGCGTTCGGCCGGAAGACCGGTAACCCGCCGCCCCCTCGAAGACGGGCTCTGACAGCAAGGCGCCGCGGCTGATGTCCCGCCCCGACAGCCGTTCCCGCAAAAAGGCATTCAGATCTGCATCACGACTGTTCGCCTGTGCGATCACCGCATCGGCGATCCGTTCACGAAGGCGGCGGTCGATCACCAGGGGAGAAGGCACTGACGCAGGGCTCAAGCTGGACGACAATTCACCAGGCTCCGAATTGGGCCGCGAAGGCGGCGGTGAAGTAACGCGGATGAGCGCGGGCTATATCTTTGATGGCGGTGAGCTCGTCATCACCCAAGGGTTCGGTCATTTCACCACGCGCGATGCGGGCGGCCAGGATCGGAGCATCCGCAGCGCGCCAGAACTGTCGTCCGAACGGCCAGTTCGGCAGCAGCGCTTCGAAGCGCGGCCGGAAAGGATTGGAGATTTCCGTGCGGATGCGATCTCCCGATCGGTTGAGAAAGCTATTGGCGATCACGGTGATCGGCTCGGAAGAGCCGGACATGCCGAGAAGCGGCGCCAGCGAGGGCTCATGGTGAAGCAGTGCGGCCCGCTTGCCTGTCATCAGCTTCGCGACGTCACCGAGATTGTCGGGGAACGTCGCGGAGAAATGTTCGCCCCAGACCTCCCAAGCCTCCTTCCAATAGGATTGGGGCACCAGACACCAAGCCATTTTCAGGTTATCGGCCAGGCGGAGGATCGGTTCGATCTCATTGGCCGCGGCGCCGTAGAGTATCATCGGACCGAGGAGAGGGAAGGTCTCCAGCAGCCTGAAGACGTCGAACGTGCTGGGCGGCAGGCCGTTGAGCGAAACTGCGAGCTTTGCGATGGACCGGATGATTTCCCGCGAGTCCTCATGACCCGGATCCGCCAGAGCGCGATCCACAAGCGCGGCCAGGACGGCGGATCGCTCTGACGGATCGCTCAACATCGCCCGGCCCAAGGCGGTCGGCGCCATCCGCGGGGCTTCCGATCCGTTCACGACGCGGGGCCGGCTTAGAACGCGGTCATTGGCGCGTAGATATATCAACCACGCGCCCGGGCCGGGGTTGAGATCGATAGGACGAGGATTGAGCTGTTCGCGCTCGCCGTACGGACCGAAATCGGTCTCTCGGGCCGCATCGGCGAAAGGCCGACCGACTATGCGGGCCAGAGGATCCAACACCGCGGGGCGCGGCGTCAGCCCTGCAGGATCACTATCGAGTTCATGGGCGAACTCGGAGACGTACCAGTGATGATCCTGGCTGTCGTTGAAATCCAGACGCACCCTGGCGTCCAACCTTCCACTAGATCGCAGCATGACCGCCAGGTCGTCGGCGATCACCGACATGGGCAGTTCTTCGTCGATGATCCAACGGGCGTTGGCCTGAGGAACCGGGCGCCTGTTGGCGTCCAGCAACTCGGCCCACAGCTCGATACGGCTCGGGGTGCGGGCGACGAACTGGTTCAGCGTCGCCAATGAAAGCCGCCCATCCCGCTGCAGCCGTCGTCCGGTCCACTCATATATCCAAGCATGACCCTTGAGCGGGGCGCGGATCTGCGCCGTTTCACTCCCGCCAGGAAACCGCAGGTCGAACTCGAAATGGCTGAAGGCCGTGTGCTCGCGATGGAAACGCCACTCGAGCCCGCCGTTCGGCTCTCCACAGGTCGCCGTCACGTCGTGGGGCCAGCCGTCGATGGTCATCATAACCCAAGGGCCGGACAAACTTCGGCGAACCCCGAAGTCGACAGGCAGAACTATCGCCTCGGTCTTGCACCGGACATGGAGCGTGGCCTCGTCCCTCCACGCGAACTCGCAGGACCCCAAGGGGCGGCCTTGGGTCTGTGACCTCCATTCTCTCTCGCCCTTCAGACGCCACCAGATTTCCCGGCCTCGCGGCATACGCATCTGAGGGCCCTGGCGAAGACGGATCGTGGGGACGCCGCAGTACAATGCGCGGCCATCGCCTGAAACGCAGCCTTCAGGAGCTGCGCCGTCTAAAACAATCTGATCGCGTTGATCGCCTGTCTGCCCCGCCCTTACGAGGAACCGGTCGCCGTCCTCTCCTCCTACGACGACGGCGCCGAAGACTTCCCAGAGTCTTCGGTCGGAATTCGCATCCGAGCTCAGATCGCGGCATGCGCTGTCGGTTTCGTGCGGCTCCGCAACCCATGTTGCGGGAGCGTCCAGATAGATGGGCTCGGCGCGATAGCCGCCGCTGCCGTAACCGATGACCTCCAGCCGGGTGGGTGAACCATCGGGCGCGACATCTTCAGCGGTGCAGACCCTGAGCTCTCTTCCGCCCGCTTCCCCCCCGGGAAGAAGGAACGGGGCCATGACACGCACGCCTTCGCCGCGGAGTTCGGCCGTCAGCGGCACATGGGCAGGCACATCAAAGCGAAGCGAAGGACGCGACGCCATACAGGTCCACCGACCGTCCTGGGAGGGCTCTACGACCGCCAGTTCGCCCGAAATGTACTGGGCTGCTTCGTCCGAGGCGAACAGCCGCAGACGGCTCCAGTCCCGAGCAAGCGACTTGAAGCTATGAGTCGGGTCGGCGCTGACGAGATCTCCGTCCAGGTGGAGCTCTACCTGTTCGCGCCAAACGCTCCCTTGAGCCAAGAGAAAACGGCGAGCGCGGATTGCTCCCGCTCCGCCCTTGAGGCGCTCGACGCTTATCAGCCCGTCGACCAACTGGCGGGCGCCCGCGTCGTCGACCGCTAGAGGCAGGTTCCGGCGCCAGTCGGGATGCGTCTTGTCCAGCCATGCTGAGATCAAAACACCTTCCGTCACGCCGCCCGCTTCGGCCTCACGACGCAGTTCAACGATGCCGATGGCGAGTTCAGCGGAGACCGCAAAGATCTCTTCGTGCCGCCATAGCCCAGGGATCGCGAGCTCATGCTCTCGGCCGAGCTCCTCCGCCACTGCTGTCGTCGGCTCCGGATGCTCCAGAAGCTGCACGATGAGTTTCTGTAGAAAGTTTGCAGCCCATCCGCCCTGAGCTCCGCCGATCGCCGCGACCGGAAATCCTCCCTGACGGGCGATCGCGGCAAGCCGCCGGTGCATGCCGTTCAGTCGGAGTTCGGGCAAACGCCAGTACCTCAGGCCGCGATCCGCCAGCTTCCGCCAGGAGGACTGTTCCAGGCTTACATTGACCGCACGGCCGACATCCGCCCAACGCTGCAGACCGCCGGCATAGTTGCGACGAAACCATTCGGCGGCCCACAGGACGAACAGGGCCGCATCGTGGTCGCTGGAGAGTTCCGCATTGATACTGGCCGCCCTGGCCCTCAGGTCCGCCTCGACCTGCGCGTACGCCGCGTCACTCAGGGCATAACGGTGGAGAGGGCGGCCATCCGGTCGCGGCAGGCCGTATCGGCTTAGCCAGTGCGATCGATCCGGAATGGTCGTTGCTGGTGGTTGTCCGCCCGCGTGGGCAGCCTCGAGAGCACGACCAGCTGCGATCGCCTTGATCTTGGCCAAGGTGACCCAACTTTCGGTGCGGCCATCAAGGCCCGCCGCAATGGTTCTCAACCGAGCAGCGTCGCCCGAGCGCTTTGCTGCAGCGATTTCCGCCGTAATTTCAGATTCGTCCACCACGCCCCCCCCAAAGGACAGGTAAGCGCACGAAAACGACTTCGTAAAGCGACCGATGATATATCCCGCCGACGCAGCCGCGTTACTGCGGCGGCAGGGCACTGTCTCGAAGGCGATTGAATTCCGGCCGGCGAAAAAACGGGACGGCCACGAAGGCTGAATACCGGCGGCATGGAGTTTGCTCGAGCTCCCGCGCTGAAGTCGGGGGTGTCACGGTTCACTCGGTGCCGAGGCTATGATCGGAGATGCATTCAGGAAAGAACCGGACGTGGACTGCGCGCGACCGCTCCGGCGCTGATTTCCGTTGGATGTAGGCGCGTGTCGCGATGGCGCAGGGAATTTCATCCGAACGGGCGGGGTCGTCGTAGTACGTCCGCGTTTGCTCTCGACGACCACCATGGAGTCGACGATTCCATGGACAGAATCCTCACGATGCGCGGGAACCATGGGACAAATGACTCCATGGCTCTGACCGTTCGACCCCCCCACGTTTTTTAGCGTTCTCTGAAAAAGTGACCCCGGCACCGGTTCCTGGGACGACATGTTCCAACTTTTCTCCCCCCTAGCGGTCACTCGTCCGGACCGGCCTTAACAGCCGCTCTAGTGGACAGCTGACTCCATGGACCCATCCGCGCAAGGGTGTGGTCGTTGTCGTTCAATGCGCCCCAGATATTGTCCAGCAGAGGCAGAAGCTGATCACGCAGGCGCGGGGCGCTGGGGATGAGGCGGGCGGCCGCTATAACATACATGCTGTCGCCCATCGCAGCCACGTGCCAAGCTGCGCTTGGTGCGTGTTCCAGACGTTCATCAAGTCTTGGATTTGCTGGACGAGAGCGGGAGTGATTGACCCGCTCATGGCTTAATCGCCTTGGGTGGAAGCCGCTTCGTTGGCCCGCTCAGCTTCTTGCTGTGCGAACTGGCGACCGAGTTCGATGCCGTGAAGGACGGCTCGCACTTCGTTGAGGTTTTTGCTCGTCATTTCCAGTTGCTCAGTGAGCAAGGCCTTTTGGGTCAGGAGCGACGATTGCTGTTGGATGATCTGCTGGATTTGCTCAGCAGCGGAAGGGTTCGACATAGTTCTCCAAGGCAGTTGAAGGTGTTGTTTTATTTATGGTTTGGGCGAAAGCGATAAGTCCGCTCACTAAGTTCAGTTGATGATGGGCTGCTCAATCTCTCCACCGCCGCCGCCCGGTCCGCCGGGGTCGATTTCCCCGCCGCCGCCACCGCCGCCTGTGCCCCC
>DLIT01000167.1:0-17893 GCA_002483865.1 Brevundimonas sp. UBA7635
GCCTATCAGGATATTGATCGTGCCTTTGCGCACTGGCTGGCCCCGCACCCCGACCGTCCAATCATCCTGGCGGGGGTGGAGCAGGGCGCAGAGCTGGTGGCCCGGCTGATCAGCCAGCGTTTCGCGCAGGACGAGACGCTGCGCCAGCGCCTGGTTGCCGCCTATCTGATGGACGCCCTGGTCCCGGAAGACATGGAGCCCATGGTGCCGGCCTGCACGGCGCGCAGCGATGTCGGCTGCCTGGTCGGCTGGTCGCAGATCGGCGAGGGCGACGAGGGAGCCGCACGGCGTCGGCTGCGTCGAGCTCTGATCTGGAACGATCGCGGTCGCCTGATCGAACTGGGCGAGCGGCCAGCGCTTTGCGTGAACCCCGTCTCGGGCCAAAACAATGAAGAGGCCGTGCCAGCCCGCCGCCATCTGGGAGCGGCCAATGCCACCGGCATGGAATGGGGCCTTCGCCCGGCCTTCATCGACCGCCAGATTGCGACCCAGTGCCGTGACGGCCTGTTGTGGCACACCGTCCTCAAGTCTGAATCCTTCCGTGAGCTGAGCGGCTGGACCGCCCGGCGCAAGGCGCGGCCCTATAACCTCTTCTATGCCGACCTCGAGGCTGACGCCCTGGCCCGACTGGAGGCCTGGCAGGCCGGTCAGACGTCTTAATCCACCGCGCCCTTGTCGCTACGCCAGTCGAACAGGGCTTCCAGCACCCGGATGGCCTGCCCGCGGGGGGTGATCAGATCAGGGTCGCGGCCAAGGACCAGCCGGGCATCATCGGCGGCGGCCAGCATCAGGCCGCGATGCTTGATCGGGTCGGCAAAGCGATAGGCCGGGAACCCGCTCTGCTTCAGGCCCAGGGGATCGCCACCGCCGCGCAGTCGAAAGTCTTCTTCGGCGATCTCGAAGCCATCTTCGGTGCGCCGCAGGGTCTCCAACCGCTCGCGCGCAATCTCGCCCAGGTTCCCGTCCTGGCCACCGTAAAGCAGGATACAGGCGCTGGACTTGGCCCCTCGGCCGACACGGCCTCGCAGTTGGTGGAGCTGAGCCAGGCCAAAGCGGTCTGCGTGCTCGATCAGCATGATCGAGGCATTGGGCACGTCGACGCCGACCTCGACGACCGTGGTGGCGACCAGGATCGGCAGCTGGCCTTCGGCAAAACGGGCCATGACCGCCTCACGCTCGGTTCCCGGCATCTGGCCATGGGCGAGGCCCACCTCGACCCCCAGGATACGCCGCAGGTCATTGGCACGTTCCTCGGCTGCGGCCAGGTCGATCGCCTCGGATTCGGCCACCAGGGGACAGATCCAGTAGGCCTGGGCCCCGCTGTCGATGGCGGCCTTCAGTCGTTTGGCGACCTCGCCAGTCCGCACCAGCGGCAGGACAGCGGTAGCAACAGGAGTTCGGCCCGGCGGCTTTTCCATGAGGCGGCTGACCTCCAGCTCGCCATACTGGGTCAGTTCAAGGGTGCGCGGGATCGGTGTGGCCGACATGGTCAGCAGGTGAACCCCACCCGTTTCGGGATTGCCCTTGGCCTGAAGCGTCTGGCGCTCATTGACGCCAAAGCGGTGCTGCTCGTCGATCACGGCGAGTGCAAGATTGCCGAACTGGACCGCGTCCTGGAACAGGGCATGGGTGCCAATCGCCACCTGGGCCTCGCCGGAAGCCAGGGCCGCCAGACGCTGGCGACGCTCAACCGCTGTGTCCCGACCGGTCAGAAGGATGGTGGTCAGGCCCGCCTCGGCCAGCATCGGCGACAGGCGGTGATAGTGCTGGCGGGCAAGGATCTCGGTCGGGGCCATCAGGGCCGACTGGAAACCGCTGGCGGCCGCATCGGCCAGGGCCAGGCCTGCCACCGCCGTCTTGCCCGAGCCCACGTCCCCTTGCAGCAGACGACCCATCTGCTCGCCAGAGGCCAGGTCACGGCGGATCTCGGCCACGGCCTGCTGCTGGGCACCGGTCAGGGTGAAGGGCAGGGCAGCGAGCATTCGGTCGGAAGCCTCTCCGGGCCGGATGACGGGGGCGGGGGTGACCTGCCGGGCGCGCTTGCGGCGGGCCAGGGCCAACTGGTGGGCGAACAGCTCATCATACGCCAGGCGTTGCCGTGCCGGAGCCTCGGGCGACAGGTCGAACTCGGATGTTGGGGCGTGCAGGCTTTCCAGGGAAGCGCGCCAACTGCTCCATCGCCGGGTCGCCAGCCAGGCCGGATCCTGCCATTCCGTCAGGTCAGGAGCAAGGGCGAGGGCACCCAGGGCCAGCTTTCGTACGACCCGCGATCCCAGGCCCTGGGTGGCCGGATAGACCGACTCGGCCAGGGGAATCTCTTCGACCTTCTCCAGCGGCACGATATAGTCCGGGTGCGGGACCTGGACCTCATTGTTGAAGCGCTCGACCTTGCCCGAGATCAGGCGTACCTGGCCGCGCGGGGCCTGGCTTTCGATGTGACGCGGCGATCCGGCGAACCAGACCATGTGGATGAAGCCCGTCTCATCGGACGCCCGCAGCCGAAAGGGCGCGCCGGGTTTGTGGGGCGGTATCAGCCGGTCGATCAGGACCTCGAAGATGCCCACCTCGCCCTCGACCGCGTCACGGGCCGTCGTGCGACGGCGCTGGATCAGGCCAGAGGGCGACAGGAACAGCAGGTCGCGGACCAGCGGGCCCGCAACCTTGGCCACCAGAGGCGCGCTTCTGGGCCCCACGCCCTTGAGCGTGGAGACGTCAGCGAACAGGGGAAACAGAATCTCGGGCCGCATTAATCCCAGCATAGCTAGCGAAGCGAGGACGGGAACGCTATCTGAACCTCTCTTCTCATGAAACGGACCGGGCAAGGAACCGAGTGGCCGATATTGATGCACGTCCAGAGGACGCCCGTAAGCAACGCCTGGGTCGTATTTCCTACCGCGCCTGGCGCCGTGGTTTCCGCGAAGCCGACATGGTGCTGGGACCTTTCACCGACCAGATCGGGCCCAGCCTGACCGATGCGGAACTGGACGAGCTGGAGCATCTTCTGAACGAGGAAGATCAATATCTGTATGCGTGGATCATCGAGAAGGAGCCCACGCCGCCAGAGTTTGAAACGCCGATGATGGCGCGCATCCGCGCCTTCATGCGCGAACATGTTGCCGCTGAAGTGGCCAAGGGTATCGGTTGATATGAGTGTTGAGGCGATGACGCGGCGTGACGTCGAACTGGGCGGCGCGCCTGAAGGGTTGGATGCGCTGGTCGTCGCTGAAAGACTGAAGGCCCAGGGCGGGTTGGGTCTGATGGTGGCGCGGGACTATCAACGAGCGGGCAATTTTCGCCAGGCCCTGGCCTTCTTCGCCAAGGACATCGAGGTCCTGGATTTTCCAGCCTGGGACTGTCTGCCCTATGACCGGCTGAGCCCCACGGCCTCGGTCGCGGCCCAACGCATGGCCGCCCTGACGCAACTGGCCCAGCGCGATCCAGCCGATCACAGGCCGTTGCTGGTCATCACCACGATTGCCGCCGCCAGCCAGCGTATTCCCCCGCGCCTTGCCGTCACCAAGGCCGCCTTTGAGGCCCGGATAGGTCAGGACCTCGATATCTCGGCGCTGGAAAGCTATGTCACGGCCAATGGCTACATCCGGGCCTCGACCGTGGCTGAGCGCGGCGAATATGCCATTCGTGGCGGGGTGATCGACGTCTTCCCGCCCGGCTTTGACGAACCTGTGCGCCTGGACCTTTTCGGCACGGAGCTGGAATCGATCCGCGCCTTTGATCCCGAGACCCAGCGTTCGACGCGGCAGCTGAAGACCGTGTCCCTGCTGCCGGTCTCCGAGATCCTGCTGGATTCGGATGCTATTTCGCGGTTCCGCACCGGCTATCTGAACCTGTTTGGCGCGCCGGGCGACGAGCCCATGTATGCCGCCGTCAGCGCGGGTGCACGGCGTCAGGGACTGGAGCATTGGCTGCCCCTGTTCTACGAGCGGCTGGACAGCCTGTTCGACTATCTGCCCGACGACGCGCCTGTCTTCTTGGACAGCCAGGTGGAGCAGGCGAGGGCCGAGCGCTGGAGCCTGACGTCAGACGCTTATGAGGCGCGGCGCGAGGCGGCCCTGGGCAAGGGCGGTGCAGCCTATCGCGCCCCGGCACCCCGCAGCCTCTATCTGGACGAGGCGGACTGGAACAGCGCCCTGGCGGGGCGATCCGTGCGGCGTCTGTCGCCGCTCAGTTCCGGCACGGGCGAGGACGCTGGCGGCCGGCTGGGTCACAACTTCATGGCTGAGCGCAGCCAGGACAGCGTCAACCTGTTCGCCGCCGTCGCCCGCCACGCCGAGCGGCTGAAGGTCGATGGCAAGCGGGTCCTGTTCGCCTCCTGGTCTGACGGCTCGTCAGAACGCCTGGCGGCCATGCTGTCGGATCACGGCCTCCAGCACGTCCTGCCGGTGCGCGACTGGGATGACGTGCAGTCGGCCCCGCGCGATGTCTATCTGCGCGCGGTCCTGCCGGTTGAGCATGGCTTTGTTACCGATGACGTGGCCGTGGTGTCGGAGACCGACATCCTGGGCGACCGGCTGGCGCGCCCCCGGAAGAAGCGCCGGGCGTCCAACTTCCTCGCCGAGGCCTCGGCTCTGACGGCGGGTGACCTGGTGGTCCACCTGGACCACGGGATCGGACGCTATGAGGGCCTGCAGACCCTGACTATCCAGGACGCGCCTCACGACTGTCTGGAACTGCTCTACGCCGGGGACAGCAAGCTTTATCTGCCGGTCGAGAACATTGACCTGCTGACCCGCTATGGCACGGATGCCGACGGCGTCCAGCTGGACCGACTGGGCGGTGCCGGCTGGCAGTCGCGCAAGGCCAAGGCCAAGGAGCGCCTGCGCGAAATGGCCGAGGGGCTGATCGCCCTGGCGGCCAAGCGCGCGTTGCGTGTTTCTGATTCCATCACTCCGCCCGCAGGCCTGTTCGACGAGTTCTGCGCCCGCTTCCCTTATGAGGAGACGGACGATCAGTTGAACGCTATCGGGGATGTGCTGGAGGACCTGGGCAAGGGCACGCCGATGGATCGACTGATCTGCGGCGACGTGGGCTTTGGCAAGACCGAGGTTGCCCTGCGTGCTGCCTTCGTCGTGGCCATGTCGGGCCAGCAGGTGGCAGTTGTCTGTCCGACGACGCTACTGGCGCGCCAGCACTTCAAGACCTTCTCGGAACGCTTTGCCGGATGGCCCATCACCGTGCGCCACCTGTCGCGCATGGTCACGGCCAAGGATGCCGCCCAGACCCGCGAGGGCCTGAAGGACGGTACCTTCGAGATCGTCGTCGGCACCCATGCTGTCCTGGCTGAACAGGTCGGCTTCAAGGACCTGGGCCTCGTCATCGTGGACGAAGAGCAGCACTTTGGCGTCAAGCATAAGGAGAAGCTGAAGTCCCTGCGGGCGGATGTTCACCTGCTGACGCTGACGGCAACGCCCATCCCGCGCACCTTGCAGATGGCGCTGTCGGGCATCCGCGAGATGTCGATCATCGCCACCCCGCCGGTCGACCGCCTGGCGGTGCGGACCTATGTGACGCCGTGGGACCCGGTGCTGGTGCGCGAGGCCTTGCTGCGTGAGAAGTATCGTAATGGCCAGGCCTATTACGTCGCGCCGCGCCTGAAGGACCTGCCGGACATCGAGAAATTCCTGCGCGAGCAGGTGCCCGAGATCAAGTTCGTCGTCGGCCACGGCCAGATGAGCCCGACCCAGCTGGAGGAGGTAATGAGCGCCTTCTACGACGGGGAATATGACGTGCTGGTCTCGACCACCATCGTGGAAAGCGGCATCGACATTCCGACCGCCAACACCCTGGTCGTGCACAGGGCCGACATGTTCGGCCTGGCCCAGTTGCACCAGATCAGGGGCCGTATCGGACGCTCCAAGGCACGGGCCTTTGCCTATCTGACGACCGATCCCAAACGCCCCCTCAGCCTGTCGGCAGAGCGGCGGCTGCAGGTGCTGCAGTCACTGGATAATCTGGGGGCGGGCTTCCAGCTGGCCAGCCATGACCTGGACCAGCGCGGTGGCGGCAACCTGCTTGGCGACGAACAGTCGGGGCACATCCGCGAGGTCGGCGTCGAGCTGTACCAGCAGATGCTGGAAGACGCGGTTGCCGAACTGAAGGAGGCAGGCGAACAGGCCCCCGACCGCGGCTGGTCGCCGTCGATCAATGTGGGGGCGGCGGTGCTGATCCCCGAAGACTATGTGCCTGACCTGAACCTGCGCCTGTCCCTGTATCGCCGTCTTTCCGACGCCGAGAGAATGGAGGACCGCGAGGCCATGGCGGCGGAGCTGATCGACCGCTTCGGCCCGCTGCCAGACGAGGCCCAGCAGTTGCTGCGCATCGTTGGCATCAAGGCCAACTGCCGCACCGCCTGCATCGAGCGCATCGACATCGGGCCCAAGGGCGCGGTGCTGACCCTGCGCAACAACAGCTTCCCCAATCCGATGGGGCTGGTCGGGTTGATCCAGAAGAACCAGGCCTTCTGGAAGATCAGGCCGGACCAGAAGATCGTGGTCAAGGGCGACTGGCCCACGCCCGACGATCGGTTGAAGGTCGCCGAGCGGATCACCGCCGATCTGGCACGGGTGGCGGGCGCGGGCTAAGGCACCCCGCGCCAGTGGCGGTCCAGGGCCCCGACCAGGTTGACATACTCATCGGTCCAGGCCCGGACCCGGGTGGGTTTCAGGGGGCTCCACTGCCCCCCGGCCTCCAGCTCGGCCAGGGCTTCGGGATTGCGGGCCAGGACCACGGCCTCGGTCGAGGCCTCGGCCAGGTAGGCCGCACCGGGATCGGCATAATAGATCTGGTGCAGGCCTGGGGCGTTCAGGTCCTCAGCGGCGGCATAGACCGGGTGTGTGATCTCCAGGTTACGATTTGACAGGTGCAGCACCAGCAAGCCCTTGGGGGTCAGCAGGTCCAGATAACGGCTGATCGCCTCGCGGGTCAGCAGGTGGGTCGGCACAGAATCCGACGAGAAGGCATCAATCAGCAGGTAGTCATAGGTGCCCGGAGCCTCTCTCGACAGGGTCAGGCGAGCGTCGCCTATAACCGTATTGATCGGACCCTCGGCACATCGCGAGATAAAGCTGAACCATTCGGGGTCGCGTGATACCCGGTTCATCATCGGGTCGATTTCAAAAAACGTCATCCTGTCTTCGGCACGCTTGTAGGCCGCCATGGCTCCGGCACCCTGACCCACGATCCCGATGCGGGCCGAGGGCTGGTTGATCTGCACCTTCTGCAGTGCCTGCCCCAGCGGACCGCGGGCGGCGTAGTACATGGTGGCACTGCACTCAAAGGATGGGGACAGGGCCTGTGCACCATGAATGGTCGTGCCGTGCAGCAAAACGTGAACCGGACCTCCCAGCTTGGGCTCGTCGGTGATCTGAACCCTCATGACGCCGAAGAAGCTGCGGTCCGCCATCAGTGGTTCATAGCCGCGTGAAACGTGTTGTGCCGAAAATGCGCTGATCGCGACGATGACAGCCAGGCAGATGTTCCGGTCGCGCAGGACAAAGGCGATGATGGCTGCCGAGCCCAGCAGTACCTTGACCATGGTCATGCGCTGTCCGACCGGCAGCAGGTCCCGGAAATCGGGATAATAGCGCATGAACTCGAAGATGACCGGAGGCGAGGCCGCCAAGACGATGGCCGCGACGAAAAACGCGATCTCGCCTCGGCTGAACCGCGACAGGTCCCAGGGCCGGACCAGGCAGGCCAGGACCATCACCAGCGGATATTCGAGTACGACGTTAAACAGGCTGGGCGCGATCAAGGCATTGAAAACGCCACCCAGAACCCCACCGACAGATAGCAGCAGGAAGAACTCTGTCAGCCGGTCGGGAGGAGGGCGGCGTGCCGCCAGGCGCTGGTGACACATCAGAGCTGTTAGGAAGAAGGCCGCGATATGAAGAGCCAGGAACAGGGCCCAATGTCCGGTGGACATCCCGATCATGGTGGCGATCGAGGCGATGCTGCCCGCCTGGAAGACCAGTGTCAGGGCAAGCGGAATGATCGGCCGACGGCTGAAGGCGATGACAAAGGTCAGTAGGTAGAGGGCAAGCGGCAGGACCCAAAGGAAGGGGGCGGATGCCACGTCCGTGCTGAGGTGTGCGGTAACCCCTAGCATGAGGCTGGACGGCACAGCAGCCATGGCGATCCAGATCAGCTTTTCCGACCACGGGATGGGCGCGCTGACGCCCACGGAAGATCGGGCACCCTGGCGGTCAGCCCGACTGAGCCAGACGACGAATCCAAGGGCGAGGATCAGGCCCACGAAAACCCCATAGCCCAGCGTCCAGTAGAGCCTTTGCGCAGAAAGCGTCATCAGCGGCTCGACCAACACCGGATAGGCAATGAGGGCCAGGAAGCTGCCGAGGTTGGAAGCCGCATAGAGGACATAGGGGTTTTTGCCGTCTTCATGCCCGGCCCGGACGCGTGCGTACCAGGCCTGAAGGAGCGGGGCCGTGGCCGACAGGATGGCAAAAGGAGCCCCCACCGACAGGACCAGGGTCACCAGAAGCCAGATCACCGGCCGTATGGCGTCAGGCTCGCCCAGGGCCCCGGAAACCTGAAGCGGCAGAAAGATCGCGGCCATAGCCAGCAGCGCCAGATGGATGACGACCTGGATTCTCAGGTTCCTGACCCTTTGCAGCAGGTGGGCATACAGGTAGCCGATCAGCAGGGCGGCCTGGAAAAAGACCATGGAGGTGTTCCATACCGCCGGCGATCCGCCGAGGCTGGGCAGGACCAACTTGGTCACCATGGGCTGGACCATAAAAACCAGCGAGGCAGACGTGAAAATGGCGACGGCAAACAGGGCCGGTGCTAACGGTAGGGGCGCTGTACGAACGTAAGGCACGCTGGACTCGGACATCGGCACTCCGCTGGGCTTGAGCCGCTTTGCTGCTTTCTGCGTTTGTCAAAACCTAGTCTGACTCGCAAAGGATATGCATAGCGATGTTCTCCAGCAAAGCTCTCTCACTGGCCGCTGAGGTCATCCGCGCCGCGGAAGAGGCGGAGGTCATGGTAGCGACGGCTGAAAGCTGCACCGGCGGGCTGGTAGCGGCGGCCATTACCTCGATTTCCGGCGCGGCGACGGTGCTGGATCGAGGCTTTGTCACCTACAGCAATGAAGCCAAGATCGAGATGCTGGGCGTGCCCGTTGTGGACCTGCAGGATTATGGCGCGGTATCGGAACCGATCGCTCTGGCCATGGCGCGGGGGGCTATTGCCAACTCCCACGCTCGGGCATCGGTCTCGATCACCGGAATTGCAGGGCCTACAGGCGGCTCTGAGGCCAAACCGGTGGGGCTGGTTCATTTTGCGGCGGTCGGCCCAGACGGCGAGATTACACATGTCGAAAAGCGCTACGGCAATATCGGCCGCGGCGAGGTTCGCGCCGAAAGCATGATCCAGGCTCTGACCATGCTGCGCGACGCACTTCGTTTATGAGCTCTGTGATCGAGGTGGACGCGCGGGGTCACCGCTGTCCGGTGCCGTCGCTCAGGCTGAGGAAGGCCATGCTGGACACGGCACCGGGCACACGGCTGCGGCTGCTGGCGACCGATGCCATGGCGCGTATCGACGTGCCCTATCTGATGGCTGAACTGGGCGGGACCGTGCTTCAGATCGACCAGACCGACAGTGGCCTGGCCATTACGGTCGAGACCGGCGGCGCTCCGCTAGATTGACCACGGCGGCGGTCAAATGATTGTCCGCCGTCGCGGCCTGCTCCAGGCGGCGGGTCTTGTCGAGAATTTCAAGCTCTGTCGTCAGGGCTCCGCCATAGAAGATGGCGTTCACGTTCCACGACAGCCAGATCAGCAGCACGACCACGGCACCGACTGAGCCATAGGTGGCCCCCAGGTGCACGATCTGCTCGACATAGACGGTGCACAGCCACGAAAATACGCTGGACATGGCCGTAGCCACCAGACCGCCGACCAGCGCGGGCCGCCAGGCAACGCGGTTCGCGTGGGACATGGCATAGCGGTAGAGCATGGTCAGGCCCAGGCACAGGCCGATGGCTGGCCATAACCCCTGCAACGGCACAACCAGAGCGCCCACCGGATCTTCGGCATGGGCGTGATGAAGCAGGCGCGAGGTGACAACCGCGCCGGACACAGCGGTAAACAAGACAAAGGCCGCCAGAGCCACCAGAAAGGCCAACATGTTGAACTTGAAGAAACCGTGCGGTTTGGTCTCGTCATGGATCAGATTAAGCCCCGCCAGCAGGGCCTTGAAGCCCCGGTGCGCGGCATAGCCACCAATGATCAGGGCCAAGGCGCTTTGTGCAGAAACACTGCGAACCGAGGCATTGGCCAGCCGGTCGATTTCATGCAGAAACAGGCTGCGAGCCGCCTCGGGCACTACATCGGCGAGTGCAGTCGCCTGCTGGCTGACCTGCCCGATGCTCAGGACAGCCTTGTAGAAACCAATGAGGATGGCAATGGCAGGAAAGACGGCCAGAAGGGCAAAAAAGGAAACGCCGCCCGTATAGAGCATAACGTCCCGGCCCCAGCTGCGGCTGAAGGCTCTGGCGGCCAGTTGGCCCCACAGACGCGGGAACTCCAGCCAAGGCTGATCGGATTTCAAAACAGTGTCCGGGCAGTGAACGATTCCTTCGCTTAACGGCAAAAGGCACCCGATAAAAGACTTGCAGCACACCCTAGGCGTCTGGGCGGTATTTTGCTTGCATCATGATTGCGTGGCGCAGGGACGGGTCGCTATGATGCAACTGGCGATGCAACCTCGGCTTGGGGACGAATCGCCCCGGGGGCTAGGAGTCATTTTTTTGTTGATCGAACCGCGTGTTCTCGTGGTGGCCGCGCGCGACGATATGGCGGGGCCTCTGTGTCAGGGTCTGGACGGCCTTGGCTGGTCGACAGTGACCGCTCGCACTCGTGGTGCCGCAGCCCAGGCCATGAGCGATCTGCGACTTGATGCCGTCATTCTGGACGCGCGGGATCCTGGTCTGGAAGGTCTGGCCTTCGACCTGCGCCAGGTAGCCAGCCCGCGACACCTTCCGATCCTGGCTATTGGAGATATGGATCAGCAGGCCGCCAACGAGGTCGATCTGGTAATGTCCAGGCCGCTACACCCGGTGCAGACGGCACTGCGCCTGGACCAGCTGACCCGCGCCAGCATCGCCGAAGAAGAATTCAGCCTACGCCTGGAAACCTTTGCCAGCCACGGCGTCACTCTGGACGTGCCCGACCTCAGCAATCCACCCCTGCAGATCCTGACAGCCGGCCCTGCCGATCGACGCTTCCTGGCCCTGTCCAATGCTCTAACCGCCAGCGGTGCCGAAGTAGTGGCGGCCCCGACCCCTTTCACCGCCTTTGACTATCTGCACGAGCGGTCCTTTGATGGCGTGGTGCTATGGTCCGGCGAGGACGTTGCGCCCGCGCTCTCGATTGCGGCCGGGATGAAACGGAATACCCGGCTTTATCATATCCCCCTGACCCTGTGCCTCAGCCAGCCGGAAGCCGCTTTGAAGGACATCTTCAACCGCGGCGTGGCGGACGTGGCGGCGGTGGGGACGCCAGAAGAGGAAACCGCTCAACGGGTCATCGCCCTGGCCCGCAACCACAGACGGCGCAAGGCCATCCGCATGGCGCTGGATTCCGTGCGCGGTTCCGTTCTCGTCGATGCCGCCACGGGGCTTTTCACGCCCGAGCTATTTGCTGCCCATCTGGCGCGGGTGACTGAAGGTGCCCGTCGGCGTAGCCGTCCGGTCTGCGTCTGTGTGTTGAAGGTGCCCCAAAGCGAGGCCCTGGTGCAGGCCCGAAACAGTGGCTGGTTGCAGGCAGCCTTGCCTCAGGTAGGGGCCATGGTTTCCCGACTGGTCCGGGTCGAGGACACGGCAGCGCGGCTTGGTCCAGAGCTTTTTGCCCTGATCCTGCCCGCCGTGACCGAGGCCGAAGCCCGGCTGGCTGCCGAGCGGATCGCGGCGGTGATCGGATGCACCGCCTTTGAAGCTGGCGAGGGGCGTTCGCCTTTCGTCATTGAGCTAGAGATCGGCGTCGGTCAGGCTCGCGCCGGCGAAACACCGGCGGTCATGTTGGAACGGGCCTCAGCTGATCTCGGCTCCTAAGGCAGGGCGACCAGAACGACGGACTGTGCCGCCAGGCCTTCACCACGTCCGGTGAATCCCAGCCCCTCGGTCGTCGTCGCCTTTACGCTGACCGCATCGAGCGGCAGCTTCAGCAACTCGGCGACCCGCTCGCGCATGGCCTGGCGATGCGGCTTCACCTTGGGGCGCTCGCAGATCAGGGTCAGGTCGACATTGATGATCTGACCGCCGCGAGCCCAGACCATCTCGGCGGCATGGACCAGGAACTGGTCCGAAGCCGCGCCCTTCCATTTCGGATCGCTGGGCGGGAAGTGATCGCCAATGTCGCCCTCGGCCAGGGCACCAAGGATGGCGTCGGTCAGTGCATGAAGGCCCGCATCGGCGTCCGAATGGCCAACCAGGGTCTGGTCATGCGGGATTTCCAGGCCGCACAGCCAGACTGAGTTGCCTGGTCCCCAGCGATGGACGTCATAGCCCTGACCAATCCGCATCCGGGTTGCGGGCCTGGGGGCAAGGGCTTCAGCCATTTCAAAATCCTCGCGATAGGTCAGTTTCATCAGGCGCAGGTCGCCTTCGACAATCCGCACGATTCCGCCCGCGCGTTGAACCACGGCAACCTCATCGGTCGCGATCTCGGTATTGGGCCAGGCCTGATAGGCTCGCGCGATGGTTTGTAGCCGGAAGGCCTGGGGCGTCTGGGCGCGCCACAGATTGTCGCGCTCGACACTGCCCGAGACGGTCAGGTCATCCGCCCGTCTCAGGCTGTCTGCAACTGGCAGGGCTGGCACGGCTCCGTCTGCCTCAGCCAGGGCGTCCAGCAAACGCTGAACCACGGTCTTGGACAGGAAAGGGCGTGCAGCATCATGGATCAGCACGGGGGTGTCGCCGGGCAAGCCACCCAGTACGGCAAGGCCGGCCTGAACCGAGCCAGCGCGTGTGTCTGCGCCAGTGACAGCCTGCCACCCCTCAAGTCCCGCAAGCGCCTGGGCAATCCGCTCATGGGCGTCGTCAGCCACAACAATGACGACAGGAGCGGCCCCTGCGGTCAGCAAGGCCTCGACTGACCAGCGCACCACGGGCTTGCCCGCCACGATGCGCCACTGCTTGGCACCGCCCGCTCGCGACCCTGAGCCGGCGGCAACAACAATTGCTGAGAAATTCATATTGGCCTTCTAAGCGCCCCAGTTCGGCTTGACGAGAGGGACTTGGTCAGCGGTAAGGGCGCAATGACTTCAGGATTGCAAATCGGGGACGTTCAGATTGCCGGTCGGGTACTGATGGCCCCAATGACCGGGATCACCGATCTGCCCTTTCGGCAGTTGGCCTCAAGGCTGGGCGCAGCCTATGTGGCGACCGAAATGGTGGCCGCCGCCGAGCTGGCCCGGGCTCGTCCTGATGTGGTGCGTCGCGCCGCTGTCGGCGCGGGCCTGCCTCTTACCGTGATCCAGCTGGTCGGCGGCGATCCTGACAAGATGGCCGAGGGTGCTCGGATGGCAGAGGCTGCTGGCGCTGACATCATTGATCTGAACTTTGGCTGTCCGGCCAAGGAGGTCACGGGCGCGGCCTGCGGCTCGGCGCTGATGCGCACGCCCGATCTGGCCTGTCGGCTGATGGAGGCTACGGTCAAGGCCGTCAGCCGCCCCGTGACGGTCAAGATGCGGCTGGGCTGGGACGAAAACAGCCTCAATGCGGCCGACCTGGCGCGCCAGGCTGAGGAGATCGGGGTCAAGGCGGTGACGGTCCATGGCCGCACCCGCAAGCAGTTCTATACCGGCGTGGCCGACTGGAGCGCCGTCGCAGAAGTGAAGCAGGCGGTGTCCATTCCTGTTGTTGTCAATGGCGACATCATCTCCGCAGAACAGGCCCGTGACGCTCTGACCCAGTCCGGGGCCGACGCCCTGATGTTGGGGCGCGGGGTATATGGACGCCCCTGGCTGGCAGCCCATCTGGAGCGCGCGTTGCTGGATGGTACCCGACTGGCCGAGCCGGAGCGCGAGGAGCGGCTGTCCATCGTCATCGAGCATCTGCGGGCCTCGGTGGATTTCTACGGCCTGCCGCTGGGGCTCAAGATGTTCCGAAAGCACCTGGGCTGGTACATTGAGCAGGCCCCCTGGCCCGAAGACCCGCTGCAACGCCGCGCCGCTAAGGCCCGGCTGTGCCGCCTGGACAGCCCGCAGGAGGTCGAGGCCGCCCTGTCTGAGCTGTGGCGACCAGATATGGCGCATTTTCGCAACTCGGGTGTTGATATAATGCCACATCTGGTCAAAGTAGTGGGGTGATGACCGATCTCTCTGCCAGGCCGGACGAGTTCCCACCCCCTGAACCTTCGTTCTGGGGGCGCTTGGCAGATAGTCGCAGGCGCGCCGTCTTTGGTACCTGCTACGTTATCGCCTTTCTGATCACCGCCGCCGCTGTCTGGCTGGTGGTTGTCGCTCCCGGTGCGGCGGCAGGCGATACACGGGCCGAGGCCAGTCGGGCCGTCCTCTACATCCTGCTGGCGAATCTGGTGCTGATCCTCGGGTTGGCGGGCGTCGTGGGTATACGGGTGATGCGCATGGCCCGCAGACGAAACGATCCGGGAGCCCGGCTGCACCTCAGGTTCGTGACGCTGTTTTCGCTGGTGGCCGTGGTGCCAGCTGTTCTGATCGCGCTGGTTTTCGGGGTATTGGTCAATCGCGGAGTCGAGCAGTGGTTCAGTACCAATGTCCGATCAGCAGTCGAAAACGGGGCCGAGATAGGCCGAGCCTATGTAGCAGACGTAGGGGCTAATCTCGAAGTCGACCTGGAGACGATGACGACCGAACTGGGCGGCATTGGCCCGATGTTCGACAACCGCATTCAGTTCTCGGGTGCCCTGGCCCAGATCGGCGACTATTTCGGCTATCCCGCACTCTATATTCTGAATGCCCAGGGCGACGTCCTGGCCAGTGGCGAACAACCGGGCGCGCCGCCCTATGTCGCACCGCCGCGCGAAGCCTTTGAGATCGTGGCAGGGGGCGAGGTTGCCCCCACGACTGTCACCGAGAATCCCGATGTCGTCAGGGCGCTCTATCCGTTGCCGGACTATGGCGACGCCTATCTCTACGTCGTGCGCCCCCTGGCTCCGGGGCTGATCCAGCGAATGAGAAATGGTGAGGAGTCGATCACGGCCTATCGCTCGGCCGAGGAAAGTCGCGCAAGAATTCAGGCCGCGTTTGCGCTTAGCTATCTGGAGACGGCACTACTGGTCCTGGTAGGAGCCGTCTGGCTGGCCATGTCTGCTGCCAGTTCGATCTCGGTGCCGATCGGGCGTCTGGTCAAGGCCGCCGACCAGGTCGCAGGCGGTGACCTGAACGTCAGGGTGGACAGCCGCGGAGCGCCCGCCGAATTGATCAGCCTGTCGGAAGCCTTTAACCGGATGACGCAGGACATCATGAGCCAGCAGGAAGCCCTGCGCACGGCCAGTGACGAAGCCCAAGGTCGTAGCCGGTTTATCGAAACCGTGCTGTCGGGGGTCAGCGCGGGCGTGATCGGCCTTGACCGACATGGACGTGTTTCGGCGCTCAACGACAGTGCAAGCCAGCTTCTGGGCCTTCATGAGGCTGACGTGCATGGCCAGCTCCTGGCGGAGGTCGCGCCCGAACTGGCAGAGCTTTCGGAGCGAGCCGAAGCGCACATCGAGGAAGACATTGACGTCAACCGCAATGGTGAACTGAAGCGTCTGCGTGTCCGCATCGAGGGAGGGCAGGGCGGCGAGATGGTTCTGACCTTCGACGACATCACCCGCCTGGTCACAGCCCAGCGAAATGCAGCCTGGCGCGACGTCGCCCGTCGCATTGCCCATGAGATCAAGAATCCGCTGACTCCGATCCAACTGTCTGCCGAACGCCTGCGTCGCAAATATCGGTCCCAGGTAGGAGAGGATGTCGAGGTCTTTGATCGCTGCACGGAAACTATTATTCGACAGGTGGGCGATATCGGCCGAATGGTGGACGAGTTTTCATCCTTTGCACGGATGCCTGCGCCCCGCATTTCAACCGAGAACCCCGCTGAAATGTTACGTGAAGCCGTTTTTGCCCAGAGGGTTGCGATGGCCGATATCGGTGTCGATCTTGTCGATCCGGTCCCAGATATCCAGCTTCAATGCGATCGGCGTATGGTCAGTCAGGCCCTGGTGAATATTTTGAAGAATGCGGGCGAAGCGGTCGCCGCCCATCGTCAATCGGTGCCCGCGGAAGCGGGTGCTGTCGGTATCATGGCCCGGTTGGTCGTCGATGGTGGCCTGCTGAGGTTTGTCATCGAGGACGACGGCATGGGCCTTCCGTCGAAGGACCGCGACCGCCTGACCGAGCCCTATGTCACGACCCGCGAAAAGGGTACCGGCCTGGGGCTGGCGATCGTGAAGCGTATTTGTGAGGATCACGGCGGCGAGTTGAAGCTGGCCGATGCGTCCAACCTGGGCGGTGCCCGGATCGAGCTGGTCTTCCCCTTGAAACAAGACAAGAAATCGAGTCTGCGTGAAAGCGCCGTCTCCCGTGTTGCTGAATAAGAGAGAGTCGTCATGCGAAATACCGGTGCCGATATTCTGGTCGTTGATGACGAGGCCGACATTCGCGACCTCGTTTCCGGTCTGCTGGAGGACGAGGGGCACTCGGTTCGGACGGCCGCCAACTCCGATCAGGCTTTGGCAGCCATCAAGGCGCGGCGGCCTTCCTTGGCGGTGCTCGATATCTGGATGCAGGGCGGTGGTCTGGATGGGCTTGAGCTTCTCGATGTTGTCAAGGGCATCGACGAGGACCTGCCGGTTGTCATGATTTCGGGTCACGGCAATATTGAAACCGCCGTCAGTGCGCTGAAGCGCGGGGCCTACGACTTCATCGAAAAGCCATTCAAGTCAGATCGTCTTGTCGTGGTCGTTGAGCGTGCGCTGGAGGCGGCGGCGCTGAAGCGTGAGAATCGACGCCTGCGGGCGCAGACGATGGCTCCCACTGGCCTGATCGGCAAATCGGCGGCGGCTCAGCTGCTGCGCTCGACCATCACCAAGGTCGCGCCAGCCAACAGCCGCATCCTGATCTCGGGCCCTCCGGGTTCGGGCAAGGAGTTGGTCGCTCGCCAAATTCACGAGGCCAGCCCGCGCGCCCGTTCGGAATTCGTAGCCATCTCGGCCGCTGGCATGACGCCCGAGCGCCTGGATGTCGAGCTGTTCGGTGAGGAAGGCAGCGATGGTCGCCCCCATAAGATCGGCGTCTTTGAACGCGCCCACAACGGCACTCTTTACCTGGATGATGTCAGCGACATGCCTCGCGAGAGCCAGAGCCGTATCCTGCGCGTTCTGGTCGAGCAGAGGTTTCGCCGGGTCGGCGGAGAACAGGATGTCCAGGTGGACGTGCGCGTCATCACCTCGACCGCCAGGGACCTCAGGGTCGAGATCAGCGAGGGCCGTTTCCGCGAAGACCTGTTCCACCGCCTGAACGTGGTGCCGATCCGTATCCCGCCACTGTCCGAGCGCCGCGAGGATATCGGCGAGCTGATCGACTACTTCATCGAGAACCTGGCGGCATCCCAGGGCTTGCCGCGTCGCCGGATCGCCGATGATGCCCTGGCCGTCCTGCAGGTCCATCCATGGCCGGGGAATGTTCGCCAGCTGCGCAATAATGTGGAACGCTTACTGATCCTTGCGACCGGCGCGACCGACGATCCGATTACAGCCGACATGCTGCCCCAGGAGGTGGCCTCGTCCAACTCAACCTCTTCACTGGGATCGGACCGGATCATTGCCTTGCCGTTGCGAGAAGCACGCGAAGTGTTCGAGCGCGACTATCTGGCCGCGCAAATCATGCG
>DLIT01000167.1:17996-18887 GCA_002483865.1 Brevundimonas sp. UBA7635
CCTGATGTCCAGGATCGCCTATGTAAACGGGACCTATCAGCCGCATAACGGGGCCACGGTCCATATCGAGGATCGCGGTTTCCAGTTTGCCGACGGGGTCTATGAGGTCTGGTCCGTCTTCGATGGCAAGCTGGCCGACTTCGACGGCCACATGTCGCGCCTGGCGCGCAGCCTGACCGAGCTGAAGATCCCCGTGCCGATGACGGCCCAGGCCCTGGAAGTGGTGCTGAAGGAAACCATCCGCCGCAATCGCGTGCGAAACGGCATCGTCTATCTGCAGGTAACCCGTGGCACCTCGCCGCGTGACCACGCCTTCCCGGTCGACGTGCCGCCCAGCGTCATCGTCACCGCCAAGACCATCGACCTGGCCAAGGGCGAGGCCCTGGCTGCCAGGGGCGCGGCGGGCGTCACCATGCCGGACATCCGCTGGGGCCGCTGCGACATTAAGACCGTCGGCCTCCTGGCCAACGTCCTGGCCAAACAGGCGGCCCGTGAAAAAGGGGCGTATGAATGCCTCATGTACGATGAAATGGGCCTGATAACCGAAGGCTCATCAACCAATGCTTGGATCGTCGATGAAAACGGCAAGCTACGCACCCGCGATACCCAGGCCAACATCTTGCGCGGCATTACAAGAACAGCCATTCTCGCACTGGTCACGGTTGAGGGAATCGAGCTTGATGAACGCCCCTTTACTGTCGATGAGGCGAAGCGCGCCCGCGAAGTTTTCGTAACCGCGGCAAGTTCATTTGTAATGCCTATTGTATCGCTTGATGGTGTTCAGATTTCGGATGGCAAGCCAGGTCCCATCGCGACCCGACTGCGCCAGGTCTATCTAGATAAGGCAAGGCGCGAAGCCGTGTAGGGGAGATATGATATGGCTGCAGACTT
>DLIT01000167.1:18939-21865 GCA_002483865.1 Brevundimonas sp. UBA7635
ACCAACGCGACCTTCAGCCACGATATTCCGGACCGACTCTTTGACTGGGTCGTTTCGATTATCGTGTTTCAGCACATTCCGACGGATCGCGGATATCAGCTCATGCGAGAGCTGTTCGAGAGGATTTCGCCGGGAGGCTTCCTGACCTTGCAGGTCACCCTTTACAGGGATGCAAGGCATAAGAATACGGGTGGCGGTCGTTTCCTTATCGACGAAGATTTCACCGACATTTCGAATGATGAAGCTTTGAAATCACCCGACAAGGGCGTGATGTTGATGTTCGATTATGATCTCTCAAAGATCACAGGACTGATGTTCCAGGCAGGTTTCAACCACTATGAGGTGTCCCACACCGATCATGGCGGTTTCCATGGTGTCTTTATCCATGCGCGGAAAAATCCCTGATATATCAGGAGATGGAACTTTCCTGAGGCCGGGGGCGGCAAATTGGTTTCCACAGTTGCGGGAGCACAGGGGCGGCGTCTAAGGTTGACTTGGCCCGATGGGCTTCCAATCTCCCTGTGAGACAAAATACCAAGAACAGGACCAACCTGCCATGTCGCAAGACAAACGACAGAACCTTCAAGACACCTTCCTGAACAGCGTTCGCAAGACAAAGACCCCACTGACCATCTTCCTCGTCAATGGCGTCAAGCTTCAGGGGATTGTGACCTGGTTCGACAACTTCTGTGTGCTGCTGCGTCGCGATGGCCAGTCGCAGCTGGTTTATAAGCACGCCATTTCGACCATCATGCCGTCCGCGCCCGTACAGCTGTATGAGCCCGACGCAGAAGAAGACTGATTGACCTCCAAACTCATTGACCATTCCGTCCCGCTTATCCGGGCGGTAGTGATCCATCCCGATCGTCGCTCGGACAGTCCCAGGCTGGCGACCGAGCGGCTGGAAGAAGCGGCGGGCCTGGCCCGCGCGCTTGATCTTGACGTGCGCGCCGAAGAGATCGTGCGCCTGCGCGGCACCACGCCTGCGACCTTGTTCGGGTCAGGCAAGGTCGACCAACTGGCCGCCCTGATGCGGGCCGCAGATGCCGAAGCTGTCGTCATCGACGATGACCTGACTCCCGTCCAGCAGCGCAATCTCGAAAAGGCTTGGGAGGTCAAGGTGATCGACCGGACCGGCCTGATCCTCGAAATCTTCGGCCGTCGTGCCCGCACCCGTGAAGGTCGGCTCCAGGTCGAGCTGGCCCGCCTGGAATATGAACGTTCGCGGCTGGTCCGCACCTGGACCCACCTTGAGCGCCAGCGCGGTGGCACCGGATCGACGGGCGGTCCCGGTGAAACCCAGATCGAGCTGGACCGGCGACTGATCGCCGACCGTATCGTGCGGCTGAAAGGCGAACTGGAGGAGGTGCGCCGGACACGTGGCCTGCATCGCAAGGCACGCAAGAAGGTGCCTTTCCCCTCGGTCGCCCTGGTTGGCTACACCAATGCGGGCAAGTCGACCCTGTTCAACCGCCTGACGGGATCAGAAGTCCTGGCCAAGGACCTGCTGTTTGCCACCTTGGACACCACCCAGCGGACCATTCGCCTGCCGCAGGGGCGGCCCGCCATCATCGCAGACACGGTCGGCTTCATCTCGGACCTGCCGCACGAACTGGTCGAGAGCTTCCGTGCGACGCTGGAGGAGGTGGGCGAGGCGGACCTGATCCTGCACGTGCGCGACATCGCCTCGCCCGACAGCGATGCCCAGGCGAAGGACGTCGAGGCCGTCCTGGAGCAAATTCCGACGCCCGAGGGCAAGACGCGCCGCATCCTTGAGGTCTGGAACAAGATCGACCTGCTGGACGTCGATGTCCACGAAGCGGTCACCGGCCAGGCCGCGCGCCTGCAGCGCGAAGGCAAGGCGGTGGCTGTTTCGGCCTGGACCGGCGAGGGCATCGAGGCCCTGCGCGAGACCATTGCCACCCTGATCGACGATGATCCGGAAACCCAGCTGACACTTTTGCCGCATCAGGGAGCGGCCCTGGCCTGGCTTTATGAGAACGGCCGCGTGACGGATCGCTCTACGGACGAAGACGGCCGTATCCGGCTGAGTGTTCGCCTGCATCCGGCGGCCCTGGGCCGTCTTGAACGCCTCTATCCTGACGTGATCGGCTGAGGTCATGCAACTGATCGAGACCGTGCTGCTCCTCCTGCTGGCCGTTGTGCTGTCAGGATGGGTAGCCCGGATCAGCCGCCTGCCCTTGCCCCTGGTGCAGATCGCGCTCGGGGCCGGGGTGGTGATGCTGACGGGCGAGAGCGTCGACCTGAAGCCGGAAGTCTTCTTCCTGCTGTTCCTGCCGCCCCTGTTGTTCGTGGACGGCTGGCGCATACCCAAGGCCGCGCTTTACCGCGACCGGGCCGTGATCCTTGAGCTGGCGCTGGGGCTGGTGATATTCACCGTGGTGGGGCTGGGCTTCTTCATCAACTGGATGATCCCGGCCATGCCCCTGGCCGTGGCCTTTGCCCTGGCGGCCATCCTGTCTCCGACCGACCCGATTGCGGTCTCGGCCATTGCCGGCCGCGCGCCCATGCCCAAGCGGTTGATGCACATTCTGGAGGGGGAATCCCTACTGAATGATGCCACGGGTCTGACCTGCATGCGGATTGCCGTGATCGCGGCCACGACCGGGGCGTTCTCCCTGACCCAGGCTATCGGCACCTTTGCCTGGCTGGCGCTAGCGGGCGTCGCGGTCGGGGTGGCGGTCAGCCTGGCCATCGGCCTGGCCAAGGGCTTTGTCAGTCACCGTTGGGGCGAGGATGTCGGCGGCCAGATCCTGGTCAGCCTGCTGATCCCGTTCGCGGCCTATCTGGCGGCGGAGGCCGTTCATGCCTCGGGTATCCTGGCGGCCGTTGCAGCGGGCGTGACCATGAGTTTCACCGAAAGCCGCGGCACGGCCCTTGCGGCCACCCGTATCCGTCGCGCCGT
>DLIT01000124.1:0-154 GCA_002483865.1 Brevundimonas sp. UBA7635
GGTCGAGGATGTCGTTGATGAGGTCCAGAAGGTCATTGCCCGAGGATTGGATGGTGCGGGCATAGTTCACCTGTTGATCGCTCAGATTGCCGTCATTGTTGTCGGCCAGCAGTTTCGACAGGATCAGTAGCGAGTTCAGCGGCGTGCGCAGTTC
>DLIT01000124.1:294-3138 GCA_002483865.1 Brevundimonas sp. UBA7635
TTGGAGACGCGCAGTTCCTCGCTCTGCACTTGCAGTTCCTCGGCCTGACGCTGGGTCTCCTCCAGCATGTCCTGCAAGCGGGCGCGGTAACGGGCCGACCGCAGGGCCGCGCCGATGGCGGAAGCGGATTCCTCCAGCAGGGCCCGCGCGGGTTCCGCGACGGCGTGCAGGAAGCCCAGCTCGAGCACCACATTGACCTCGCCGTCGGCCTTGCCCGGCGCGATAATCAGATGTCGGGGGTTGTCGCGGCCCAGTGCCGAGCCGATGGTCAGATAGCCGTCGGGTACCTCGTCAAGAACAAGGGCATGCCCCTCGCTGGCGACCTGACCCAACAGGCCTTCCTTGGGCGAGAAGCGGGCAGGGATGGCGGCATCGGAGGGGACCCCGGTGACAGCCAGACGGCGGAACTGGCCTTCCTCGCCCTTGAACAGGGCGCCCGCATGGGCCCCCGTATAACGGGCCAGAAACGCCAGAATATTGTCCGCGAGATTTTCCAGAGACTGGTCGCCCAGCATGGCCTTGGCCAGACCCACCTGCCCTTGATGCAGCCATTCCTGACGGGCGCGCTGTCGTACGCTGCGGCGGATGAGCTGGAAGACAACGATCGTCAGAAACGCGCCAAACAGCCCCGAGAACACACCGCTGATGACGGCGGTGCGGGCGGCGGCTTCCATCTGTTTGATGCGCGCTTCGCGCACCCGCTGCTCTTCCAGCTGCATTTGGCCGATAATGGTGCGCACGGCATCCATTTCAGCCTTGCCGCGATCGGAGTTCAGGTGGGCGATAGCGCCTTCAATGCCGCGTTCGCGACGCGCATCCAGCGCATTGTTCAGCTCGCTCATGCGCGTGGCGACATGGGCACGCATCTGGTCCAGATGGGCGTTCTGGATGGCATTATTCTGGGTGAGCGCATCCAATTCCGCCATCTGCGCTTCCAGCACCTCGACGGCGCGCTGATAGGGTTGGAGATAAGAGGGGTTTTCCGTGAGAAGATAGCCGCGCTGACCCGTTTCCGCGTTTAGCAAGGACGCCATCAGGCCATCGATACCGACGATGACCTTGTGGGTGTGCATTATCTGCTGGTTGTTGGTCCTGAGGACCTGAATATTCATATAGGCGACGACGCTGGTGGCGCAAAAAAAGGCCAAGACCAGTACCAGTCCTAAAGCAGCCCATGCCTCGGTGCGGGACGAGGCGGTCGAACGGTTCTTCGAGAACATAGGCTGCGGCTCCCCCCAGAGCGCCATCAGCGGGTTTTACCCGCTCCGTAACAAGGTTTTCTTACCGGGCTTATGCGTACCTAGGCCGGGCCATCTACACAAGCCGGACAGCAACGCTTCGTAACGGCCACGGTTCCCTGATTTTCTTACATTTATTGCGTCGGATGATGGGCAGCCAACGTGCCACAGCCGTCACTGAGGAACCCATAGGGCCGGAGCCGATTAATTCGCTACGGAGAGTCCGGGTTTGTGAGCTGGCCAACACGCGCCGCTCGAGGCTGGCGGACCGAGAGGGTTAGAAAAGGGGCTGCCTTATGTACACTCATCCCGCCAGTTTCGGACGAGGCCTCTATGGTCTGGTCCTTGCGTTTCCGGTGGCCTTGTTCACCCAGGCCATGCTGACAGACATCGCCTACCTGAAAACCGAGGAACTGCAGTGGAGCAATTTCTCGGCATGGGCGATTGTGGGAGGGCTGGTTTTCGGCGGTATCGCCTTTCTTTGGAGCCTGTTCGGGGTCTTGAGATTCCGCTCGCTCACGCACAGTCTTCACAGCGTCTTGCTGTTGGCCATGTGCCTGTTCGGCTTGGTCAACGCCTTTAAACACAGTCAGGACGGGTGGAGCTCGGTCGGTTCGCTGGGCATGACCCTGTCGGTGCTGAGCTGCGTCTGCGCACTCGTTGCAGGACTAGTTCACTATACCGGCACGCTGCATAAGGGAGCGGTACGATGATCCGTCGTTGTTTGACCATGGTGTCGGTCCTCGCTCTGGCAGCCTGCGGCAGCAGCGTCGAGGGCATTAACGAGACCGGGCCGCGTCCCGACCTGCCCGAAATTCGCGAGACCCTGCTGCCGCCCATGCGGATTGCCAAGCCGGTGGGCTGGGGCGACAGCGTGCCTCAGGCACCGCAGGGGTTCACTGTGACAGCGCTGGCGACGGGCCTGAATATTCCGCGCCAGATGCTTGTGCTGCCCAACGGAGATGTACTTGTCGCCGAGGGCCGAGGTGGCGGGGCTCCGCGCCTGCGGCCCAAGGATGTCATCGCGGGGTTCATCAAGAAGCAGGGCAACACCAAGGTCGAGAGCGGTAACCGGCTGACATTGCTCAGAGATGCCAATGGTGATGGTGTCGCGGACGTGCGGACTGTGTTTCTGGACTCGCTGAACGCTCCCTATGGTTTGGCGTTCGTGGATGGCTACATCTATATCGCCGAGCAGGACGCTCTGGTGCGGGTGCCCTATGTCGAGGGTCAGACCCAAGCCTCAGCAGAGCCGGAAGAGGTCACTAAGCTCCCCTCGGCCCTCAACCACCACTGGACCAAGGCTCTGACGGCCAGTGCGGATGGCTCGACCCTGTATGTGGGCATCGGCTCCAACTCGAATGTGGGCGAACGCGGCATGGCCGTGGAGGAAGAGCGCGCCGTGGTATGGGCCATCGATCGTGAAACCGGCGCACGCCGTACCCTCGCGCGGGGCATTCGCAATCCCACCGCTCTGGCGATCGAGCCGAACACCTCAGCCCTGTGGAGCGTGGTGAACGAACGGGACGAAATCGGTCCGCAGCTGGTGCCCGATTATCTGACACAGGTGCGCGACGGGGCATTTTACGGTTGGCCCTACAGTTAC
>DLIT01000124.1:3228-11077 GCA_002483865.1 Brevundimonas sp. UBA7635
GCCTTCGTCGGCCAGCACGGCAGTTGGAACCGGCAGGATCTGGCGGGCTACAAGGTCACATGGGTTCCGTTTGCCAACGGTCGGCCTGCCGGAGATCAGGTCGACTTTCTGACCGGCTTCCTGACCGATGACGGTCGGGCACGCGGGCGTCCGGTGGGTGTGTTGTTCGATCCTCAGCGGCGCATCCTTCTGGTGGCGGACGATCTGTCCAATACCGTTTGGCAAGTCACACCGCCGCGCGCTGCGGCCGCTGGCCAATGATCCGGGGCAGGGCGGTCAACACGCCGTCCTTTCTCCGGCGTGGCGATGTCGGGCGGACGCGCGTGTTCCAAGGTGCACCCGCCGCCGCGATGAACCCGTGGCGCGCCGCAGCGTGGATTGGCCATGATGGATCGTAGCTGGAGCCCCTATTGCGGACCCGCACCGCTGCCGGACGAAGTGCTGGGTCGCTGGAATACGGACCCGATTTTGTTGGGCGTGCTGCTGGCCTTGTTCTGTGTAGGGATGTGGCGGATTAAACAGACTGATCGCGGCGTATTTGGCGGTGCGATGCTTGTGTTGGCCATTGGCTTCATATCGCCGCTTTGCGCTCTCAGCTCGGCGCTGTTCACGGCCCGTACGCTGCACCATCTTTTGCTGGTTCTGGCGGCCGCGCCCTTGCTGGCGCTTTGTCTGCCGCTGCTGAAAAAGCCGCGTCTGATGGCCGCCACCGCGGTTCAAGCGCTCGTCTTCTGGTCGTGGCACGCGCCCTCTCTGTACGCGCAGGCGCTGTCCCATGACGGAGTCTATTGGCTGATGCAGATCAGCATACTGGCGTCATCGGTGTGGTTCTGGGCGGCTGTTCGAAGTGTGTCTGCCCATGCCGCCATTGTCGGGCTTTTGGCGGCCATGCTGTTGATGGGCCTGCTTGGCGCGCTGATCGTCTTTGCGGGCCAGCCGCTCTATGCGCCGCATTTCGCCTCCGGTGCCGCGTGGGGATTGGGTCCCCTTGAGGATCAGCAGGCGGCAGGCCTGATCATGTGGGCACCGGCCGCGGCCGCCTATCTGCTGGTCGCGCTATTGAAGATGCGCGCGCTGCTGCAGCCCGCCCGCAGGACGCAGGCATGATAGACCGCCTGATTGCACAGGCACTGGAGTGGGCGGCAGGTCATCAGGACGAAGGCCGCTATTCGCCTGTCGCCATCTGGTTTCACTGGACCATGGTGGCGCTGATTGTGTTTCAGCTGGCGTGGGGCTGGTGGATGGGTCGGCTGCCCGTCGGTGGCGACAAGGTGGCGGCCTATGAGGTTCATTTCGCAGTCGGTCTGCTGATGCTGCTCCTCGTCATCGGGCGCCTGACATGGCGGCTCATGGCACCTGAGCTCATAAATGATGCGGACAAACCGGGCTGGTCCAGTGTTGCGGCGCATATCACCCATTACGTCTTCTATATCTGTATGTTCGGGCTACCGCTGACGGGATGGGCCATGGTGTCGGCCACTGCGCGTGATGCCCCATTGAATGTGGGGGGCGTCGTTCCTTGGCCCATGTTGCCGATGCAGAACCTGTCGAACAGCCAGCTCTGGACCATCGAGGCCGTGGCCGAATGGATGCACTGGGGGCTGATTGTCAGCCTGCTGGTGATGATCCCCATTCATGCAGGGGCGGCCATCAAACACCATTTGATCGACCGCGATGACGTTTTGCACGCCATGATCCCTGTCGTGCCCCTGCCATCGCCCAAACGCAGTCGATGGCAGCGACGCCTCAAAGCGTGGGAGCGCAAGCTGGAGGCGGGCATCGGGGACAAGTTTCGCAGACTGTTCAGACCCTAACCGCCGTCGGAGCGTTCCGGTCGTTTGATTTCACGCGTGCCGGCCGGTTTGGCGACGGCCGTCTGGTCCGGCTGGATGTCTTTTTCGGGAGGTCTCAAAGGCACGTTGGCCAGCCAGTCGGCAATGGCTTGCGTTTGGTCCGGCGTCAAAGCGTGGGCGGCGGTGGCCATCACACCACGCGGATCATTGCGCCGCTCTCCGGACCGGAACCGCGCGATCTGCTCGATGGTGTAGGCGGCGGGCTGGCGGGCCACAGCGGGTTGCCCACCTGCGCCTTGCCCATCGNNATCGGAGCCGTGGCAACTGGCGCAGGAGGGGATACCCCGCGCCGCATCGCCCCGGGTCCAGATCAAGGGCCTGACAGTCTCCGAGGCTTGATCGGTGTGAGGCGCGGGCATGGCGGCATAGTAGGCCGCGACGCGGTTCCGGTCCTGTTGGCTCAAACTGCGCGCTATCGGCGTCATGACAGGGTCGGCGCGCAGGCCGCTGGCATAGTCCTCCATCTGCTTTTGCAGATAGCCCAGATCCTGCCCGGCCAGCCGCGGTACGGATATGCCGTCGCCGCCGCCGTCCAGCCCGTGGCAGGTAAAGCAGGCGTTTGCGGCTCCTCCGGCTCCGCCGCCCATGGCGATGACTTCGCCTGTTGCGGACAGCCGCTGGTCTGTTGTTCCGTACGAAGTATCGCAACCGGCCAAGCCCAGTAGGACAGGCCACAGAAGTGATCGCAGCAGGGAGGCAGGGGCAAGGTTTGGCACATTGTTTCAATCCGGTGCGTCCAATGGAGTTCCTTTAGGACCGCCTCGGAACCATCACGGGGCGCAAGGGATTGCCTATGGGTCGCCGGAAAAAAGGACCAATGCCGCCATGATCCGCCCATGCGATTTCTAAGCGCCGTTACACTGACGGTGCCGGTCGTACTGGCATCCTGCGCGGAGCCTGAATATCCGCGACGCACGGTGGCGGGAGCCGATGCGGCGCGCGGGTTGGAACTGGTGCGCGAAACGGGATGCGCGGCCTGTCACGATATCCCGCAGGTCCGCTGGCCAAAGGGGCGCAGCGGCCCGCCGCTGGCCGGAATAGGCACACGGCCCCTGATTGCGGGGCGCATACCCAACCAGCCCGATGCCATGGTGGCCTTCATTCAGGATGCGCCGTCTCTGGTTCCCGGTACCGCTATGCCCACCATGCCCTTGAACGACCGTCAGGCGCGTGACGTCGCGGCCTTTCTCTATACCTTGGATGACGACTGATGGATTTCCGCAGCGGATGGCCGCCTCCTGTTCTGGACCCTGCAGGGCCGTTTGCCGGTCCGCTGACGACGGTCGCCTGGGTGCTGTTTGTGATGGGGCTGGCGGTCTTTCTGATCGTGGTGGCGGTGCTGGGTGTGGCCCTGTTCGGACCGCCGCGCTTCAGGCGATCACTACAGACCGAACGCTTGGTCTGGATCGGCGGTATTGCCTTTCCCGTTGTCGTGCTCAGCGCGCTTTTGGTCTACGGACTGGCGACCACGGCCCGCTTGTCCGACGCCGCAGACGAGGGCGAAATGCGGGTTCGGGTCACCGGTGAGATGTGGTGGTGGCGCGTGGCCTATCTGGACACCGAAGGGCGCGAAGCCATTCAGGATGCCAATGAAGTCCATATCCCCACGGGCCAGCCGGTCGTCATCGAACTGGAAAGTGCGGATGTGATCCATAGTCTGTGGATTCCACGTCTGGGCGGCAAAACAGACATGATCCCCGGACGGCGAAACTTCATGCGTATTCAAGCCGATACGCCGGGGGTCTATGCGGGACAATGCGCGGAATACTGCGGCGGCCCTCATGCGCTTATGGGGTTGGTCGTCATTGCCCATACACCAGAAGACTATGACGTCTGGCGCGCCAGACAGGCGCAGCCTGCTCCGCTGTCCAGCCTTCCGGGTGCTCAGACTTTCACCGCCGCAGGGTGCGGTGCCTGTCACACCATACGGGGCACCTCGGCCAATGGTCTGGCAGGACCGGACCTGACACACGTCGGCTCCAGACGGACACTGGGCGCGGGCATACTCCCCAATAATCAGGGCACGATGGCGGGCTGGATTTCGGATAGTCAGGCGATCAAGCCCGGTAACCGGATGCCCTCCTATCCGGTGCTGACCGGCCAGGAACTGCGGGACGTTGCGGCCTATCTGGACAGCCTGAAATGACGTCGGAAACCGGCTTCGACGTGCGCAAGTATGACCGCCTGCCGACCGAGGAGCCGCGTCCCGAGGGCGAGCTGGAACAGCTGGAGGCCGCCTGGTGCGGGCCGCGCCGGCCGGGTGAATGGCTTACGGCGGTCAACAACAACATCATCGGCGTCTATTATGTTGGCGCGGCCATGCTGTTCTTTGTGCTGGCCGGGGTGCTGGCCCTGCTGATGCGGACCCAGCTGGCCCTGCCGATGACCGGCTTCCTGCCCCAAGAGACCTACAACCAGATCTTCACCATGCACGGCACGGTGATGATGTTCCTGTTCGCCGTGCCCGCGGTTGAGGCCCTGGGCGTGCTGCTGCTGCCCCAGATGCTGGGCGCGCGCGACCTGCCGTTTCCCCGGCTGGGGGCCTATGCCTTCTGGGCCTATCTGATCGGCGGCCTGGCCTTCTTCTGCTCACTGTTCTTTGGCCTGGCTCCGGATGGGGGCTGGTTCATGTATCCGCCCCTGACCGGCATGACCTATTCGCCTGGCATCAACGCGGACTTCTGGCTGCTGGGCATCGGCTTCATCGAGATCTCGGCCATTGCCGGGGCCATCGAGATCATCGTCGGCGTGCTGAAGACCCGCGCGCCTGGCATGACCCTGGACAAGCTGCCGATCTTCGCCTGGGCCATGCTGATCTTTGCCTGCATGATCATCATCGCCTTTCCCTCGATCATCCTGGCGACCCTGTTGCTCGAGCTGGAACGAGCCCTGAGCTGGCCGTTCTTTGATCCGCTGAAGGGCGGGGACCCGGTCCTGTGGCAGCACCTGTTCTGGTTCTTTGGCCACCCGGAGGTCTACATCATCTTCCTGCCCGCGGCAGGGGCCATGTCGACCATCATCCCGGCCATGGCCCAGACCCGGCTGGTCGGGCATTCCCTGGTGGTCATGGCCATGCTGGCGACGGGGTTCATCAGCTTTGGCGTCTGGGCCCACCACATGTTCACCACGGGCATGCCCCAGATCAGCATCAACTACTTCAGCGCGGCCTCCATGGCGGTCAGCGTGCCCGCCGGGGTCCAGGTCTTTGCCTGGATCGCCACCATAGCAGCAGGGCGAATGCGGTTCTCGACGCCCGGCCTGTTTGCGGTCGGAGGCCTGGTGATCTTTGTCATGGGCGGGCTGTCGGGCGTCATGGTGGCCATGGTGCCGTTCGACCTGCAGGCCCACGACAGCTACTTCATCGTCGCCCACCTGCACTATGTCCTGATCGGCGGCATGGTGTTCCCGCTGTTTGCGGCCATCTACTACTGGCTGCCGATGTCCAGCGCCCGGCCGCTGAGCGAGCGTTGGGGCAGGTGGATCTTCTGGCTGATGTTTGCCGGGCACAACATCGCCTTCCTTCCCATGCACCTGACCGGACTGATGGGCATGCCGCGGCGGGTCTATACCTATCTGCCGGGGCGCGGCTGGGACGTGACCAACTTTATTTCCACGGTCGGGGCCTTCCTGTTCGGCCTGGCGGTCCTTCTGTGGGTGATCGACATGGTCCGCAACTTCCGCCCCTTCGGCGCGCGCGAGGCGGGCAATATCCATGACGGGCCCGGGCTGGAATGGCTGCCCAGCGGCTATTATTCGATCCGCTCCATTCCCGTGGTCCGCAGCCTCTATCCCTTATGGGAAAACAAAAGTCTGTCGCGCGAGGTAGAGGAGGGGCGCTGGTTCCTGCCGGGGGCAGAGGGCGGCGAGCGCCAGACCCTGGTCACCAGCCCGCTGAATGCCGAGCCGCAGTATGTCCTGCGGATCCCGCGCCCGTCGCCTTGGCACGTGTTCGGTGCGGTGTTCACGGCCGGCTTCTTCCTGATCCTGACCATCCAGGCCTATGTCCCGGCGATTATCAGCGGGGTGCTGGCCGTGTTCTGCATCATGCGCTGGTGCTGGACCCTGGACACGCCCCATGCCCGCAAGACCACGGATATTGGCGCGGGGATCCGTCTGCCCAACTATGTCTCGGGTTCCGCCAGCCATGGTTGGTGGGCCATGGTGATCGTGCTGATCGTCAGCGGCATGGTCGGCCTGCTGGCAGGCTTCTCCTACATCTTCCTGTGGAGCCGACGGCCCGATTTCTGGCAGTCGCCGCCGGACATTGTGTCGATGATGGTGACACTCGGACTTCTGACCCTGAGCGGTTTGGGTGCCATGGCCGCGCCGCGCCTGCTGCGGCAAGCCAGGCGTGGAGCAGAGTCCCTGGCCACGTTGCTGCTCGTCTTGACGGCTGTGGCCGTGACGGTCGCCATGGGGCTGGAGTTTTACGCCTGGATCGTCACAGGTCTCAGACCGGATGAAACGAGCCAGGGAGCGACCGTATTCGCCCTGTTGGCGTGGTCGAGCACTTTCGCTGCGATTTCCATGCTGATGGGGCTGTATATCCTGCTGCGTCGACTGTTCGGCCGCTTGGCAGCACAACGGCCGTCAACCGTCGATATGATTGGGCTTTTTATGGCCTATACCAGCGCCCAGGCTGTTGTTTCGATTCTGCTTATCAGGCTGTTTCCGGGGGGAGGAGGGTGAGACGTTGGCTTGCCATGCTCTTTGGCCTTCTGGTTTGGGCCGTCCACTTTCTGGGTCTCTATGTGATTTCCAGTGCCGCTGACGTTTGGTCAACCGCCGATAGCCAATTGTCCCGCTGGATTGGCTTGGCCTTCAGCCTAGCTTGTCTGCTAATCGTAGTGGTCTTGATGACCATCCTGACGCGTCGGTCGGTTGAGGATGAAGTCGGCAAATGGGAACGTCGGGTCGCTGTCACTGGTGCGATGGTGGCCGTCGTTGCCATCCTTTGGCAAATGGCTCCGCTGGCTTTCTGAAGACCGATATGTCGAGGCGAAAGCGCGCCCTAAGCCCTGCACTAAATTTCGCTTACTGCCGTCCACGAGGCACCGGGAATCCCGGAGGCATTGGATGTTCTACGTCACTGGCGTGAGACTGTCAGCGTGGCGTGCCGTGTGCGACGTGAAGTTAGAATGTTTCTCGATGGTGATCTTGCGGCTTCGTTTTGGCTCACCGGAGGGTGCCCAGCCAGCTCCGATTTAAGCAGTGGCCGCCGCCACGAACATGAATTATTTCGCATAATATATCTTAGGCGTAACACGTCCCATCTTCCCGGCCGGGCTACTCAGCTCTTCGACTACTTAGATCGGAAGTGTTGCGGACCAGCCGTCATAGCCGACTTCGACGTTCTGCGGCAGGTTGCGGCTGAGCGTCTGATAGTCGAGGTCGATGTGCAGGTTGGTCAAGACAGCCCGTTTGACCTTGGCGCGGTCGATCCAGTCGAGGGCCTTATCGACGTGGGCATGGGTCGGATGCGGCATGTAACGCAGCGCGTCGACGATCCACAGATCGGCTCCCTGGATGGCCTCGAATCCTGCGTCATCCAGGTCTGAGACGTCGCTGGAATAGACGACCGAGCCCAGGCGATAGCCGACCGACGATATCGGGCCGTGGACCTGATCGAAGGTCCGAACCGGAATTGCACCCCCTGCCCCCTGGACGTCCCAGGGCTGTCCATGAGGCGGTATCGGATGGGCGCTGAGGATGGCCGGATAGCCAGGTTGGCTGGCAAAAATATAGTCAAACCGGCGCGTCAGGGCGTCGAAGGTGGCCTGATCCATATAGGCCGGGATCTGACGTCGGTTGTTGATGAAAAAGACCCTAAGATCATCGATGCCATGGGTCTGGTCAGCATGATCATGGGTGTAAAGAACGGCATCCACATGGCCAATCCCGGCGGCCAAAGCCTGTTCTCTCAGGTCCGGGGACGTATCCAGCAGGACTTTGGTGACTCCCTGCGGCCCATAGCGGCGTGCCAGCAAGGAGCAGCG
>DLIT01000124.1:11180-20554 GCA_002483865.1 Brevundimonas sp. UBA7635
GCGGATTTCAGCCAGCTTCTGAAGGACAAGTCCGACGTAGGCCGGTTCGTTCCGTCGCCCCCTATGCGGTATCGGAGCCAGGTACGGACAATCGGTTTCGACGATGATGCGCTCGGCCGGCATGATGCGGACGATCTCCCGGACATCCTCGGCAGCCTTGAAGGTGGCGATGCCCGAGACCGAGAACCATCCTCCAAGTTGTGCTGTCAATTCAGCCAGTTCTTTTCCGCTGGTGTAGCAGTGCATCAAGAATTTGAATGGGCCAGCTTCTGTTTCCTGGCGCAGGATGTCGGCCATCACCTGGTCGGCTTCACGCGTATGAATGACCAGCGGCAGACCTGTCTGGCGAGCAGCCGCGACGTGCTGGCGGAAGACCTGAGCCTGAGTCTCGCGCGGGCTGAAGTCATAGTGGAAGTCCAGGCCGCATTCGCCGATTCCTACGACGCGCGGGCGCTGGGCCAGTTCAATCAGGCGCTCGGCCGTCAGGTCCGCATAATCCTTGGCCTCATGCGGGTGGACTCCGACAGTGCACCAGATGTCGTCGTGAGCCATAGCCAGGCCATGCGTCGCCTCAAACGTCGACAGCTTGTCCGATATCTCGACCATCATCTGCACGCCCGCCTGACGGGCGCGGATGATGACTTCATCGCGATCCTCGTCGAACTGAGGCGCATGAAGGTTAACGTGACTGTCGATGATCATCGGGAAAGAGCCTTGGTACGCGCAATGTCGGCCAGCGCGCCAGCAAGCACGTCAGCCTTGTCCAGATTGATGGCGGCGGCGCGATCAGGTAGCTCGGACAGCCGCGACCATAGCTCGGCCCACAGCGCGCCCTGCCCCGCCGGGGCTTCGAGGGCGCGCATTTTTACGGCGGCCAGAATGCGGTCCATCAGGGCCTCGAATCTGGCCTGGCCCTCGGCACCGCGGAAGGTATCAGCTACGGCCATCTGCTCGGCCCGGTCGACAGCCGCGCCCATCACCCAGTTGCGGGCCAGAGCATCGACTTCCTGCATGGTGCCGGACGCCAAGGTTAGGGCCGCACCGGGCGATCCTGAAGCCATTTCCGCCGCCAGCCGTGCATTCTCGGGATCGGCACCGGTGCGATTGCGCACCAGGGTTTCAAGGCGGTCGAGGGACCAGACGGGCAGACTCAAACGACGGCAGCGCGAACGGATAGTGGCCAGCAAGCGACCCGGGGCATGGGTGATAAGGAACAGCACACCACTTTCGGGCGGTTCCTCAAGAATCTTCAGTAAGGCATTGGCAGCATTGACGTTCAGATCATCGGCCGTATCAATGATAGCCACCCGATGCGGGGCCTGGGACGGGCTCTTGGCAAAGAACTCGGGCAGATCGCGGGCCTGTTCAACCGAGATGGATTTCTTGGTCTTGCCGCCTTCGACCAGGCGTTCCAGCACCAGAAGGTCCGGGTGGGCCTGGGCCGACACCAGTCGGCTCACGGGATCATGGGGAGCAGCGCCGAGAGGGCCGCGCGTGGGATCAGGGGCCGCGCCCAGCAACCGCCGTGCCGCGCGATAGGCAAAGGTCGCCTTACCGCTACCCTCTACGCCGCAGACCAGCCAGGCATGGTGTAGGCGGCCTCGACCCAGGGCGTCCAAAAAGGCCTCTTCAGCCGCTGCGTCCGGGATCAGATCGAACCGGTCGCGCGGATGCTCGCTCACAGCAGGCGCTCCGAAACGGCCTTCCACAGACGGGCCGAGACGGTGGCCACGTCTCCGGTGGCATCAATGATCATGCAGCGTTCAGGATGGCGCTCGGCCACGCCCAGGAAGCCTTCGCGCAGCCTCTGGTGGAAGGCCAGGCCCTTGGATTCAAAGCGGGTCTCGAACAGCCCGCGACCAAAGGCACGCTCCAGGCCTACCTCGACCGGCAGATCGAAGACCAGGGTAAGATCGGGCTGGTCCCCGGCCACGATAGCCGCATCCAGGGCCTCGATCAGGCTCTCTGGCGCGCCGCCGCCGGCACCCTGATACACGCGGCTGGAATCGGCGAAGCGATCGCAGACGACCCACTTGCCGGCATCCAGGGCCGGGCGAATGGTGCGTTCCAGATGATCGGAACGGGCCGCATACATCAGCAGGGTCTCCGTGCGCGGCGACCAGCGCTCGGCGTCTCCGGCCACAACGATGTTGCGTATGACCTCGGCTCCCGGCGAGCCCCCCGGTTCGCGGGTCTGGACGACCTCAACGCCGCGCGCACGCAGTTGCTCGACCAACAGGCGAGCCTGTGTGGTCTTCCCGGCACCCTCGCCGCCCTCGAATGTTATGAACTTTCCGCGCTGCACCGGCGCACAATGGCGAGCGTCGGGGCTTTGGCCAAGCCTTAACCGCCTGATATCAACAGGGCTTCGCGATAGCCGCGTGCGATGACCGCCTGGCGTGCCCGTTCGGCGGCATTGGCGTCGGGCCAGGGCCCCACGATAATGCGATAGAAGGTCTGACCGTCCACGGCATAGGATTGGACCTGGGCACGGTCCCCCAACCGCGTGGCGAATCGGCTGGCGTCGGCATGGCTGGCATAGGCCGCAGCCTGAACCCAGTGACCGGCCGGGCCTGTAAGCGGACTTGTCACGGGGGCACTCTGCCAGGTCGGTGGGGCGGCCACCGGCGCGGTCGCTACCGTCAGTGGTGCCGACGGAGCGAGCACGGTCGCTGGCGTCCGAACCTCAGCGCGAACCACTTCATTATAGGGTACGGGAGTCGATGGGGGCGTGGCGGGGGCGGCCCGTGGCGCGGGAGCGCTGGATGCGGTCTGAAGTGCCATGCCTCCCCCTGTGCGGGGCGCGCGACCGAGGTAGCGCACCCTCACCTCGCCCAGTCCCTTGCTCATCAGGCCAAGTTCTTCGGCAGCCCCCTTGGATAGATCGATGATGCGGCTGTCGACGAACGGACCCCGGTCATTGACGCGCAGGACGACGCGCCGACCATTCGACGTATTCGTCACCTCTACCAGACTGGGCAAAGGCAAGGTCTTATGCGCGGCGGTCAGAGCGTTCATGTCGAACCGCTCGCCAGTCGAGGTCGGGCGGCCATGGTGATAGGCCCCATACCAGGATGCGATGCCCGTCTCGTCATAGCCGGGCTGCTCCTTGGGGTGATACCAGCGCCCACGGATCTGATAGGGGCGCATGGTGCCTGAAACGAAGGGTGCCGGATCCGTGACCTCTGGTATCTGCAGAGGCGCATCCTTGCCGCCCAGACTGGCACAGGCCGCCAGGGTCGATACGGCGCTGGTCATCAGTCCTAGCTTCAGAAACTTCGCAAACACGACCGGCAGAACTCCCTTATCAGGCCATCATCATCGCCGGTCAGGTTTCCAGTTTGGTTAACGCTGGGTTTGGAGTTATGCCGTCGATGCCCTCGGCCCCTGTCGGATCTGCAGGTATTCGATCTTGAAACCCTCTTTGTTCCAGAGCCGCGGCGGCGTTCTTGCCTTGGCCACCCTTTGTTGCCTGCTGTGGGGCAGCGCCATGCCGGGCGTGAAGACGGGCTATGAGTTGTTGGCCATCGCTGCTGACGACCTGGCCAGTCAGGTACTGTTTGCGGGAGGACGTTTCGCCCTGGCGGGTGTCCTGTTGTTGGTGGGTGCGGTTGGGATGGGCAAGTCTGTTTTCCGGCTGACCGCGGATCAATGGCGGCAACTGGCGCTGCTGGGCCTGACCCAGACGACCATCCAATATGTCTTCTTCTACATCGGCTTGGCCCATACGACGGGAGTCAAGGCGTCTATCATGAATGCCGTCGGCGTCTTTTTCAGTGTGGTGCTGGCCCACTGGATTTATGCTGATGACCGGCTCAGCCTGCAAAAGGCGGCAGGCTGCTTGATCGGCTTTGCCGGCGTGGTCGTGGTCAACCTTACCAAGGGCTCGCTTGGCCTGGATTTCAGCTTGGCGGGTGAAGGCTTCATCGTCATGGCCGCCTTTGTCCTGGCCGCAGCCTCCATCTATGGCAAGCGGGTATCGCGCAGGCTGGACCCTATCGTAATGACGGCCTGGCAGCTGCTGTTGGGTGGACTGGTGCTCACGGGGCTGGGCACAGGGCTGGGCGGCCGGATCGAGGGGCTGAACTGGGTATCTGGCTCCCTGCTCCTCTACCTGGCCCTGCTTTCCTCGGTCGCCTTTGCGGTTTGGAGCCTGTTGCTCAAGCATAATCCGGTCGGGGTGATTGCGCCGTTCAACTTCCTTGTCCCCATCTTTGGGGTGGTGTTGTCTGCGGCCTTCCTGAACGAGTCTGTCCTGCACTGGCGCTATTTGATCGCGCTGGTCCTTGTCTGCGGTGGCATCTGGATGGTCACGAGCAGGCGGGTTCGCAAAGGCGCATAAACTGCTGAAATCGCACTTGCCTCTTGCGCGCATCCGCGATGCTCAATAGGAGCGCAGTTCCAGGGGCACTCACGGCGACGGTTCTGCCCCTTGCTGGAATGGAAGTGTGGCCGAGTGGTTTAAGGCACTGGTCTTGAAAACCAGCGACGGTGAGAGCCGTCCGTGGGTTCGAATCCCACCGCTTCCGCCAATCTACCATTCGCCCCCGTTCACAGACGTTCGCCTAAGGCCCGCCGGTGCTTGGCTTTAGCGGTTTTCCGTGCGTATCTGTCCGCTCCTGTTCGGGTTTGGCCGCCGCGTAAAAGGTGGGAGAAAAGGTGGGAGGAAACCCCTCTCGCCACAGTGCTAAGTTCTGCTTACGTTCACGGTGCAGCATGGCCTCCTTTAATCAGCTAACAAACATATCTCTGCGCGCCTTGCGTGAGCCGGGCATGCATCTGGATGGCCGGGGTCTCTACGTGCGAATCGACCAGACGGGTGGCCGATACTGGGTTTTCCGGTTCAACCTCAACGGCCGACGCCGGGAAATGGGGCTGGGCTCCCTGGCGGATGTTGATCTGAAGACGGCCCGCCTTCGGGCAGATCAGGCCCGTACCCTGGTCCAGGAAGGTCTCGACCCCATCGACGCCCGCAAGCAGGCACAGACCCCGCCCGAGAAGACCACCTTCAGCGCCGTGGCCAACGCCCTGATGGACGATCTGGAGAAGTCCTGGCGATCCCCAAAGCAAAGGCCCCAGTGGGAAGCCAGCCTCACCCAGCACGCCCCGGCAATCTGGCAGATGGATGTGAAGGACGTGGACACCGAGGCTGTTCTGCGGGCCCTGCGCCCGATCTGGCACACCATCCCTGAAACAGCCTCTCGGGTTCGGGGCCGCATTGAGCGGGTGCTGGACGCGGCCGCCGTCCGAGGCCTGCGCTCAGGCGACAACCCGGCCCGATGGCGCGGCCACTTGTCGATCCTGCTGGCCCAGGCCAAGCGTACCAAGGGCCACCACGCCGCCATGGCTTACCAGGACGTGCCGGGCTTCCTGACGCGCTTGCAGGGCAGGAAAAGCGTATCGGCGGCTGCCCTCTATTTCCTGATCCTGACTGCGGCCCGATCGGGCGAAGTCCGCGGGGCCACGTGGGATGAGATCGACGGTGATGTCTGGATCGTCCCCGCCGAGCGCATGAAGGCCGGGCGTGAGCATCGGGTGCCCCTGACAGGCGCGGCCCTGCGGCTACTGACCGCCCACGGTAAGGCGCGCGTCCAGAGCGGGCTCATCTTCCCCGGCCTCAAGGGACCCCTTTCGGACATGGCCCTGGCAATGGTCATGCGGAAGATGAGTATCACCGACGCCACACCACACGGCTTCCGCTCGGCGTTCAAGGATTGGGCCAGCGATTGCACCAGCTTTGCCGACGAGGTGAGCGAGGAAGCCTTGGCGCACACAGTCGGCTCTGCCGTTCGGCGCGCCTACCGCCGCGGCCTGGCTCTCGAAAAACGCCGCGCCCTTATGGAGGCGTGGAGCGACTATTGCACCGGAAAGGCAGGAACGGTGACGCCCTTCCAAAAGAGGGCATGAGCCGCGAAACCATCCAGCACATGATCGAACGATCTGCCAGCATCCGTTGGCGCTGCGACGTCGCTCAGGGCCACCATGGCGACGTGGACCTGAAGCGCATCGCCAAGGCCAAGGGCGGCGACTACTCTATAGTCAACCGGCGCCCGCGCTGCCGCATCCCGGGTTGTCCCGGCGTTGTGATCTTTGAGGACTTCTCCGGTTCATGGCCCCGCAAAGTGGAGACAATCACGGATCGCGATCCAGCATGGTGGGATGAGAACGACCGGCGCCGCGCAGAGCTAGTGGCGCTGGGCTATCAGATGGTGATGGGCAAGTGGACGCGGTGACCAGCGTGGGGTCAAACGGGTCAGCGCATATTGGCGGGCCACTGACCCTACAGCCGCCTCTGCGTTTGCCTAACAGCGCAATGTCGTGAGAGGTTCCGGCCATGTGCAATCTCTACAGGCAGCGCAGCGGCCCTCAGGCCATCCTCGACCTGGCCAGGGCCACCCGGTCGGATGTCGGCAACCTGCCGCCTGGTGACATCTACCCGGACTACCCCGCCCCCATCGTGCGATGGGAGGGAAACGAGCGGATCCTGACCCAGGCGCGCTGGGGGATGCCGTCCTCGCGAAGGGCGATCCTCGACGCCGCCACCAAGCGAGCCGACAAGCTGAGGGCCAAGGGCAAGGACGTTGATTTCGACGAGCTGCTGAAGATGGAGCCCGACAGCGGCACCACCAATGTCCGCAACACCAGCTCGCGCCACTGGCAGCCGTGGCTGACGCCGGCGCACCGCTGCCTGGTCCCCTTCACCGCATTCAGCGAGCCGGGCCGGGACGCCGCGGGCAAATACCGGCCGATCTGGTTCCGGCTGACCGGCTCAGACCCCGAGCCCCTGGCCTTCTTCGCGGGCATCCAGCTGCAAGGCTGGCAGGGCGTGCGCAAGATCAAGACAGGATGGGAGACGGCGGACCTGTTCGCCTTTCTCACCACGGATCCGAGCGAGCCGGTGAAGACGGTCCACCCTAAGGCCATGCCCGTGATCCTGACCGAGCCTGACGAGATCGAGGCGTGGATGTCTGCGCCATGGGAGATAGCCCGAGAGCTGCAACGCCCCCTGCCCGACTATGCCCTGGAGATCATCGCGTGACCGACTGGACCACCAAATCCGCCGAGCTTGAGGCCAAGGCCGCCGATCTGCACGCCCGGTCGCGGTCGGCTTCGAACCTGCCTGCCTCGGTGATCTTGCGGTTCAGGGCACTGTGGGCGGAAGAGGCGGCGCGGCTGTTGAGGGGCCGCCGCCACGTTTAAGCGAACAGGTCTATCACCGGACCTACGGGTCTCGCATCCGGCTGGGTGTCGCCGAACAATCTATCACGCCGATCGATATGACCAGCGGCCTCCGCCCGGCGTAGCACCTCATTAATCGGATCGGGTGCGTACGAGGGCAATTTGACCGCCCCGACGAGCCGGAAGTTAAGCTTGCCTCGACCGTCAGCTCGGTCATGCCTGTATGCCCATGTCATTGATTCATGCCTCCATCTCGACATCGAGGGGGAAAAATAACACTGGCTTGAAGAACCTTGGATACCCCCGCCACCAGACAGCAAAGAGCCCGCCCCGGCGAACCGGAGCGGGCCATATCAGCGGAGCCAGACCATATCGGTGAGATCACCAGAATGGTCCGCTCGACGCACCATATTCGACAGGTCTCGAAAATGATCTAGCCGGGCCTGAGGCGAGCCCACCACGGCCGCCCTATTCGCTCGACGGCCTGGGCATCCCGCGCCTCACACGCCCGCACGATACCGATCACGTCCGACGTGCGACCATTGGCTTTGGCCAGTTGGCCCGACTGCTCGACCCCGAACACCTGCCAATCGCGGACCGAGGCGGCGTCCTGCGGAAAGGCGGCGGACGGAACAGGATCAGCCCACCCGGCCGGGACGAGCATCGAGCATCCGACAGCGGGGGTCACGATCCGGGTAGAGCTTGCACAGGCCGCTAATGGCGCTGTCGCCAGCAGAAGCATCGTCAGGCGCATTGCGGACTGCATCGGTCGTCTCCTGAGTGGACTGGTCGATCTGTTGGTCTCGGGCGTCGGCCCGGNNGGTCACGGATGGCGCTGGCGTCCTGCGCAGCGCCCGTGCGGGCATCGGCAAAGGTCTTGCCCGCCTCAGCTTGTCGAAGCGCCTCAGCGGCCTTCTGACGGCTATCTACGGTGCACAGGGCCAGCAGGATCAGGGCGAGTGCCAGGCAGGCGACGGCGAGCCAGCCGGTGGCGGTGATATCGCGGAGCCGGATCATCGGCGTTGCTCCGCCTTGACGGCCTCTGCCATGGCCAGGATCACGTCGTCAGAAAGCCCGGCGATGAAGGCTCGATCGTCCCTTTGGCTGGCCTCATCCCGATACAGCGTCCATTCGGTAGCGCCGTCATAGGAGCGGCTCTTCACCAGGCGCAGCGGTTGCTTATGACGGGTCTGTCCGACCGCGTATTCGATCTTCGCCGGGGTCATCGCGCCCACTCCCCCGTTTTGTCATGCAGCCAGGTCAGGAACTGGCCCACAGTCTTGCCCTTCAGGATCGACGGGTTCGCCTTGGTCGCCTCTGGACCCGCGATCAGATCTGCGCGTGCGTTCACATCCGCCCCGATGACCTTAGCGGCCATACCAGCCCCAAAGAAGTGAGCGGCGTAGAGCGAGGCTCGATTGATCGGAATGCCCTTTGCCTTCAGCGCCGCAGCGTTCTTGGCGGTGAATGTCTTGGCGCGGGCCAGTTGCTCGGCTGGGCTAGGCTTCAGGCCACCGAAGGCCGGGCGCAAGGTTGGACCCCAAGTCCCGCCCTCACCAATCCACGTCGAGCGGATAAACTGATACAGGCCCGAGGCGCTAGACGACGGTGCCTGCACATAGGGACGATCTCCGCTCTCAATGCGCGACAGCATGGGCCAGTAGTCGTCGGGAATATCGCTGACCGGGAAGGTGGGAATATTGACGCCCGCCAGCACAGCCAGTTCGCGCACCTTGGCTTCGGTATCGCGTCCGGCCCAGCCGTCCTCGGTCAGCCCGAACGTCCGCTGAAACAGACGCACGAAGTCGTCGTCGCTCATGATGCTCATGGCGAGGTCTCCAGTTCAGATTGTGGGATAGATGGGCGGGTCAGCCCGCGTCGGTCTTGGCCTTGGCGATCTCGACTTCGGCGGACTGTTTGCCGGTCTTGGCGACCTCCCAGGCCTTGCCGATGTAGAGCGCGCCTACGCCTGCAAAGACGCCGCCGATGAAGATGGCCCCGTCATTGCCGTTCTCGACCCGATAGGCGATGACGATGGTCGCCCACGACGCTGCGAACGAGGTGGCGATGATGGCGAAAGGCCGTGCCAGATCACCGATGAAGGCCTTGATCCTGTCCAGCCGGGTCACGGGTGGCTGTATGGGTGTATCGGTCATGCCGTGGCCCTCGCATGGGCGTCGATCACGGCCTTGAGC
>DLIT01000010.1:0-7214 GCA_002483865.1 Brevundimonas sp. UBA7635
ATGATCGATTTCCACGGCTCGACCGGCTACGGCCAGGAATTCACCGACGCCATCAGCCGGCACTGGGGCGACCGCCCGCTGGAAGACCTGCAGAAGGGCTGGGCGTTCGCGCAGCAGAAGTATGACTTCCTGGACGGCAACAATGCCTGTGCCCTGGGTGCGTCCTATGGCGGTTACATGATCAACTGGATCGCGGGCAACTGGTCGGACGCCTTCACCTGCCTGGTGAACCATGACGGCGTGTTCGACACCTTCGGCATGGGCTATTCGACCGAGGAGCTGTGGTTCACCGAGTGGGAATACGGCGGCACGCCGTGGGAAAATCCCGAGGGCTACCAGAAGTTCAACCCCGCCAACCACGTCCAGAACTGGAAGATGCCGATGCTGGTGATCCAGGGCGATCTGGATTTCCGCATCCCGACCGCCCAGAGCCTGTCGACCTTTACCGCCCTGCAGCGTCGCGGAATCGAGAGCCGCCTGGTCTTCTTCCCGGACGAGAACCACTGGGTCCTGAAGCCCGCCAACAGCCAGAAATGGCATGACGAGGTCTTTGGCTGGCTTGACCAGCACCTGAGCAAATAGGACCCGATCACGGGGGCGCGGTCATCAGGCTGCGCCCCCTTTGCATGTCGGTTGAGGGCGAGACGACGGGCTGATGGCGGGCGGCGAGGGCGTTGGGGGCGAAGGTCTTGGTGTGACAAGACGGATTCTGCTGGCTCCGTTGCTGTCAGGAGCGGTCGTGGCTGCCTGCGCGCCGCTGACCGCTCCGACTGACGGCACCCTGGGACCTGAGGGATGGCGCAGGGCGAAGGCCGCCTATGGCTCTGATCCGCGTCAGGTCCTGCATCTGTATCGCCCGGCGCGGGCCAGGGGCCTGCCGCTCCTGCTCCTCCTGCCTCACGAAGCAATCGCCGAGCCCGAGCGCGCCTGGGCCGAAGGTTTGGCGCAGCAGGGCATGGTCGTGGCCCTGCCCGATCGACGCCCATCGCCCGTGCCGCGCTTTCCCGCCTATATTTCCGATACGGCCAGAGCCCTGGCCTGGACGGTGCATCAGGCTCAGGCACTTGGCGCAGCCGCGCAACCGGTGGCCATCATGGGGCAGGGCGAGGGCGCGCGCGCGGCCTTGATGCTGGCGCGTGACAGGCGCTACCTGGCATCAACGGGCATGGCTGGTCGTATCAGGGCAGTGGTCGCGCTGGATGTTCCTGAACAACCCGATCCCACTTTTACGGACCCAGGTGCCTATCCAGGCAGCCAGTCCGAGGTGTCGATATGGGCTGGATCATCGTCGGATTTTGGTCTTGCCCTTAACGTCCTGAAACAAGCGCTGATCTGAGGTCGTTCCAAGCGGGCCGCAGATGCCTCGCCAAGCACAAGGTTTTCGGCTAGAGGAAGCCATGACAGAGAAGATGACCCCCCAGGCGGCACTGGACCGCCTTGAAGCCCTTTATAACCAATCCGTTGGCAATCTGCGTGATGCGGTCAAGCGCTTCATCGAAAGCGGCGAGCGCGCCGATTCCGAAGCCCGCGCCAACGGCCTGTTTGCCTATCCCCGGCTGACCATCAGCTGGTTCGGCGACCGCCCCCAGGATCTGGAAACCCGTGCCTTTGGCCGCCTGTCGCGACCGGGCGTCTATACGACGACGATCACGCGGCCGGACCTGTTCAAGACCTATCTGCTGGAACAGCTGACCCTGCTGGCCAATGAGTATGACGCCCGCTTTGAAGTGGGACCGTCGGACCAGGAAATTCCCTTTCCCTATGTGCTGGATGGTTCCGGCGTGGCGCTGGACAGCACCATGACGGCCGCGATTGCGCGCTGGTTCCCGACCACGGATCTGGCCCACATCGGCGACGAGATTTCGGACGGCCTGTTCGATCTGGGCAAGGACTTTCCGCTGGCCCAGTTCGATGGCCTGCGCACCGACTTCTCGCTGGCGCGTCTACGTCACTATACGGGCACCCCGGTCGAGGCGGTCCAGTCCTTCATCCTGTTCACCAACTACAATCGCTATGTCGATGAGTTCGTGCGCTGGGCGGCGGCTGAGCTGAACAAGCCCGACAGCCCCTACGACAGCCTGACCTGCGCTGGCGGTGTGATCGTGACAAGGGACACAGTTGATCCCGAGGCGGCGGTGATGGATTCGGCCTGGCGCAAGCACCAGATGCCCGCCTATCACCTGACCCGCAAGGATGGGCAGGGCATCACCCTGGTCAACATCGGCGTGGGCCCGTCCAACGCCAAGACCATCTGCGACCACCTGGCCGTCATGCGTCCCCACGTCTGGATGATGATCGGCCACTGCGGCGGTCTGCGCGGCAGCCAGACCATCGGCGACTATGTCCTGGCCCATGCCTATCTGCGCGATGACCATGTGCTGGATGCCGTCCTGCCCGCGGACATCCCTGTGCCCTCGATCGCCGAGGTCCAGCGCGCCCTTTATGACGCGACCAAGCTGGTCTCGGGCGCACCGGGCGAAGAGGTCAAGAAGCGCCTGCGCACCGGCACCGTGGTCACGACCGACGACCGGAATTGGGAGCTGCGCTATACCAAGTCGGCGCTGCGCTTTAACCAGAGCCGCGCGGTCGCCATCGACATGGAAAGCGCCACCATCGCGGCCCAGGGCTACCGCTTCCGCGTCCCCTACGGGACCCTGCTGTGCGTTTCTGACAAGCCGCTGCATGGCGAGATCAAGCTGCCGGGGCAGGCCAATCGCTTCTATGAAGGGGCCATTTCCGAGCACCTGCAGATCGGTATCCAGGCCGTGGACCTGCTGCGGGCCGAAGGGGCCAGCCTGCACTCACGCAAGCTGCGCGCCTTTGATGAGCCGCCGTTCCGTTAAGTCGATCTGCGCCTTCTAGACCTTGTATTACCCCCTTACCGCCTGTCGGTGAGGGGGTTTTCGTGCGCATTCCATGACTTAAAAAGATTACGAAAAAGAACTTTGTAATTTAAAGTTACTGCGTTCACTCTGGAGGCGTCAACCAGGAGGAACGCCATGTCTCGCGACGCGAACAACAGTCTGCACGACGACATCGCCTATATGCGGGCGCTTGCCCACGAAGGTCGCCACACGCCCCAGTTGGGCGGGGCCGTCCTTATCACCGCAGGCGCGGTTTTCGGGGCCGCCGCCGTCATCCATTTTGCCATAGACTATGGCCTTCTCAGCCTGCCACCCGTCAGCTATGGGGTCCTGTGGGGCGGGGCCATGCTGGTCTTTTTTGCCGTCCTGATCCGCCAAATCAGGGGGCAGGCGGCCCGTCCGGGAGCCCTGTCTCCGGTCAATCGCGCCACAGACACAGCCTGGATGGGTGTGGGTCTAGCCGTCTTTGTGCTTAGCCTGTCCATGGGCGTCATCGGCTGGAAGACCCAAAGCCCTGCTGTCGCCGCCCTGTTTCCGTCCCTGATCTTTGCCCTCTATGGCACGGCATGGGCCGTTTCAGCCGAGATGAGCGGGCTGAAGTGGCAGTGGAAGCTTGCTATCGGATCGTGGATTGCCGCCCCGGCCATTGCCCTTCTGATCGGCTCGCCACTTCTGTGGCTGGGCTATGCGGCGGGGCTCTTCCTGTTTGCTCTGGTGCCGGGTTTGATCCTGCGCCGCCAGGAACCGGCGGAGGTGATCTGATGGTGGGCGTCGAAGGCACCGACACCTTTGACATCAACCGGATCGATGAGGTCATCCATGGCCGGATTCGGTTGGGCATCATGGCCTATCTGTCAGGCGCAGGCACGGCCGATTTCAACGAACTCAAGGCCCGATTACAGACAACCGACGGCAATCTGTCCGTGCATTTGCGAAAACTGGAGGAAGCGGGCTTCGTTGAGGTCACGAAAAGTTTTCAGGGACGAAAACCCCTGACACGGGCCGCGATGACCAATGTCGGCCGAGACGCCTTTGTGAAATATCTGGATGCGATGCAACTTTTGGTCACGGAACGCTAGCATTCGCCGCGAACTTCCGTCATGACGTCGCTCCGCGCGATCGCCCAATTTCAGGCATATTCTTCAAGATCGGGCGATGCAGTATTAAGGACGTCGGATGCAAGTCCGGGATGATGGTCGTCGTGTGTTGGCGCTCGAAGGTGGCCTGACGCCACGCATGCATCGGCGTGAACTTCTGACATGGAAGGAACCGCTGGACGTTGCCCGGACGCTTCGCGACCGGACGGGGGTGGTTGCGCTTCTCGCGGGCGGCGGCAATCCCGAGGCCCATGGGGGGCGATGGTCGTTTGTGGCGTGTGAGCCCGATCACATTCAGGTCGTGCCGGTCAGCCAGGCTTCGCCCTTTGCCGCGTTGCGCCAGATGGAACCGCATTGCGGAGCTATAGTCGGGCTGATGAGCTATGATGCGGGGGCGCGACCGGCGACCGGGGCGCGTCCGCCGGTCTGGCCTGATCTGATGCTGGCCCGTTACCCTGCAATTCTGGCTTTTGACCACAAGGACCAGCAGGTTGTGGTCCTGGGCTGGGGGTATGGTGCGGCTACGGCGGACGAAGAGATCGTCCGGGCCTGCTCCTGGTTTGACGGGACTGTCATCAGCGGTTCTGACCTGTCCGACGCGCCTTCACCCGCCTTTGAAGCTGAAACCTCTGATGCCGCCTATGAGGCCGCAGTGGCCGATGTGGTCGAGCGCATTGCCGCCGGTGAACTGTTCCAGGCCAATATTGCCCGCACCTGGTCGGGGCGACTGTCCGAGGGCCGCGATCCCTTTGCGGTGTTCGAGCGACTGTCTGTCCAGAATGGATCGGCCTACGGGGCCTATTGGCGTCTGGACGACCGGGCCCTGGTGTCCAATTCGCCTGAACTTTTCCTGACCTTTGAGCAGGCTTCGGGCCGGATCGAAACGCGGCCGATCAAGGGAACGCGTCCGCGTGACGCGGACCCGGGGCGGGACAGGGCCATGGCCCAGGACCTGGTTGGAAGCGCCAAGGACCGCGCCGAGAACCTGATGATCGTGGATCTGATGCGCAATGACCTGGCGCGGGTCGCGGTGCCTGGCTCGGTCGCGGTGGAACGCCTGTTCGAGGTCGAGCACCACCCCAATGTGCACCACCTGGTTTCGACGGTTACGGCCCGTGCTCGTGAAGATGCTGGTGTTGCCGAGGTGCTGGAGGCCAGCTTCCCACCGGGGTCGATCACCGGAGCCCCCAAGCATCAGGCCATGAAGGTCATTGCCCGGCATGAGGCGCCGCGTGGGGCCTGGTGCGGGTCGTTGTTCGGGGTGAATCTCAAGGGCGACGGGGCCATGACCGGATCGGTCCTGATCCGTACGGCCAGCTTTGAACAGGATGCCGACGGCTGGGCGTGGAGGGCCCAGGCAGGGGCGGGGATCGTAGCGGACAGCGACCCATATAACGAACGTCTGGAAACCGAAGCCAAGATCAGTGCCCTGAAACAGGCTTTGTTCAGCAGTCAGAGCAGTTGACCCGCTCCACCACGCGCGGCCGCAGGTAATAGCTGCGGGTAAAGTTTAGGGGGCGGCCGATGACGCTGGCCGCGCTGGAGGCATAGACAAAGTGGGTCTCGCCCATGATCAGGCTTTCGCCGGGCGTGATCAGGCCCGTCGGCAGGTCGGCCACGATCGCGCCGCGACCCAGCGGAGGCAGATGATTGCCCTGGCTCTTGCTCCAGTCAATGACCGCACGGCCTCGGGAATCCATTGTCAGGCTGGTGACACGGATTGACAGGGTGTCGGCCGAGAAGGGGCGCATGATGACACTGCCGATCTCAAAGGCCTTGGCCAGGTCCTTGGATGACGTGGTCTCGCTCTGGGCCACAAGATCGGCGACGATCGAGGCAGCGTGGTTGGCGCGCCGGTTGGCCATATAGGCCTGGGAAAACTCGGTCATGCCGAAATAGATCAGGATCATGATCGGGGCGATCAGGGCGAACTCGACCGCGGCCAGGCCGCGCCGATCCTCACCAAAGGCCGCCAGCCACCTTGACAGGGCGCGCTTCACAGATAGGGCTCGTTGCGGAATGCCAGGGAGGTGGTCAGCATCACCTTCTTGTCGGTAGTGCGAGACAGGGCCTGGGCCATGAAGGGGGTCGCGACCGGATGCTCATACCAGACCCTGACCATAACATAGTCGCCGGGGCTGCCGGGCTGGTAGTCCATGACCGAAGGGTCAAAGGTGCCATCCTTCAGCGGATCGGGCACCAGGGGCGAGGTATAGGTGTCGACGGTGCGGATATCGATGTGGGCGCGGTTGCTGCAGTCGTAGGAGAACAGGCTCATGTTGGAGCAGAGGCGCGCCTTCAGGGCCTCGGGCGTGATCTTCTGCAGTTGGGCCTGCCCGGTCCTGACCTGACGGCCGGTGTCAGCGGTTGCGGTCTCAAGGACCGCATCGGTCAACAGGATCGCCCCAATCTCGAAGGTGGCCAGGATAAGAGCGAAGAAGGGCAGGGCCACAAAGGCAAACTCGACCGCAGCCGAGCCCTGTCGCTGCGCCCTGTGCCTCGATGATCCTGCTCCCCCCATGACGCGAGCCCTATTGGCCACCGTCGGGACGCTGGCTGGGCGAACAGGTCGTGCCGCACGCCACGTCGGTCACCTGGGCCCCGCGCCACAGTCGCACCGAGCCGCTTGAAGCCCCCCCGACGACCACCTGGGTCTGCAGCAGGGTGCGGCCGGCGGCGTCCATGGCGATGATTTCGGTAGAGCCATAGCCCTTGCCCGTCACGAACAGGGTGCTGGCATCGGTCAGGGTAACGTCCGCCACCCGGGGGTTGGCCACGATGATCGAACTGGCCGGGCCGCGCAGGCTCAGGCGGGTCGAGCGGTCGATCTCGACTGTCAGGCTGCTGGATGCGGTTTCGGCCAGAACCGGCGAAGCGACCATCAGACTGGCCAACATCAGGAAAAGGGCCCCGGCCGGGCGACCTGCGGATTTCGGCATGGTGTCTATCCCCAAAAAAATGGACGCCTGGGCCTGCGTCCGCCCGCACGAAGCCTGGCGACTAAATATCAATAAATTCTGAACTGGCAGAGAAGCTGTTGCGATCGAAATCTTCCAAGGATACAGGGTGCTTTATAGTAAATATCATAGTAACCATCAATATAGCGCAGTCATAACGACGATTTTACTCAAGTTTAAGGAAGTCGACGCAAGGTGGCCATGCAAACGGGTCAGGCGGGCAGACCGGATGACCCCGAGGTGTGTTGAGTTTGCTCGCTAAACATCCAAGGAAGGAAGACTTTCATGCGTAACTT
>DLIT01000010.1:7433-16525 GCA_002483865.1 Brevundimonas sp. UBA7635
CTGACCGATCTGACGACGATGAAGATCCCGAACTGGATCTCGATCGCCCTTCTGTTCAGCTTTTATCCTGCGGCCCTGCTGATGGGCCTGAGTCTGACCGAGGTGGCGCAGGCCACGGCGGTGGGCTTTGGGATGCTGCTGGCCGGCATGGCCATGTTTGCCCTGCGCTGGATGGGTGGCGGGGATGCCAAGCTGCTGGCGACGGCGGGCCTGTGGATGGGCGTGCCGGGCATACTGCCCTTTATCCTGATGACCGCCCTAGCAGGCGGCGGCCTGTGCCTGGTGCTGATGAGCGCGCGGGCGTGGTTGCAGGTCTACCAGCCCGCCATGCCGGGCTGGGGCCAGCGCCTGCTGCAACCCAAGGGCGATATTCCCTATGGCGTGGCCATAGCAGTCGGGGCCCTGATGGCCTACCCGCACTCTGCCCTGGTTGAAAAATTCCTGTTCATATAGCGAGGGTTGCAAAATTTAGCTGTCGTTAACTGCACCCTGTCAAGATCGCCGTTAGGCAAAAGGAAGCGGCAAGTCCGGTCGCGCCACGCTTGCCTGCCGGAGACCCTTTCATGAAGCCTGCCCAGATAGCGGTCATCTGCGTAGCTGCGGTTGCGGCCATTGGTCTGGCCGTGGTCGTGCGCATGATGGGAGCCTCGCCGCAGCCTTCGCCAGATGCCGCCCTGGTGCAGGTCGAGCCCGTCGCCCAGGTTCTCGTCGCGGCCCGCAATCTGGAGCCCGGCCAGCGCCTGTCGGATGCCGACCTGAATTGGAAGGCCTGGCCGCTCAAGGACGTCAATCCGCTCTTCATCACTGATGGCACCGCGCCAAGCGCGCCCACGCCGGTCAGCACCAATGCCGTCGAAGGAGCGGCCGCTGAGGCAGCCCGCGCGGCAGTCCAGGTCCTGACCACCGGTGCCAAGCCGGATTTCATCGGCGCAGTGGTGCGTGAGCCCATCCTGGCGGGTGAGCCGATCGTCAATCGCAAGATCGTCCGCGCCGGTGACGGTGGCTATATGGCCGCCTTCCTTGAGCCGGGCATGAGGGCCATGGCCATGAGGGTCAGCGTCGAGACAGCGGCCGGCGGTTTCATCCTGCCGGGCGACCGCGTGGACGTGATCCTGACGCGCGAGGTCAAGGGCACCGGGGCGGACGGCGATGCCACCTCGCGCTATGTCGCCACCACCATCATGCACAACCTGAAGGTCCTGGCCATCGACCAGTCGACTCGCGCCGGCGAGGAAGAAAAATCCGTCATCGGTGCTACCGCGACCGTGGCCGTCACCGGCAGTGATGCCGAGGCCCTGGCCCTGGCCCGCTCCGAAGGTGAGCTGTCGCTGGTGCTGCGCTCCTATGCCGACACCGCGGGGCCGTCTGGTCGTATTCCCGGTGCCCTGCGCGGCGGGCCTGCGCCCGGCCTGGGGGCCTCTTCCGGAGGACGGGCGGGCCATTCGGTGACCATCTATCGTGAAGGCCAGCCCCAGGTCGTGGCAATCTCATGAGCAGCCTGGTCGTGAAATCCCTGATCGCCGCCAGCCTGGCCAGCGTCATGGCCGTCACCGCGCCGGGAACGGCAGCTAGCCAGACCCGCACCGCCATTGCCAGCGGGGCCAGCAGCCAACTGATCAACCTGCCGCGCGGCTCGTCCATGGGGGTCGAGCTTCCCAGCGATGCGCGCGACATCATCGTCTCCAACCCCCAGGTGGCTGATGCGGTCCTGCATTCGTCGCGCCGCATCACCCTGATCGGCCTGGCACCGGGCGAGACGGACGCCCTGTTCCTGGATGCGGCTGGCCGCGCCATCCTGACCTTGCGCATCCGCGTCGATGCCGGGACCCATGCCTTGCAGGACACGCTCAGCCGCACCGTGCCGGGGGCCGATATCCGGGCCGAGGCCGTCAATGACAGCATCATCCTGACCGGGGTGGTCGCCTCTCCGGCCGAGGCCCAGCGGGCCGCCCAGGTCGCCGCGGCCTTTGTTTCCGCGCCGGAAAAAGTGGTCAATATGATTGCCGTGACCGGGTCGGACCAGGTCACGCTCAAGGTGCGGGTGGTCGAGGTCCAGCGCTCGGCCCTGAAGCAGCTGGGCGTCTCGACCGACATCCTGCGCAATAACGGCATCCATACCTATGGCTTTGGCCGCGCCAGCAGCTTTGGCGTCAACGGCATCCAGGGCGGGGCCGGTAACCTCTGCTACGGCCAGAATGGTGCCCGGACGGTCAATATGGCCGCGTCGAACTCGTGGACAGAAAACACGACCACCACGACCCCCCAGCCGGGCGGCGCGACCACGCTCAGCAATGTCCTGACCGGTGTCGCCTCGACGGCCTACAATCTTGTCCGCGGCACCAACGCCAACGCCTGTCTGGAAGCCTTTGAGCGGGTGGGCCTGGTGCGCACCCTGGCGGAACCGCACCTGACCTCTGTCAACGGCGAAGCCTCCAGCTTCCTGGCCGGGGGGGAATTTCCGGTGCCTGCCAGCCGCGACCGCGACGGCCAGATCACCGTGGAATACAAGCCCTATGGCGTTGCGCTCGCCTTCCGCCCGGTGGTCATGAGCGAGGGCCGGATCAATCTCCAGATCAAGGTCGAGGTGTCGGACCTGACTTCCAATGGTGGCATTACCATCGGGGCGGGCACGCCCCAGTCGGTGACCCTGCCAGGTCTCAGCGTTCGGCGAAGCGAGAACACGGTCGAAATCCCCTCTGGTGGAGCGATGATGATCGCGGGCCTGCTGCAGGAAAGCACCCGGCAGTCGGTGGAATCCCTGCCGGGCATGACCAACCTGCCGGTGCTGGGGTCCCTGTTCCGCTCGCGCGACTACCTGATGGGCGAGACCGAGCTGGTCGTCATCGTCGAGCCCTATATCGTCAGCCCCACCTCGCCTGACCAGCTCCAGACGCCGGCGGATGGTCTGCAGATTGCCGACGATGCCTCTGCACTCTTCTTTGGCCAATTGAACCAGGCCTATGGCACCCCCGCCGCCACGGTGACGGACGGCTCCGCCTGGCAAGGCACCGTGGGCTATGTGATCGAATGAGCGCCATGACCCGACCCCTTCGTCGTCTGATGTCCGCAGGTGTGGTGCTGGTCGCCGTTGGTTTGATCAGCGGCTGTGTCGGGGGCCCCGCCAGCCTGGGTGGCGCGGCTCCGCTGACGCCCACGGCGCGCTATGCGCTGCAGGTCGAGCCTGGCCTGGACCGGATTGCCCTGGCTGTTCACGAGACGGGTCTATCCGCGACCCAGCAGGCGGCCCTGGACAGCCTGGTCACCCGTTTCGTCCGGTCGGGTGCCCCTGATGTGGTGATCGAAGCCCCGGGGGGCGGGGATCCAGCCGCCGCCTCGATGGCCTGGGGAATCCGCGAGGCGCTGGAAAGGGCAGGCATCCCGGCCGAGCGTATCCGCGTGGCCAGCTATCATGCACCGTCGCCCCGTGCGCCGGTCCTGACTGGATTTGAAACTGTCCAGGCGGTGGTGCCGCGCTGTGGCACGGCGTGGGGGAACCTGGGTCGGACTGGCGACAACCGCTCCTCGGCCAATTTCGGCTGCGCCGTCACCGCCAACCTGGCCGCGCAGATCAGCAATCCGCGTGACATGATCGCGCCGCGCGCCATGACTCCGGCGGACGCCAGCCGCCGTGCTGTTGTCTTTGAACACTATGTCGCCGGAACCCCGACCTCGGCCCAGGCCGAAGCCCGTCTGTCCGACACCCGAATTTCGCAGGCTGTGGAATGACGCTCCTGACCGATAGCTTCAACGTCAGCGACCTTGAAGATCTGGATGGCTTTGAAGCCGACGATGATTTCCTGGCTCGTCCCGTCGCTGGAGCCCGCGCTTCTGCGACGGAGCCCCGTCAGGCAGGCGGCGCGGCCCCGGCCCCGCCTATTGCGGCGACGATCAATCCGGTGGCCAGGCTGGTCGCCGATACCGAGGCGGCTCTTGGACTGGCACCGTCAGATCCCGCGCCCTTGTCGCCGGGCCCCTTTGGTGGCCTGGAAGTGGGCCTGTCGGCCCCTGAACCGCATGCCTTTGCAGGGGCTGCGGCCGCCTTTGACGTGGTCGACCTGCTTGATAAACCTGCGCCCGCGGCCATGCAGCCCGTTCGGCCGCCGACGGAGACAGAGTCCCCCGGCCCAATCTCCGTTCAATCTCAGACGTCCGGGATGATGCCGATCATTCCGGCCAGCCAGTCACTGATGGCGTCAGGCGTCGGCCATGAGGTCCAGATTCCGCGCATCACCATCCATGTCTTCGCGGATCGGCAGGACAGCTTGGCGGCGGCCGAGCGGGCCGGCCAGGATCGCCGTATGTCGCGCGCGACCACCCAGATTCGCATCGGCGGCATCCCTGCGGCCATTGCGGCCTATAGGCACGAGAACACGCCGCCGCTGATCATTGTCGAGAGCATGGCCGATGCGTCCAGCCTGCTGGACCAGATCGATCAGTTGGCCGAGGTTTGCGACACCGGCACCAAGGTCATCATCATCGGGGCGACCAACGACATCCAGCTCTATCGTGAGCTGATGCGTCGTGGGGTCAGCGAATACCTGGTTGCGCCGATCCAGCCGCTGCAGCTGATCTCGGCCATTGATGGCCTGTTTGCCGACCCGGCCCAGCCCTTTGTCGGGCGCACCATTGCCTTTGTGGGCGCGCGCGGCGGGACCGGTGCCTCGTCCGTGGCTCACAATACCGCCTATGCGCTGAGCGAGCGGATCGGGGTCAATACGGTCATCGTCGACTATGACCTGCCCTTTGGCACGGCGGGGCTGGACTTCAACCAGGACCCGCTGAGTGGCGTGGCCGATGCGCTCAGTCAGCCCGATCGCCTGGATGCCACCCTGCTGGACCGGATGATGGCGCGCTGCACCGATCGGCTCAGCCTGTTTGCCGCCCCGGCCACCCTGGACGGCGACTGGGACATCCGGCCCGAAGCCTTTGAAGAGGTCACCAGCCGCATCCGCTCGACCGCGCCTTTTGTCGTGCTGGACCTGCCCCATATGTGGTGCTCGTGGATGCGCGGCACCCTGGTCTCGGCCGACGAGGTCGTGGTGGTGGCCACCCCCGACCTGGCCAGCCTGCGCAATGCCAAGAACATGGTCGATGTGATCCGTCAGGGCCGTCCCAATGATGCCCCGCCGCGCCTGATCCTGAACCAGGTCGGCATGCCCGGACGCCCGGAGATACCGGCCAAGGACTTCGGGGCAGCCCTGGGTATCCATCCCAGCCTCAGCATTCCGTTTGATGCCAAGCTGTTCGGGGCCGCCGCCAATAACGGCCAGATGATCCTCGATACCGGGGCCAGGTCACGTTCGGCCGAGGCATTTGAAACCCTGGCTCAGATCGTCTCCTGTCGCGAGTTGCCGGCGGCCTCGGTTCGTCCGCAAGGTAAGAGCAGGGCGGCCGGGTCGTTGTTGGCCTCGCTGTTCGGCAAGAAGAAATAGCTTATGTTCGGCAAGCGCGCTCGGCCTGCAGGTTCCCTTGATCTGATGCCGCTTCCGGCTGAGGCAGCCGCGCGGCCCAACGTAAACCTGCTGGAGCCCGTGGACGCATTTTCCCCCGAGGAACTGGAATTGGTTGGGCCGCATGAAGCCGGGTCGCCAGCCGCGGCCTCGACACCAGGTCCAGTCCATAGCGCACCCGCCAGCAGCGCAGAGGGAGCGCGGGGCCCCGTTCCGGGTGGCCCGTCCAAGGGACCGCGCGCTACCCCCGGCCTGGAACAGCTGCGCAAGGCCCAGGCTGTTGCCGAGATAGTCCAGGAACACTCGGACTATTACCACACGACCAAGTCGACGATTTTCAACGCCCTGATGAACACCATCGACCTGGCCCAGCTGGCACAGCTGGACACCCGGGCGGCGTCCGAGGAAATCCGCGACATCGTGGCCGAACTGGTGGCCATCAAGAATGTCTCGATGTCGGTGGCCGAGCAGGAGCACCTGGTCCAGGACATCCTGAACGACGTCCTGGGCTATGGGCCGCTGGAGCCTTTGCTGGCGCGCGACGACATCGCCGACATCATGGTCAATGGCGCGGGCCGGGTCTTCATCGAAGTTGACGGCAAGACCCAGCTGACCAATGTCCGCTTCCGCGACAATGCCCAGCTGATGAACATCTGCCAGCGGATCGTCAGCCAGGTCGGTCGCCGCGTCGATGAAAGCAGTCCGATCTGCGACGCCCGCCTGCCTGATGGCTCGCGCGTCAACGTCATCGCCCCGCCCCTGGCCATCGACGGCCCGACCCTGACCATCCGCAAGTTCAAGAAGGACAAGCTGACAATGCGCAACCTGGTGGAGTTCAACTCCATCAGTTCCGAGGGGGCCCGGGTCCTGGGCGTCATCGGAGCGTCCCGCTGCAATGTGCTGATTTCGGGCGGCACGGGCTCGGGCAAGACGACGCTTTTGAACACTCTGACCGCCTTCATCGATCCGACCGAGCGTGTCATCACCTGTGAGGACGCCGCCGAGCTTCAGTTGCAACAGCCCCACGTGGTTCGCCTGGAAACCCGTCCGCCCAACCTGGAAGGCCAGGGCCAGATCACCATGCGCGACCTGGTCAAGAACTGTCTGCGAATGCGTCCCGAGCGGATCATCGTCGGCGAGGTGCGTGGCCCCGAGGCCTTTGACCTGCTGCAGGCGATGAACACCGGCCACGATGGCTCGATGGGCACCTTGCACGCCAACTCCCCGCGTGAGGCGATCAGCCGGATGGAGTCCATGATCACCATGGGCGGCTATGGCCTGCCGTCACGGACGATCCGCGAGATGATCGTTGGCTCGATCGACGTCATAGTCCAGGCTGCGCGCATGCGTGACGGCTCGCGTCGCATCACCCACGTGACCGAGGTCGTGGGACTGGAAGGCGACGTGATCGTCACTCAGGACCTGTTTGTCTATGAGATCAACGGCGAAGACCCCCAGGGCAAGATCCTGGGCCGCCATCGCTCTACCGGCATTGCCCGTCCGCGCTTCTGGGATCGCGCCCGCTATTATGGCTTGGAACGCGAACTAGCCGAAGCCCTTGATGCGGCGGAGTAGGCCATGCTTGCCATAATTGCAGCCTTCCTGGCCTTTGTGATGATCGGCAGCGTCGGCTGGGTGCTGGTCAGTGGCGATGACGGCGGTTCGGGTCAGGCAGTCAAGCGTGCCAAATCGCTGCGCACCACCGCGCTGGAAAAGGATACCAAGCGCGCCCCGGCCAACACGCCTGAGGCCCGCCGCAAGCAGATCCTGCTGCAGCTGCGCGAGGTGGACCGGCGTGACCGCAAGGCGCGGTTGACCCTGGCCTCGAAGCTGAAGCAGGCCGATCTGGCGATTTCTCCGGGTGCCTTCATGATGGCCAGTGCAGGCCTTGGCCTGTTCGCCGCCCTGATGGGCTTTGTTCTGACCCAGAACCCGCTACTGGCCCTGGGGCTGGGGATCGCGGCCGGGCTGGGTTTGCCACGCTGGATCGTCGGCATGATGGGCAAGAAGCGGATGAAGGCCTTTTCCCTGGCCTTTCCTGATGCCGTCGATGTGCTGGTGCGGGGCATCAAGAGCGGCCTTCCGGTCCATGACGGGTTCAAGATCATCGCCCGCGAAAGCCCCAAGCCTCTGGGCACCGAGTTTCAGGTTCTGGTCGACGGGATGGGTGTAGGCCTGACCCTGGCCGAGGCGCTGGAGAAGATGTACGGCCGCATCCCCACGCCAGAGCTGAAGTTCTTCGCCATCGTCATCGCGATCCAGCAGAAGACCGGCGGCAATCTGGCCGAGGCCCTGACCAATCTGTCCACGGTCCTGCGGGCCCGCCGCATGATGGGCGAGAAGATCAAGGCCATGTCGTCCGAAGCCATCGCCTCTGCTGGCATCATCGGCTCGCTGCCGCCTGGGGTGATGCTGCTCGTGATGATCAGCAGCCCCGGCTACATGAGCCTGCTGTTCACCGATGTCCGCGGCAACTTCATGCTTCTGGGGGCTGCTCTTTGGATGGCGCTCGGCATCTTCGTGATGAAACGCATGATTTCGTTCAAGTTCTGACGGGAGGCGCAGATGGGCGAGTTCATGCTGTTCATCACCGATCTGGGCAATCTGCTCAGCATTGGCGTCGGCATCGCGGTCTTTGCCAGCATTGTCACTGTGGCCAGCCCGATGATGGGCGGAGCGCGGTTGGACAAGCGGATGAAGGCCGTCTCGCAGCGGCGCGAGGACCTGCGCCGCCGGTCACGCCAGGCTCTGAAGCCTGGCCACGGCAGCCTGCGCCAGCAGGACGGGGGCTTCAAGCAGAAGGTGGTCGAGCGCCTCAACCTGTCCAAGCTGCTTGAAGACCCCACCGTGACCGACAAGATGGCCCAGGCCGGGTTCCGGGGGCAGAGGCCAGTCACCACCTTTTACTTCTTTCGCCTGGCCCTGCCATTTGTCTTTCTGGTTCTGGCGGCCCTCTATCTTTTTCTGATCAATGACCATGGCCAGTCGAGCCTGTTGCGCTTGTGTGCCCTGGTATTTGCCTTCGCGGCGGGCTTCTACGCACCAAATGTCTATCTGCAGAACCGTATTGCCGCGCGTCGCCAGTCCATTGTCGCAGCCTTTCCCGATGCGCTGGACCTGCTGCTGATCTGTGTGGAATCTGGCATGTCAATCGAGGCGGCCATCCAGAAGGTCAGCCAGGAGGTCGGCACCCAGTCGATCGAGTTGGCCGAGGAGCTGAGCCTGCTTTCGGCCGAGCTGTCCTATCTGCCCGACCGGCGCATGGCCTATGATGGCATGGCGCGGCGGACCAATCATCCGGGCATCCGGGCTGTTGCGACTGCCATGACCCAGGCCGAGACCTATGGCACGCCCCTGGGCAACGCCTTGCGGATCATGGCCAAGGAAAACCGCGACCTGCGTCTCTCTGCCGCCGAGAAGAAGGCCGCAGCTCTTCCGGCCAAGCTGACGGTGCCGATGATCATCTTCTTCTTGCCGGTCCTGTTCATCGTTATCCTGGGCCCGGCGATCATCAACATCCAGAATGTGATGAAGGGTTAGGGATCAGGCCGGTTTCAGGCTTCGGCCAGTTGCTTCAGGTTCTCGCACAGCGCCTCATAGGCGCTACGGATGGGAGCCTTGTGCTTGTCGTGGAACAGTTCG
>DLIT01000042.1 GCA_002483865.1 Brevundimonas sp. UBA7635
CCTGCGCTCGCGCGAGGATGACGTGGATGTGCTGGACCTGTGGGCCGCACCCGTCGCCGGTGGCGAGCCCTTCAAACTGGTGGACGCCCGCGCCCTCGTGCCGGATGCCGGCGAGCTGTCCGAAGCCGAGAAGGCCCGCCGTGAACGCATGCGCATCTCGCAGCGCGGGGTGGTGGAATACAGCTGGGACGAACAGGGCCGCTATATCCTGGCCCCGCTGGAAGGCGACATCTTCCTGGCCAGCCGCGCCGATGGCAGCGTGCGCCGCCTGACCGAGACCGCCGCCGACGAGATCGACGCCAAGGTCTCGCCCAAGGGCCAGTTCGTCAGCTTCGTGCGCGACCAGAACCTGTATGTCGTCAACCTCGAGACGGGGGCCGAACAGGCCATCACCACAGAGGGCAAGGACCTGATTACCTGGGCCACGGCCGAGTTCATCGCCCAGGAAGAGCTGGACCGCGACACCGGCTATTGGTGGAGCCCGACCGAGCGCCACATCGCCCTGCAACGCACCGATGAATCGACCGTGGACATCATTCCGCGTCTGGATATTTCGGGCGGTGGGGCCTCGGTGGTCGAGCAACGCTATCCGCGTGCGGGCCGCCCCAATGCCGTGGTCGAGCTGTTCATCCACGATGTGACCACGGGCAACCGTGTCCAGGTCGATCTGGGCGATAACAGGGACATCTATCTGGGCCGCGTGAACTGGGCCACGGACGGCTCGGTCGCCTATGTGCAGCGCCTGTCGCGCGACCAGAAGACGCTGGACCTGCTCAGCGTCGATCCGGCCACGGGCGCAAGCCGCGTGATCGCCAGCCAGACCTCGGATGCCTGGGTCGAACTGACCCACGATTTCAAGGCGCTGAAGGACGGCAACTTCATCTGGTCCAGCGAGGAAACCGGCTGGAACCACCTGTACCTGTACAACAAGGACGGCCGTCGCATCCGCGCCATCACGCGCGGCGACTATCCGGTCAAATCGCTGGACGGCGTCAATCAGGACACGGGCGAGGTCTTCTTCACCGCCTCCATGCGTGACGGCAAGGAACTGCCGATCGAGCAGCAGCTGTTCAAGGCCAGCCTGAAACGCACCGTCACCCCGACCGAGATCACCCCGCGCGGCGGGTGGTGGTCGGCATCGGTCAATGGCACCGGCACGGCCTATGTCGGCAACTATTCGGACCTGAACACGCCGTCGCAGTCGGCGCTGTATTCCATCGACGGCACCCGCGTGCGCTGGATCGAAGAGAACAGGCTGGAACCGGGCCATCCGTTCTGGCCGTTCGCCGAGCGCCAGCAAAAGCCGACCTTCGGTACGCTGGAAAGCGATGGTCACACCCTGGTCTGGCAGATGACCACGCCGCCGGACTTTGACCCGTCGAGGAAATATCCTGTCGTCATGCAGGTTTATGGCGGTCCGTCGGGCGGCGGTGTGAAGCGTTCGTGGCAACCTGCCACCACCCAACTGCTGACCGAGGCGGGCTATATCGTCTTCCGTCTGGACAACCGTGGCGAGGGCGACCGTTCGGCAGCCTTCAAGCAGGCGCTGTATCTGAAGATGGGCCAGCCCGAGATCGAGGATCAGGTCATCGGTGCCAACTATCTGCGAAGCCTGCCTTATGTGGACAGTGACCGCATCGCCATGATGGGCTGGTCCTATGGTGGCTTCATGAGCCTGATGGCGCTGACCGAGCCGAAGATGGGTCTGGCCGCAGCTCTCGCCGGTGCGCCACCGACCGAGTGGAGCCTGTATGACACTGGCTATACCGAGCGTTACATGTCGACGCCGCAGGCGAATGTCGAAGGCTATGCCGCCTCGGACGTCAATAACCGCCTGGACAATCTGACGGGTCGGTTGCTGCTGATGCACGGCATGGCGGATGACAATGTGATTTTCGAGAACACCACTCGCGTGCTGAACGCCCTTCAGGAAAAGAGCATTCCTTTCGAGACCATGCTCTATCCGGGTCAGCGCCACGGCATCCGCGGCAATGACCGCCAACTTCACCAGTGGCGGACCTATCTGGATTTTCTGGACCGCACCATCGGCACCCGCGCCGTAAACTAGGCGCAGAAGCCAGGGTAGGAATCAGGGGCGCGGCCGAGGGGGGCGCGCCCCTTGAACTTTGCCATGACTTGCGCCGAGCGGGTTGACGCCTGCGCGCACGGAACCTCTCCCGCAGGGCGGGATTGAGGAGGGGTATCGGTGCAACCGGGTGGGAAATGGAAAAGCACTTTGTGCGCTTCGCCAGCGCTGCGGCCAGGATAACCGGTCGTCCGTGGACCTTCATCGCCTGTGTTGTTCTAGTATTGGCCCGGGCCGGGGAGATCCATTCGGGAAAGCCGGCACGTTCGGCAGGGTTCAGGGGCAGCAAGCATCTCGGCCGGGGCCATCCGAAAGGCCACGCTCTTGGCTGAGTGGGTGGCCAATGTCGTGGGAACGGCCGCTGCCCTGTGTTCGATCACCAGCTTTGCCCCGCAAATGCTGAAGATATGGAAGACGCGTGACGCTTCCAGCGTCTCGCTAAAAACCTATTCCCTGACGGTGACCTGTTTTGTTCTGTGGGTGGTCTATGGCGTGCTGATACAGGCCTGGCCAGTCACCATCGCCAACGCCTGCGCCCTGGTCATGGCGACCGGGGTCCTGATCATGAAGTGGCGCTTTGGCCGCGAACCTGAGGCCTAGAGGTCCTTCCAGGTCTTGCCGGTTTCACCCTGATAGTTGGTGGCGTGATAGACGCCGCGAGCGATGGCGCGGGCCAGGACGTCAGCGGCGACATTGCCCAACTGGGCCACTGCGACCTGACGCAGAGCCGGGTTGTCGATGACCTTCTTGCTGGTGGACAGACAGAACAGGGTGTCGCCGTCAAAAGGCGCGTGAGCGGGGCGGATGGCGCGGGCCATGCCGTCCTGGGCCATGATGGCCAGGCGCTGGCACTCGACGCGGGTCAGGGCCACATCGGTGGCGATGCAGGCAATGGTCGTGTTCTCGCGCGGGCGAGGACTGAACTTGGACAGGCCCCAGTCCTCGGCGGCGGCCGACAGGCCCGCAGCCCCCAGGCCGCCGAACTCATCGCCGATCTCGAAGGGCGCGGCCCAGAAGCTCTTGCCGCCAGGGGCCACGACTGAGCCGACACTGTTGACGCCCACGATGGCCCCCACGGTCCAGCCATTGTCCATGACGGC
>DLIT01000111.1:0-12512 GCA_002483865.1 Brevundimonas sp. UBA7635
CCAGCTTGCCGGCGAAGGTGGCTTGCGGCCAGTCCAGCAGGGCGGCCAGCATCTGGCCCACGGCGTTGTTGTCGCCATCGATCGACTGTTTGCCCATCAGCACCAGGTCGGGCTTCTCCTCGTCCACGACGGCCTTCAGCAGTTTGGCCACCGCCAGGGGCTCCAGGTCCGCGTCCGACTGCACCAGGACGCCGCGATCCGCGCCCATGGCCAGGGCGGTGCGGATGGTTTCCTGGGCCTGGGTCGCGCCGATGGAGACGACGACGATCTCGGTCGCCGTGCCTGCGGCGTGATGCTCCTTGCCTTCCTTGAGCCGAACAGCCTCTTCGACGGCGATTTCGTCGAAGGGGTTCATGCTCATTTTGACGTTGGCGAGGTCGACGCCGGTCTGGTCCGCTTTCACGCGAGCCTTGACGTTGGAGTCGATCACCCGTTTCACCGGGACGAGTATTTTCATGAGATCTCCTCACCGCAACAAGCGGCGGTTATGAGTTTTGTGTAGGAATATATCTAATCGAGAGTAACTCGGCGCTGAGAAACGGGTGCCGAATCTCACCGCCCGACGAAGTTGGGCGCTCTTTTCTCGATGAAAGCCGCCATCCCTTCAGTCTGATCGTCAAAGGCGAACAATGAGTGAAACAGGCGTCGTTCAAACAGGACGCCTTGGGCGAGCGTTGTTTCAAAAGCCGCATCGACCATCTCCTTGTTCATCAATACCGCCAAGGGCGACTGGCGCGCGATCCGCTCGGCGATGCTCTTGGCTTCTGCAAGATAGGTATCAAGAGGTGTAATGCGCGCGACGAGACCTGCGCGCTCCGCTTCGACCGCGCCGATCATGCGCCCTGTCAGCACCATATCCATCGCCTTCGCCTTACCTATCGCGCGAGTGAGGCGCTGAGTGCCGCCGCCGCCCGGCGTGACTGCAAGGTTGATTTCAGGCTGACCGAACTTGGCTGTTTCGGCAGCGATGATGATGTCGCACATCATTGCGAGTTCACAACCGCCGCCGAGGCAAAAGCCGGCGACAGCGGCGATGATGGGTTTGCGAAATCGCGCCGCAGCCTCCCAGTTGCGGGTCACGAAATTCTCGCGAAAAGCCTCGGCGTAGGTTTTAGACGCCATTTCCTTGATGTCGGCGCCGGCTGCGAACGCTTTATCGGATCCAGTCAGCACAACGGCGTGCACTTCGTCGTCCGCTTCTGCGGCGGATAATACGGCGGTGAGTTCATCCATGACCTGGTTGTTCAGCGCATTGAGCGCTTCGGGTCGATGAATTCGGACGACCAGATAGCCGGCTTCCTGCTCCACAATGAGGGTTTGAAATCGTTCCATCGGTCAGCGCGGAGCCAGGCGCACCGCGCCGTCTAGACGGAAGGATTCGCCATTAAGATAGACATTTTCGACGATGTGAAGCGCCAGCGAGGCGTAGTCCTCACCAATGCCGAGTCTCTTTGGAAATGGGATGTTAGCGGCCAGGGAATCCTGAACATTTGCTGGAAGACTGGCCATCATCGGCGTCTGGAATATGCCGGGAAGAATGGTGTTGACCCGAATTCCTTCGCCCGCGAGGTCGCGAGCCGCCGGAAGCGTCAGGCCCACGACGCCCGCTTTTGACGCCGCGTAGGCTGCCTGGCCAATCTGGCCGTCGGTAGCGGCCACGGAGGCCGTGTTGATTATAATCCCGCGCTCCCCATCCTCCAGCTGAGCGAGCGTCGCCATTCCAACGGCTGCTTTGGCGATGCAACGGTACGTCCCGATGAGGTTTACTCGGATCGTCCGATCAAAAATTTCGAGTGGGAAATGAGACAGGGCGCCGGTCTCGCGGTTACGGCTAACGGTCTTGGCTCCGGAAACGATACCGGCGCAATTGATCAGGATCCGCTCTTGTCCATGTACAGCGCGCGCCGTTTCGAACGCCGCGTCGACTTCCGCGTCGGAGGTGACGTCCACCCTGCAAAAAACACCACCAATCTCCCCCGCAATGCGTTCGCCCCGCTCGGCGTTCATGTCGAATATCGCAACTTTGACGTCTCGTGCGGCGAGGGAGCGAGCCGCAGCTTCTCCTAGCCCAGAGGCGCCGCCTGTGACGACAGCCGCTACTGGGAAATCAAAGGAAGTCAGTTTCATATCGGCTCCAAGATGTGGGAGGTGACCGTCAGGTCGATCTCAAGGCGTTTGTGAAAAGATCTGCATAGTGCTCGCCGATCTGCCTCGGTGAATGAGGCCCGTCGTCCTCAAACCAAAGAGCGGCCGCATTCAGGGCTCCGGCAATAGCGAACGCGGTTAGCTTGGGGTCTGTCGGCCTCAGAGATCCGTCGGATGCGCCATCGGACAGGACAGCGCGGATGCGATCATCCACCGTGCGTTTCAGGCGACGAACTTCCTCACGCAAAGGCGCTGAGAGGCTATTGTCGGGAACTCGTGTAAGGCATCGGCCATAGACCGATAGAATGGCTTCGGCATAAGCCACGATCAGAATCCAGAGCCGGGATTCCCCTGTCGCGGTTTGCGGTCCGGTACGCTGCGTCACATCGTCGAGCAGACCCAGCGCGGCGAGATAGCAAGCCGAAAGCAAGGCCTCCTTGCTGACCCCATAATAGTAGACTGTCGGTTTAGAGACATTCAGCCGAGCCGCAATCTCGTCCAGCGACGTGTTGTGGAAGCCGTTCTCATTGAATGCGCTCGCCGCCGCGAGCAGCACCGCTTCGCGCTTGGCATCTCGTTCCTTCGAACGATCGTGTCTCGGCTTCCAGGGGGATTCCGGCTGGACCATGATGTCTCCTACTGATAGGTAGCATATAGAACGAAGAGTAGGTGTCCAGAGTGGACAGGAAGGGGGCGTTATGGATCTCAAGGGCAAGACGCTATTTATCACCGGCGGATCACGCGGGATCGGTCTGGCCATCGGGCTGAGAGCGGCGCGAGACGGCGCCAACGTGGCGATCTTCGCAAAGACCGCCGAGCCTCATCCCAAATTGCCAGGAACGGTTTTCACCGCTGCGGCGGAGATCGAGGCGGCGGGTGGAAAGAGTCTCGCCATTATCGGCGACGTTCGTTTCGAAGATCAGATCGCGGCGGCTATGAAGAAAACGGCCGACACCTTCGGTGGGATCGACATACTGGTGAATAACGCCAGCGCGATTTCGCTTACGGACACCGCCGCGACCGATGCCAAGCGCTATGACCTGATGGATCAGATCAACGGTCGGGGAGCATTCTTCTGCACCCGCGCCGCCGCGCCATTTTTGGTCGCGGCAGAGAATCCCCATGTCCTTAACCTGTCTCCGCCGCTCGATATGCAGGCGAAGTGGTTTGCGCCCCACGTGGCCTACACCATCGCCAAGTTCAACATGAGCCTGTGCACCTTGGGCCATGCTGGTGAATTTGCTGAGAGCGGCATCGCCGTGAATTCGCTCTGGCCCCTAACCGCCATCGATACGGCGGCAGTCCGCAATGTCATCGGCACGGAGCGGGGGGCGCCGCGCAAACCGGAGATTGTAGCCGACGCCGCCTACGCGATTTTCAAGAAGCCGTCGCGATCCTGCACGGGCAACTTCTTTATTGATGAAGAGGTACTTCGCGAAGAGGGCGTAACGGACTTTTCACCGTATGCTCACAACCCGGCAGATGAATTATTAGCAGACTACTTCGTACCAGAAGAAGTATTTGCTCGATCTCCAACGGTGTTGAACCGTTTTTATTGATTATAAGTGATACATTTCCTTAATTACTTCTCTCTATCGTCATCTCTCTGGAGTGTTGCGCAGGATGCAGGTCAGGGCCGAGGTTAGACCGGAACGTCTTTAGCCCCGACTGCGCCGTTCGCTTTCACGCGTTAATGATTGCGGAAAATTCACTCAGAAGCACCATCTTGACCACGTTGTCGCCAACGTCGTCTTACCAGGGCGGCGCGGTTCAACAATCAAAACCTCAGGGGGCCTTTTCGCAGTACTGCCCGATTACGTATGCTCTTGGCGCATTTGCGAATCGCCGACCGATAGGGGCGAAGATTATAGCCCGTGGTTCGGGTTGGATTTACCCAAACCACGGGGCGCCATCTCAGCTTTGACTTGGCTATTTCCGCGTCATGCGCTTGGCAGGGTAGACCGTATCCGTGCCAAAGTCTGAGGTTGAGGCGCGACGCCCCTTGTCGACCCGAACCTGGAGATCGGCGATATCGTAGACGACTCTGCCGCCGAGTTTGCGATAGACGGGGCCCGTTCCGTAGGTCCGGTGTTTTTCAAGCGTCCTGCCGGACAGGCCCAACAGTTCGGCTGCTTCAGCGGTGCGCAGCAGTTGGATGGCTCTCGGGTTGGATTGCGACATGTCTCTTCTCTTTGGTTTCGCGCGAAAATTGCGCGGGCGAGGAGAGGCCCGATGAATAGTGCTGGCGACAACCGTGCATGTTGTCCGTCACCGGGGCAATCCACGATTTGGAGGCTCATTCCTGCCAGGCTCCAGCTGACGATTTGAACTTTTCCAGGGCTCGGGATAACAGACCCAGGTCCACTGCCCTCTGATGCGCGCGCCGGAATCATTTGGCGGACGCTGTGGCGTGTTGGAGCGTGGAAACGGCGAACTTCGTCCAGCGCGCCGGTTTTGATCGTAGGGTCGGGGCGCGTCAACGGATACCGCCGGACACCATGGCGTAGGAATCGGCCTAAAGGCTCATAACCTGAAGGTCGCAGGTTCAAATCCTGCTCCCGCACCCAAATCACAAAGCCCTGCTGCCCAAAGCCGCAGGGCTTTATGCTGTCCGGCGGTCCGACAGCCGATCAGCCGACGCGGGCCATCTCAATCTGGGCGGAAAGCCCTGCCGGCAGGTGGCGTTCAGGAACCTTGGCCAGGTTTTCCAGCCCCTGCCTGTCAAAAACAACCACCAGGGCGCTGGCGACGGAAGGCTCGGTGAGCGCCACGGCAAGGCAGATTTCCTCAGCCGTCCAGCTCGGCGTCGTGTGCAGGAAGGCAAAGGGGTGGTTGGCTGTCTCATCGATGGGGGACTTGCGTCCCATCATCCCGAACAAACCCGGTCTGCGACCCGGCAAGGCCGCGCTTGGTCTGGCTGCCGACAGTTCCAGCTTGCCCTGATAGTCATAGATGAAGATGGCCATGTCGCGCTTTTGCGCCGCACGCAGACGTGAACGAATCTGCCAGTCGGCCTCGATTGAGAAGGGGGTGAAAAGGGCATCGAACGCACCGGTCGACAGATAGGTGTCCATGATGGCGCTGTCGCCGCGAATACCCAGCAGGCGCACCTGACCACTGCTGCGCATGGCCTTGAGCGCCTGGAGTGAGCTCAACGGGAGCTCGTTCTCGGCGGGTTCGTCGAGAACCGCCACGTCGATCCAGCCCAATTTAGACGTCTGAAGACTGGCTTCCAGGGTTTGGCGAAGGCTTTGCGGTGAAAAAACGCCCTGACGCTCACGCAAGTTGCCGCCTGAGCCGAGAGTCAGGCTGACCCAAAGCAGGCGACGTTCGACATGGCTGAAGGCCTGGCCCGCGGCTGACAAAAGGTCGGCGTCGGCACAGTCCAGATGATAGGCGTTGATGCCCTGCTCCAGCGCCGCGAAGATCAGATCCCTGAGCGCGGCGGGTCCCTGGGCCATATGCGACCGGCCCAGGCTGAGGCAAAGCGTGGATACCGCCGCGCCGGATGAACCAATGGGGCGGTATCGCATGGTCAGGCCGCCTCGATGGGGGCCGAGGTCTCCAGCGCCAGGGCGTGAAGCTCACCGCCCATCTGGCCCTTCAGGGCAGCATAAACCATCTGGTGCTGTTTGACGCGCGAGACGCCCCGGAAGGCATTTGATACGATCCGGGCGCGATAATGGTCGCCATCGCCAGCCAGGTCCTCGATGGCGATATCAGCATCGGGGAAGGCTTCGATCAGGTGCTGATGCAAGACATCGGCGGACATGGGCATGGCGGCACTCTCAGGTAAGCTAAAAACAAAAACTAGGTCCTCATAGCCTAAGTCGGCACGGGGGTCAGGTTGCCAACGGATTCAGCCTTTCGAACAGGGTGACGTCGGCGTCCTTGTATGTGGTGGTGGTATAAGGGCTGTATCCCAGCCTGTCGGCCAGGCGGATCGAGGCCCGGTTATCGGGCGCGATCATGCAGACGGTACGCGGTGCGCCGCGTTCGGTGTCGGTCCATTTCAGGGCCGCCTGGACCGCTTCAAAGGCCAAACCCTTGCCCTGGAAGCGCGGGGCAATGCCCCAACCCAGTTCGGGCGCGTTAAAGGCGGGGGTCATGTCGCGGCGATAGTCCAGCACTCCGACGCTGCCGACATAGTCGCCCGTGGCAATCTCGCGGATTGACCAGTTGCCGTGTCCCAAAGCCTGCCAATGACCGATGTCGCGCAGGCAGCGGAACCAGACCTCTTCCTCACTGAGGCCACGGCCGATGATAAAGCGGCTGAAGTCGGCATCGCTCCACAACTTCACCAGGTCGGGCATGTCCGCGATGGTGACGGGGGTGAGGCACAGGCGGTCGGTGATGAGCGTGGTCACATCAGTCCCAGTTGCTTGAAGCTGGCCACGCCCTGACGGCCGACGATCAGGTGGTCGTGAATCTCGATGGAAAGAGCGCGGGCCGCCTCGATGATCTGGCGGGTCATGTCGATATCCGCGCGGCTGGGCGTCGGGTCGCCCGAAGGGTGATTGTGGACGATGATCATGGCGCTGGCCGACAGCTCCAGGGCCCGGCGTACGACCTCGCGCGGATAGACCGGGGCATGATCGACCGTGCCCCGGTTCTGAACCTCGTCCAGGATCAGCTGGTTCTTCTTGTCGAGATACAGGACGCGGAACTGTTCACGCGGTTCATGCTGCATGGACAGGCGAACATAGGCCAGAAGGGCCGACCATGAGGAAATCACCGTGCGCTTGTTGGCTTCTTCCTTGGTGATGCGCCGCGCCACCTCGTGCAGGGCGCTGAGGTCCAGGGCGGTTTCAGCCCCGATCCCCTTGGAGCGGCCGCGTGAGTCCTCGGCCCGCACCGTCATCATATCCTCGACCGAGGCTGCCAGGATGGCGGCCAGCGACCCGAACCGTGTCAGAAGGGCCTTGGCGATCGGCTTGACGTCACCCTGGGGCTGGCTGCGGAACAGGAAGAGTTCCAGCAGCTCATAGTCGGGCAGGTTGCCCAGCCCGGCCTGGCGCGCACGATCACGCAGGCGCTCGCGATGGCCAGCGTGATGCGGCTTTGGGCCTGGCGTCTTTGGTGGTTGATCGAGCATCAGCCTCCCCCTTGAGGGAGACTAACTCAGAACGACGGTCTGAAAAGACCCTTGGGCGAGGCGGTGAAGATTTCGATGCCATCTTCGGTGACGCCAATGGTGTGTTCGCACTGCGAAGACAGGGACTTGTCGCGGGTTACGGCCGTCCAGCCGTCGGACAGGACTTTCACTCCCGGCTTGCCCAGGTTCACCATCGGCTCGACGGTGAAGAACATGCCCGGCTTCAGCACGGCACCTTCGCCACGACGGCCATAGTGCAGGACGTTCGGTGCATCATGGAAGACGCGACCGATGCCGTGGCCGCAGAAGTCGCGCACCACGCTCATGCGTTGGGCCTCGACGAACTTCTGGATGGCATAGCCGATGTCGCCGAAGGTATTGCCCGGCCTGATCTGGGCCAGGCCCAGGTCCAGCGATTCATAGGTGACGTCGATCAGCTTCTTGGAGCGGGTATTGATTTCGCCGACCGGATACATGCGGCTGGAATCGCCGTGCCAACCATCGACGATGACCGTGTGGTCGATGTTGACGATGTCACCTTCCTTCAGGACCTTGTCGCCGGGAATGCCGTGGCAGACGACGTGGTTGATCGAGGTGCAGACGGTCTTGGTATAGCCCTTGTAGCCCAGGCAGGCGGGCGTGCCGCCGCGCTCCAGCGTGAACTCGCGGATGATGTCGTCCAGCTCGCCCGTGGTGACGCCCGGCTTGACGTGGTCGGTGATCATGTCGAGGGCCTCGGCTACCAGGCGGCCAGCCTTGCGCATGCCTTCAAAGGCCGCGGCATCATGGATGCGGATTTCGTGGCTGCGGACGAAGTCTTCGGAATCCAGCTCAGGCGTCTCGTACATGGTCAACTTTCAGTGCGCCGTCGCAAAAAAGGGGAGAGGCGGAAGGGCGCTTTTGCTCGGGTGTCAGATGGGCCTTGTACCACAAAACCTCAACCCCGTCAGGACCGGACCGTGACCTAGAGGAAACAACGCCTATCTTTGGCCCATGCAACAGCAAGTCCCAAACCCGTGACGACATCACCGCCGATGCCGTGTGTCAGGCTTTTGGCGTCGAGGTTGCCGAACACCCTGATGCCCTGGCGGTGCTGGCGCGCCGCTATGGTTCAGACGATTTCAATGCTGCCCACCGCCGGATGGCGCGCATTGCGGCAGGCGGCGTCTGATTGCCAATCCGGTGACGGAGGTGCCGGGGTTCCAGATCGACAACGTCTTTGTCATGGCGGGCGTCGGAAGCCCATCCCGACCTGTCCTATGGCCGCTATCCTTTTGGCATTACGGGGCCCGAAACCCGATGCGAAGGGGTCGGAACCGAGCTGATGATCCGAGGGCGCAATCCAACCGAAGTTGACGTTGCGGAACACGAATTATCCACCGAACTGCGTTATCATGGAATCAAGTTGCCGTAACGGCACCTCGCAAAGGTGTGAAATTGTGAGGCTTCTTCGCCACGCTATTGCCGTTTTGTGGCCCGAGAGGGGACTTGCTTGCATCTGCCAGCATGACAGTGACGTTCAGACTGCTAGCTTTGGCGCTCTCCCCGAACAAGGACCCGGACATCAGTAAGCCCGGGCGGATTATATAGGTGAAACATATGACTCCCAGGAACATGGCCCGCGTCGGCGGCTTAGCCCTTACCGCTGCCCTGATGGCTGGCGTTGCGTCTCCGGCCCTGGCTGGCTCCTTCTATCTGCAGGAACAATCGGCGCGCGGCATGGGCCGTGCGAACTCGGGTGAAACCGCCGACAAGGGCGTTGAATCCCTGTGGTGGAACGCCGCCTCGATCGCCCGCTCGGGCCGTCAGGTGACGACTTCGCTGCACGCCATCCGCCTTGATGCCGAGGCTACCAACAACGGCTCCTACGTTACCTACACCAACCCGGCCAATGGTCAGCAGTACACCGCCCCGGTGATGAATGCCCGCCAGACCGAAGAGCCGCTGGAAAACGGCCTGGTTCCGAACTTCGCCATCGCGACGCCGGTCACCGATCGCCTGGCCGTGGGCCTGGTCGTCGCCGCGCCCTACAACTTCACCACCAAGTATTCGCCGGAATCCTTCGCCCGCTATGACGCCGGCACGTCCGAGCTGCGTTCGGCCGATCTGGGCCTGACCGCCGCCTATCAGGTCAACGACTGGCTGGACATCGGCGCTGGCGTCAACGTCGAATACGTCAAGGCCAAGCTGACCTCGGCCATGCCCGCCTTCGCTCCGACCTTTGCCGATGGCTCGAACCGCCTGGAAGGCGACGGCTTCGCCTATGGCTGGAACGTCGGCGCGCAAGTCCACCACGGCAAGTGGGACCTGGGCCTGTCGTATCGTTCGGCCATCGAGCATGACCTGGAAGGCGAGATCGAGACCATCCTGACCGGCCCGCTGGCCCCGAACAGCTTCAAGGCTGACGGTGGTGCCTCGATCAACACGCCGTGGTTCGCCTCGGCCGCCGTGCGCTACGCCGTCACCGACAAGCTGACCCTGAACGCCCAGGTCAACCGCATCGGCTGGTCCGAGTTTGACGCCATCCGCGTTGACTATCCGGGCGGTGGCGACGTCATTCACCAGAACTATGAAGACGTCACGACCGGCGCCATCGGTCTGGACTATGCCATGAGCGACAAGACCACCCTGCGTGCAGGCGTGGCCTATGACCCGACCCCGACCACGGACGAGCTGCGTACCGCCCGTATCCCCGACGCTGACCGTACCCTGTATTCGGTCGGTCTGCGCACCGACGTGACCGAGGGTGTCGTCTTTGACGCCGCCGTCACCTACATCGGCATGAACAAGTCCGAGATGCACGACGACCGCAGCTTCTATAACGGTCTGGTCACCTCGCACCTGCGCGGCGACATCGAAGGCTCGGGCCTGGTCTTGTCGATGGGCACCACCATCAAGTTCTGAGCCTTGGACTGAACTGAAACGCAAACGGCGGCTCCTGACGGAGCCGCCGTTTTTGTTTTGGCCAGGGTCAGCATAATCTGCGCCAGAAAAAAGCCGCCCCCAGCCAGACGGCGGGAGCGGCTTTCTACGTCAGAGCTCAGGTGCTCTAGCCTCTTTGGGCGTAGCCCTTGCCACCGTTGGACGGGCGACGCGGGCGGCGCTTCATCTGGTCAACAGCCTTAGGTTCGGCCGAAGGCTCGGCGCGCGCCGAGGACTTGGGACGTTCCTTTGCCATGGGGTCATAGACTGCGACCGGACGTTCAGCCTGGGCACCGCCACGGTTGCCCTTGCGCTGACGGTGCGGCTGGCCGCCCCCTTCAGGACGCACGCCATCACGGCGCGGGTTGCGGGCGCGGTTGCGACCACGACCTTCGCCCCCTTCACGCTCTTCGCGTTCGGGCAGGGTGGCCTTCTTATTCACGCCAGCGGCCATGATCGAGGCGTCCAGCTGGGCCAGGGCCTTGTCATTACGACGGTCGATCGCCGGGATCTTCTGGCGCGTGGTCTTTTCGATGTCTTTCAGCAGCTTCATCTCGTCACCCGCGACGAAGCTGATGGCGGTGCCGTCGGCACCGGCACGGGCGGTGCGACCAATGCGGTGAACATAGGCCTCGGGCACATAGGGCAGCTCGTAGTTGACCACGTGGGTCACCTTATCGACGTCGATACCGCGTGCGGCAATGTCGGTGGCGACCAGAACGCGCAGCTTGCCTTTTTTAAAGGCTTCCAGAGCGCGCTCGCGCTGCGACTGGCTCTTGTTGCCGTGGATGGCACCGGCCTCTACGCCGCCCGCTTCCAGATAGGCGGCGACCTTGTCGGCACCATGCTTGGTCTTGGTGAAGACCAGGCAGCGGGTATAGCTGGGGTCAGAGAACAGCTCGGTCAGCAGGGCGCGCTTGCGGCCCTGTTCGACCCAGACGACCGACTGCTTGATGCGCTCGACCGTGGTGGCCTGGGGCGTGACCTGAACCTTGACCGGATCTTTCAGCAGTTCACCGGCCAGCTTGCCGATTTCCGACGGCATGGTAGCCGAGAAGAAGAGGTTCTGGCGCTTGGCCGGGATGCGGCTGACGATCTGGCGGATGGGCTTGATGAAGCCCAGGTCCAGCATCTGGTCGGCTTCGTCGAGGACGAAAATCTCGGTTTGCGACAGGTCCAGTGTCTTTTGCTGGACGTGGTCGAGCAGGCGGCCCGGGGCGGCAACCAGAACGTCCAGGCCTTGCTGGATAGCGCGTTCTTGCGGGCCGTACTTGACGCCGCCGAAGACAACCGCAACGCGGAATCCAAGGTGGGCACCATATTGCTTGAAGCTTTCAGCGATCTGGGTGGCCAGTTCGCGGGTTGGCGACAGGATCAGGCAGCGCGTGGTGCGCGGCAGGGGCGGGGTGCGGCTTTCAGCCAGACGATGCAGGATCGGCAGAGCGAAGGCGGCGGTCTTGCCCGTGCCGGTCTGGGCAATACCCAGAAGGTCCTTGCCTTCCATGACGTGAGGAATGGCTTTTTGCTGGATCGGGGTCGGCTGTTCATAGCCAGCCGATTTCAGCGCAGTCAGAAGGGCCGGGTTCAGGCCCATGGAATCAAAAGTGCGGCTCACAGAGCAATCTTTCGCATTATGGCGAAGCGCATTCTGGGTGGCGCACGGCTTTTGAGGCTTCGCCTGCAAAAACGCGACGCGCGCTGGAATAACGCCTGCCGTTCCCGATGGAGTCTTCGCGAACGAGGACCGTCGGGGTGGATCGGGCGTCATCCCGCGTGTCCGGACAACGTATGACTTTAGGAGTCAGGCCAGCTGCATCTGCACTCAGGTCTTCGGAAGAAGGCCCACACGCGGTGCAGGAAGCTGGCTATCGCCTTGTGCGATGCGGGGCAGATGGGCCTCAAAAGGGGCGAAGTCAAGGCGACGTCGTTTTTTGAGGCCCGATGGGTGCAATGATCAGGCCGGTTGGGCCAGAAGCGGCTCATCCTGCTGGACCATGGCTGCGATGCTGGTCTGGGGCAGGATGCAGATGAACTGGGCCAGGCTTTGGTCCCAGCTGTCGAGCAGGCGAAGCGCGAGCGGGGATCCCGTTGCGGCCGCATGACCTTCGACCAGGGCCCTTAACCGGTCGGCGGCCTCGGGCGTTATGGGGGCAAGACCGGCCAGGTCCCCGTTCAGGGAAGCGGCTGCCCGGCCATGCGGGTCCAGCACGAACAACTCGCCCCCACTCATCCCTGCCGCCAGGTTCCAGCCGGTCGAACCCAGAACCACGACGCGACCACCGGTCATGTATTCGCAGCCGTGGGCCCCCAGTCCCTCGACCACGGCTTCTGCGCCGGAGTTACGGACGGC
>DLIT01000111.1:12535-14394 GCA_002483865.1 Brevundimonas sp. UBA7635
GTGGTGTTGCCGCAGACCTGCTGGCCCTCGCGCCATTGATAGGGGCGCACGCGGATTTCACCGCCCGACAGGCCCTTGCCGACATAGTCGTTGACCTCGCCAGTGACGTCGAGGACCAGCCCCTTGGTGGCGAAGGCCCCGAAGCTCTGACCGGCAATGCCTTCCAGCTTCAGGGTCAGGCGACCTTGCGGACCTTGCGGGCCGTACCTGCGCACGATGCTTGATGACAGACCGGCACCGACCGTGCGCTGGGTGTTCTTCAGCGGATAGGACAGCTCCAGCGTCTGGCCCGATTGCAGGAAGGACTGGGCGTCCCTCAGTACCTGTGCGTCGAGGCTCTCGTCGATTTCCTGACGGTGCTTGTCAGCCAGGCGACCCGGCTTGTCGACATCCACCTTCATCAGCAGCGGGTTCAGGTCCAGATCGTCGAGGTGCGATCCGCCGCGGCGAACCTGACGCAGCAGGTCGGTACGGCCGACGATCTCGTCGATGGTGCGGACACCCAGCGAAGCCAGAATCTCGCGCACCTCCTCGGCGATGAAGGTGAACAGGTTGACCACCTTGTCGGGTGTGCCCGTGAACTTGGCACGCAGGCGCTCGTCCTGCGAGCAGACACCGACCGGGCAGGTGTTGGAGTGGCACTGGCGCACGATCAGACAGCCCATGGCGATCAGACCGGCCGTGCCGATGCCGAACTCCTCGGCACCCAGAAGGGCGGCGATGACCACGTCACGACCGGTGCGGATGCCGCCATCGGTACGCAGGCTGACGGACGAACGCAGGTGGTTCAGGCTGAGGACCTGATGGGCTTCGGCCAGACCGATTTCCCACGGCATACCGGCATGTTTGATCGAGGTCTGGGGCGAGGCCCCCGTGCCGCCATTGTGGCCGGCGATCAGGATGGCATCGGCCTTGGCCTTGGCCACGCCGGACGCAATCGCGCCGATTCCGGTGGCGGAGACCAGTTTCACCGTGACCTTGGCATCAGGGTTGATGGCCTTCAGATCATAGATCAACTGGGCCAGATCTTCGATCGAATAGATGTCGTGGTGCGGTGGCGGCGAGATCAGGGTCGTCCCCGGCACGGCATGGCGCATCTTGCCGATGAACTCGGTCACCTTGAAGCCGGGCAACTGGCCGCCCTCGCCGGGCTTGGCCCCCTGTGCCACCTTGATTTCGATCTCGCGGCACTGGTTCAGATATTCGGCGGTGACACCGAAACGGCCCGAAGCCACCTGCTTGACCGCCGAATTGGCATTGTCGCCATTGGGGCGCGGCGCATAGCGGGCCGGGTCTTCACCGCCCTCACCCGATACGGCGCGCGCGCCCATCCGGTTCATGGCGATGTTCAGGGTCTCGTGCGCCTCGGGCGACAGGGCACCCAGCGACATGGCCTGTGACAGGAAGCGCTTGCGGATATCCGAGACGCTTTCGACCTCGTGCAACTGGACGGGCTGGAGGCCCTCCTTGAAGCTCAACAGGTCCCGCAGGGACAGGTCCGGCTGTTCGGCGACGGCGGCGGAGTACTGCTTGTAGCGCTTGTAGTCGCTGCGGTTCACCGCATCCTGCAACAGGTGGATAGTCCTGGCGTCGTGGCCGTGGGCCTCGCCGCCCGCACGGATGCGGAAGAAGCCGCCCATGGCCGGAGACGGCACAGCGTCCGTTCCGAAGGCTGCGCTGTGGCGTTGCAGGGCGGCGCGTTCCAGACCGGCCAGACCAATGCCCGAAATACGCGAGGACGCATTGGGGAAGAACTCGGCGGCCAGGGCACGCGACAGGCCAAGGATTTCGAACTCGCAGCCGCCGCGATAGGCGGACATGACCGAGATGCCCTTGCGGGCCAGGACCTTGAGCAGGCC
>DLIT01000111.1:14515-15123 GCA_002483865.1 Brevundimonas sp. UBA7635
TCGGCGGAGCGGACAACGATGGAGCAATAGGTGCGCAGACCGGCATCGGTCAGGCGCAGGTGAACGCCCGACGTGGCCAGAATCATCGGCGTGGACAGGCGGTCCTCGGCGATATGCTCGTCAGTCAGGACGATCAGGGTGGCTCCGGCGCGGGCAGCGGCCTCGGCCTCGTCGCGGATGCGGTTCAGGGCGGCACGCAGGGCGCTGCCGGCTTCCTCGCCCTCGGCAGGCAGAGGATAGGTGCAGTCGATGACGGTGGTCGAACCATCGGCCACCACGCCCAGCAACCGCTCGTACATGCCGGTGGTCAGGACCGGACTGTCGAGGATGAAGACATCGGTCTGGGCTTCATCATGGGCAAGGATGTTGCCCAGGTTCTTGAAGCGGGTCTTCAGGCTCATCGCCCCCGACTCGCGCAAGGGATCGATCGGCGGGTTGGTGACCTGAGAGAAGTTCTGGCGGAAATAGTGGGCCAGAGGGCGCGGCAGGGACGACAGAACCGCAGGGGGTGCATCGTCGCCCATCGAGCCGATGGCTTCCTTGCCGTCACGCACCAGTGCATCCAGCAGCAGATCGCAATCCTCGCGGCTGAAACCGGCGGCGATCTG
>DLIT01000111.1:15149-15386 GCA_002483865.1 Brevundimonas sp. UBA7635
ACCATGTTGCCGATCCAGTCCTTGTAAGGATGGGCGGCGGCCAGGGCGTCGACAGCTTCATGCTCGTCATAGACACGCCCTGTCTTCAGATCGACGGCGATCAGTTTGCCGGGGCCGATGTGCAGGCGGCGCTTCACGCGGCCTTCGGGCAGGGGCACAAGGCCCGCTTCAGAACCGGCCAGCAACAGGCCGTCCACGGTTTCAACGGCGCGCAGGGGGCGCAGGCCGTTGCGGTCC
>DLIT01000162.1:0-6873 GCA_002483865.1 Brevundimonas sp. UBA7635
ATGTCCTTGTGGTTGGTCGACAGGAACCAGCGGGTGAAGAACCCCGGCTTGTGATCGTGATGATCGTCGTGTGTTGCGGCAGCGGTGGCCATGATCTTGGGCTCTCGCGTCTATTACTGTGCCGCCGGCGCGTCGGGCGCGGCAGCGTCGGGAGCCGCAGGCGCGGCGTCGGTCGGGGCGGCAGCATCCGCGGCAGGAACCGCCGGAGCGGCTTCCGCCGTGGCAGCCGCTGCAGCAGCCGCGTCATCAGCAGCCTTGGTCATGGAACCGCCCTTGGAGGCGACCCAGGCAGCGAACTCGGCGTCCGTCACGACCTTGATGTGGATCGGCATGAAGGCATGGTCGACACCGCACAGCTCAGAGCACTGGCCGTAGAAGTCGCCGGTCTGTTCAGCCTTGAACCAGGCCTGGTTCACGCGGCCCGGGATGGCGTCCACCTTGATGCCGAAGGCCGGCAGGGCCACGGCGTGGATCACGTCAGCTGCGGTGATCAGCAGGTGCACGGTCTTGCCAACGGGCACCACCATCGGCTCGTCCGCGGCCAGACGATAGGTCTGGGCCGTGGCCTGATCCTCAGGCAGCATGTTGGAGATGAACTCGGACACGCCCTGGTCCGGATATTCGTAACCCCAGTTCCACTGGTTGCCCGTCACCTTGACCCGCAGGTCCGCCTCAGGGGCGTTGTGGTAGGCGAACAGCAGACGGAACGAGAACAGGGCGATCACGACCAGGATCAGTACCGGGACGACCGTCCAGACGATTTCCAGCGGCGTGTTGTGGCTCCAGCGGGCCGGCGTCGGATTCGAGCGCTTGTTGTAGCGGATGACGATCCACAGCAGCAGGCCCAGGACCAGCACCGAAATGCCGATCATCATCGCCATCAGCACGACGTTGTGGAACCAGGCTGCCTCATGGGCCAGCACAGATGCGCCTGGCTGAAGCCCCAGTCCACCCGGCGTCGGTTGCCCCACCAGTTCCTGCGCCATAGCAGGCGCAGCGGCGAAGGCGGCTAGGGCGGTCAAGGCGTAATTGCCCCCGATCCGCGCCATGGCTCGCATGCCCATCCCCATTCGAATCCTCTTACCCGTTTCGCAGCCGATACTTGCGAGCTATTCGCAAACATGCCGAGTATTGATCGCACATCGGCATTTCAGGGCGGTCCATATCGGCTCGTTACACTCTTGCCAAGCGACCAAGCGCGGGAAGACCACAGTTAAGGCGAAACTTCGGCGGATTAATTCGCAGTCATGTTTCGCCAGCTACCTTGTGACGCATGATACCTTGCGGTACTAGCTGCCCTATCACCAGAGGGAAACACATGCCCGACAGCATCGATATCCAATTGAAGAAAGGGGTTCTGGGCCTTTGCGTTCTGGCGCTTCTGGCCCGAAGCGACTCCTATTCCTATGAGATCGCCAGCCGCCTGTCCGACGCCATCGGCATGGGCGAAGGCACCATCTATCCGCTGATGCGGCGGATGCAGTCCGATGGCCTGGTCGAGACCTATCTGGTCGAATCGTCCAGCGGCCCGTCGCGCAAATACTACCGCCTTACCCCGGCTGGCCATGCTGCCCTGGAAGGCCAGACCGAAGAATGGCGCGCCTTTACCCGCGCGGTTGAGGCGCTCATCAGCGCCACAGCTCCGCTGACCGCAGCCGTCACGAGCGAAACGCCCTCTGCCGCCCCAGATACGAAGGGAAGCTGAACCATGAACAAAGCAGAATTTCTTGCTCGTCTGAAGCGGGGTCTGGTCGGCCTGCCCGCCGCCACAGCTGATGAGATCATCTCGGATTACGAAAGCCATTTTGCCGAGGCTCTTGAGGCTGGCCGCACCGAGGAGCAGGTGGCCGAGGCCCTGGGCAATCCGGACCGGCTGGCCCGCGAACTGAAGGCTGAGGCCGGAGCCAAGGCCTGGAACCAGCAGCCGACCGCCTCCAATGCCATGGCGGCTGTATTTGGCATCATCGGCCTGGGAGCCCTGGATATCCTGATCCTGCTGCCGCTGGTCCTGCCGTTATTCGGTACGGTCCTGGCCTTCCTGCTCGCCGGTTTTGGCGTCTTCATTGGGGGTGGTGCCGCCCTGGTAATCGGTCCCTTCCTGGGCCTGCCCGGAGGCCCCCTGGCCGCCGTGCTGATGGGGGTCGGCCTTATGGGCCTGGGCATCTTCATGGTGGCCATCATGGCCGTCCTGACCAAGTGGCTGATCGACGCCACCATCTGGTATGCCCGCCTACACTACCGGGTCCTGAAGCCCGCGCTTGAACCGACGCCCGCCGCCTGATCGCCGCAACAAAGAAAAGAAGAGAAGGACACAGACATGATCCGCAATCTCCTCATCATTTCCGGCGCTGGTCTGGTGCTGGCCATCGTGGGCATTGGCGGTGCCCTGGCCGTCAGCGGAGCCGATCTGGCCCGCCACAACTGGACCTGGACCATCCTCGAAGATGGCAAGGGCGGCGTCAACATCAGCCGCAGCGTGGATAAAGAGATCGCCGTCCCGCGCGTCAGCCGCCAGATCGCCTGGAGCGGCCAGGATCGCCTGACCCTCTCGGTGCCTGGTGACGTTCTCTATATCCAGACCGCCGAGGAGCCGGGCATTACCCTGTCCGGCCCCCAGGCCCTGGTGGACCGGGTCAGTTTCACGAACGGCCAGCTGCTTCTGTCCGACCACAGCCAGGGCGAGGCAGCCTATGTCACCCTGGGTGCTGACGGACTGCGCGGCTGGAGTGACAGCGAGGGCCTGAAGGTTACGATCCGGGCACCGTCGGTTAAAACCTTCGAGCTGTCCAACCGCACCGAACTGGAGGTGCGCGGCTATGACCAGCCGACGATGAACCTGATGCTTGCCGGCTCGGCCGAGGTCGAGGCCCAGGGGCGCACCGACACCCTGACCATCGACGCCTCGGGCGGCAGCTCGGCCGAGCTGGACGAACTGCTGGGCGCGGATGCCACCATCCGGGTCAGCGGCAGCTCCAGGGTCAAGACCGCCGCCAACGGCCTGGTCGTGGTCGACGGCAGTGGCACGTCCCGTGTCCGCCTGACCCGCCGCCCCTCCGAACTGCGCCAGACCCTGTCCGGCGAGGCCGAGGTTCGACAGGACTGATCTTCCGCGCGCACCGCCGGATGCCCCCGGCACACCGTCCCTGATCCGTCGGGGGCGGTGCTGCCGTCTTCGGCAACATCTAAATGCCAGGCCAAGGATGACGTGGGGCCGTCGATTGCCTATCTACCCGGCATGAGCACCACGGCCGCCTCCCCCTCTCCCATTCTAGACAGCGCAGGCGTCTCGCCCGACGAGGCCCTGTCCATTTTGCAGACCGCCCTGGCAGGTGCCGATGACGGCGAGCTGTTCCTGGAAAAGACCGAGAGTGAATCCCTGGTTTTTGACGATGGCCGGCTGAAGGCCGCCACCTATGATGCCGTCGAGGGCTTCGGTCTGCGCGTCGTTGCCGGAGAGACGGCGGGCTATGCTCATGCCAACGAGATTTCATCCGCCGCCATGCATCGCGCGGCCGACAGCGCGGCCCTGGCCAAGCGCGGCTATGCCGGTGTCGCCGCCGAAGCCCCCCGCGCCACCAACCAGAAGCTCTACGCCGAGGTTGATCCCCTCGCCTCACCCGCTTTTTCGGACAAGATCGAATTGCTGAGCGAGATCGATGCCTGGGCCCGCGCTCGCGATCCGCGTGTGGTCCAGGTCTCGGCATCCATCGTCGGCGAACGGCGCGGCATCGAGATCCTGCGCGGTGATGGCCGGTTGCTCAGTGACGTCCGCCCTCTGGTCCGCCTGAATGTCTCGGTCACGGTCGAGCGCGATGGCCGGCGCGAAAGCGCTTCATCGGGAGCCGGGGGTCGCTCGGGCTTCGAGACCTGGATCGCGCCCGACCGCTGGCAGAGCCAGGTCGATGAGGCCCTGCGTCAGGCCCTGGTCAATCTGGATGCCATCGACTGTCCGGCCGGGGAGATGGACGTGGTCCTGGGCGCGGGCTGGCCCGGCGTCCTGCTGCATGAGGCCATCGGCCACGGCTTCGAGGGCGACTTCCACCGCAAGGGCTCGTCGGTCTTTACCGGCAAGATGGGCCAGCGCGTCGCGGCCCCCGGCGTCAACGTCGTCGACGATGGCTCGATCGCCGGTCGTCGCGGCTCCCTGTCGTTCGACGACGAGGGCACACCGACCTCGCGCACCGTCCTGATCGAGGACGGCATCATGGTCGGCCTGATGCACGACCGCCTGTCAGCGCGCCAGCTGGGTGCGCGCGCCACCGGCAATGGCCGTCGCCAATCCTTTGCCCATATGCCCATGCCGCGCATGACCAATACCTTCATGGAAGGCGGCAATGATAAGTTCGAGGACATGATCGCCTCGACCAGGCGTGGCCTGTATGCCGCCAACTTTGGCGGGGGCCAGGTCGACATCACCAATGGCAAGTTTGTCTTCCAGTGCACCGAGGCCTACCTGATCGAGGACGGCAAGATCACCCGTCCGGTCCGTGGGGCCACCCTGATCGGGGATGGTGCCACGGCCCTGACCCACATCCAGATGGTCGGCGATGACTTTGCCTTTGATCCGGGCGTGGGCACCTGCGGCAAGTCGGGACAGGGCGTGCCGGTTGGCATCGGTCAGCCCAGCCTCAAGATGGGCGGTCTGACGGTAGGTGGCACGGCAGTCTAGGCGGGAAGCTCATCCCGCCAAGCCAGAAAACCTCTATATTACAGCCAAGTAATGGTGTCGCATTTGTAACGCACCTGTCCGGCTTGTAACTGGAGATTACGGGTCGGAAGTCGCACGACTTGCTCAACGACGAGCAAGGATCGCAAGACAATGCGCCATCTTCTTCTGGCAGGAACCGCCCTGATCGGCTGCGTGGCCGCCGCGCCCGCACTGGCAGACACCACCGCGCCTGCGTCAGGCACTGCCGCAGCAGTAAAGGCCATGCCCCAGACCGGGGACCATGGCGTCCTGATCTTCAACCGGGACTTCTTTGCAGGTCACAATCCCAATACCGCCCTGGACATGGTCAACCGCATCCCCGGCTTCTCGGTCAATGACGGGGACGGGGCGCGGGGCTTTGAGGGCGCGGTCGGCAATGTCCTGATCAACGGCAGTCGCCCGGCGTCCAAAAACGACACTGGCTCGGCGGTCCTGGGTCGCACCCTGGCCAGCCAGGTCGAGCGGATCGAGCTGGTCCGCGGCGGTGCCCCCGGCATCGAGATGCAGGGCTATGCCATGGTGGCCAATGTCATCCTGAAGAACACGGCCAGCAGCGAGCACATCCTTACCTACAACGCCTTCCTGTTCGAGGGCGGTCAGGACCTGTTCGGCGGCAGCTATCAGTTCACCCGCCGTCAGGGGGACTACAGCTGGGGCGTGACCCTCAGCGACGGCATCTCCTCAAGCGATTCCAACGGCGCGGGCCCCATGCGCCGCGTTGCCCCGGACGGCAGCGTCCTGAGGCGTGAGGACTTCTACAACGATGGCTATGGCGGCGGGAACTCGATCCGCGGCAACTGGTCCGGCCCTGTCGCAGGGGGCAAGCTGGATGCCACGGCCCGCTATGGCATCAACGACTGGCACAACATCACCCGCCAGACCTCGGACACCGTGCTGCGCCTGTCGCAAAGCGCCGACGAATCCACGGGCGGCGAGGTCGGCCTGGCCTACACCCGCCCCCTGTCGCAGCGCCTCAAGATGGAGACGCGCCTGATCCATGAGTTCAACAGCTTCGACAATGTGAACACCTCGGACAGCCGCATCGACGGCGTGGATTCGGACCAGCAGCGCTTCACCTCTGAAGGCAAGGCCTCCGAGACCATCCTGCGCAGCCTGGTCCGCTTCGAGCGCAACAGCGCCATGGAGTTCGAGGCGGGAGGCGAGATCGCCTATAATATGCTGGAGACCGACCAGGCCTATTCCATCGGCGGCACCCCGGTCGAGCTGCCCTCGGCCTCGGTCACGGTCGAGGAGACGCGCGGCGAGCTGTTCGGCAAGGGCACCTGGCGGCTGAACCCGGACTGGACCCTGGAAGGCGGGCTGCGGCTGGAACACTCGACCATCAGCCAGTCGGGCGATGCCAACCAGGAGAAGAGCTTCTTCTTTGCCAAGCCGCGCGTCCTGGCCACCTGGAGCCCCGGCGAGAAAAACCAGTTCCGCCTGCGCCTCGAACGGGTGGTGGGCCAGCTGAACTTTGGCGACTTCGCCGCCTCGGCCAGCCTGTCGGACGAGAATGTCCTGGGGGGCAACGTAAACCTCAGCCCCGAGCAGCGCTGGGTCAGCGAACTGACCTATGAGCGGCGCTTCTGGGACGAGGGCATCATCAGCATCGGCCTGCGCCACGATGAGATCAGCGACGTCATCGACGTGATCCCGCTGGAGAACAACCTGGCCGCCATCGGCAATATCGGCGACGGCACCCTTGACCAGCTGGCCGTCAACATCACCGTGCCGACCGATCGCATCGGCTTCAGCGGCGGCCAGGTCTCGTTCAAGAACACCTGGAACAAGACCGAGGTCACCGACCCCACCACCGGCCGGACCCGTCCCATCTCGGGCATCCGGGCCTCCCAGGCGGTCATTGGCGTCCAGCAGGACATCGCCTCGTGGAAGCTGCAGTGGGGGGCCAACTGGCTGCCGCGCATCGGCCAGTTCGACTATCGCCCGGACGAGGTCTCGGGCTGGCGCGGGCGGGACTATTACGAGTTCTGGGCCGAGTACAAGCCGACGCCCGGCCTGTCGATCCGCGCCCAGGTCAACATCTGGGACGACTTTACCACCGAGCGCACGGTCTATTCGGACCGGGTCACCCGGCCGGTCGCCTTTGTCGAGAACCGCTTCATCGACCCGCGCACCTTCTACCAGATCCGCCTGCGCAAGACCTT
>DLIT01000162.1:6899-11362 GCA_002483865.1 Brevundimonas sp. UBA7635
TTGTCTCAGCCGAGGCTGGTCAGGCTTAGCGGATGCCCGCCATGCCCTTTTTCAGCAGCGGCGACATGACCAGCAGGACCACGCCGACAGCCACACCGGTCCAGCCGATGGTGCCAAAGATATTGGCGTAGTTCTGCAGGGCCTGGGCCGGATCGGTGACCACACCGGCCACGGTCTCGGACGAGGTGGCCTGGGCGATAAAGCCGGCTGCGATGTGGGCCACCGACGACGACAGGAACCAGACGCCCATCATCAGGCCGACCACGCGATCCACCGACAGCTTGGTAATCATCGAAAGACCAACCGGCGAGAGGCACAACTCACCCAGGGTATGCAGCAGATAGGTCAGGAACAGGAACAGCAGCGGCACGCGGAAGTCCACGTTGGCGAAGTTGTTCGAGGCAAAGGTCAGCAGCAGGAAGCCTGCGCCTACCAGAACCAGGGCCGCCGAGAACTTGACCGGCGTCGAAGGTTCCATGTTGCGCTGGCCCAGCCACACCCAAAGGGCGGCGATGATCGGGCCGCCAACCACGATGATGCCCGGGTTGAACATCTGGGTCATCGGAGCATTGAACCACGACGGCATCGAGGTCGACTGGTCAGCGAACAGGGTCAGCGACGAACCGGCCTGCTCGAACAGGGCCCAGAACAGGACCGAGAAGAAGATCAGGGTCAGGGCCACCAGCATCCGCGAACGTTCCGAGCCCTTCAGCTTGATGACCGAATAACCGACCACAGCGGCAAAGATCACACCGGCCAGCCACGGCAGGGCCGTCTGGATGATTTCATGACGCAGCATCAGCAGCCACATCGGGAAGACGGCCACCAGGCCACCGACCCAGAAGATCAGCTCGAACGGAAGCCCCAGGAACTTGCGGCTCCTGAGCAGCTCGGGGTTGGGCGGGCTGCCGCGACCTTCGAGCCAGGACTGGCCCAGGATGAAGGTGATCAGGCCGAACAGCATGCCGATGCCCGCCAGACCAAAGCCATAGGCCCAACCGTACTTGATGCCCAGGTAGGAACAGGCAGCCGTGGCCAATAGCGAACCCAGGTTGATGCCGACGTAGAAGATGGTGAAACCACCGTCTCGACGGGGATCGTTTTCTTCGTACAGGTGACCAACAACGGTCGATATATTGGCTTTCAGGAAGCCGACGCCAACGATGATCAGCGACAGGGCGAAGAAGAGCATGGGCTCGCCAAAGCCGGTGTCACGGACGGTTTCCAACTGATAGCTGCCCGTCGGGGTCATGGCCGGCAGACCCGCAGCCGGTGCCGGGGCCGGGGCCACGGTCGGAACCACGGCCTCGCTCGGTACGACAACCGGATCGGCGGCCGGAGCTGGCACGATGGGCGCAGCCGGAGCGGCTGCGGCTTCCAGGTTGACGATGCCTTCCGGCGTCACCTTGATCAGGGTGCGTTGATCGCCGTTGACGGCAAAGATCTGACGATCCTGGTCGCGACCTTCGACCTGAAGCTCATAGGTGGTGCCGTCGACCGTCAGGCGCTCACGTCCGCCTGTGCCCTCAAAGGCCATCATGAAGTGGCCAAAAACCAGCAATACCGCGCCGATGATGACCGCCTTGCGCGATCCCAGATACTTGTCGGCCAGCATCCCGCCGACAACCGGCATCAGGTAAACCAGGGCCGCGTAGGCCGCATAGATGCCTTGCGCCTCTTTCGGGCCGAAGAGGAAGTGCTGAGTCAGATACAGGACCAGCAGGGCGCGCATACCGTAGTAGGAGAAACGCTCCCACATCTCGGTGAAGAACAGGATCACCAGCCCCCGCGGGTGTCCCAGAAAGGTCTTACGGGGTGCCGCCGCCAGCGCGCCCCCCCCATCCGTCGTGCTCAACGGCGTTCTCCTTGATATTGCGCCGGATGCCGGCGCCACGAGGGCGCAGAAACAGCACGGCAGGGACGCGGCGACAAGCGTTAACGCGGCCGCAGAGTGGTCACAGTGCCGTCACACAGGTGCAAAAGCGAAAAAAATAGCACCATCGACACGAACCGTCCCTCGACGCACACTGGTATGAATCATGCTCGGGACGCAGGCAGGACGATCCAGCGTTACGGAAGGGGCCCATGTCCGTAAGATTCATGACACCTGACGATGTGCCCGGCGTGAACCGACTTCATCGCAATGTCTGGTGGCCGGAACGATCCGTTGAGGGTTGGGAATGGCTGGCCCGCAATCCCGCTACCGTGGAAAGCAAAAGCCCGATCGGCCTGATTCTCGATGACGATCAAGGTCAGCCGGCCGCCTTCCTGGGCTGCTTCGCCCAGAGGTTTGTTGAAGGCGACCGCGTCTTTTATGGCGCGACCGGCTTTTCCTTTATTGTGCCGCGTGATGTCCGTGGAGGCACGCGTCACCTCATACCGGCCTTTCTGGCACAGTCGCAATTCGTCCTGCACTACACGTTGAACGCCAACGCCCTTTCCAGTCCCATCTACAAGCGGTTTGGCCTGATGGCCTGGCCCAACGAGACCCACGACCTGAAGCTTTCGTGGATAACCAATCCCGTCGTCTGCGGGACAGCGCGTGGTTTGCGGCAGCTGGTGAAGTTTAAACCCGCCGCAGTCAATTGGCTGGGCGAATCCCTGATGCCCTGGAGTTCATCTCTCAGTCCATCGCGCCTGGGTGACGGCATTGTATTGGTCGAGGACCGATCGGCCCGTTCGGCCTATGACCGCTTCTGGCAAAACCTGCGGGCCGAAGGGCGATTCATGGCGGACCGCAGCCCCCAGATGATGGAATGGCGCCTGGCGGACCCAGATCAGCCGCGTCCCCTGATTCATCTGGCCAGGGTTCAGGATGGCGAGATCACCGGGCACGCGCTCGCGATGATGGCCAAGTACAGCTCGATCGAGCCGCCCTCTCTTGAGATCATAGATCTTGCGGCTCTGGCCGGACATGGGTCAGCGGTCCGCGACCTTGCCGGGGCCCTGATCCGGCTCGCGGGACCACTGGGCGCAGCCAAGGTAAGACTTCAGGTTCTGGGGCCGCAATTGCTGACCGACCTGGGGGATCTGGCAGGACAGGCCCGGCGTGAAGGGGGCTATGGCCATTGCCATGTAGGATTGGTGCCCGGTTTCGAAGGCCACCAGTCCTGGCAGCCGACTCCCTTCGACGGCGATTTCAGCATCTGCCTGAGACCCCTGCCACGGCGTGGAATCCGGGCAGGGTCGTTATCGTCCCAGGCTGCCTAGCGCCGGGATTTCAACTCGTCGCGGATTTCGGCCAGAAGGGCCTCGGTCGCGGTCGGGGCTGCCGGTGCAGCCGGTTCAGCCGGTCGCTCACGACGTAACTTGTTGATACCCTTGACCAACAGGAAGACCACGAAGGCCACGATCAGGAACTGGATCAGGGTATTGATGAAGGCTCCGTACTGGATTGCCACCTTCTCGACGGCTTCAGTGGCGGGGTTTTCCGGAACCAGGACCCATTCCAGCTGGGAGAAGTCGACCCGCCCAAGCGCCAGGCCAATCGGGGGCATGACCACCTGATCAACCAGACTGGTGACGATATTGCCAAAGGCCCCACCAATGATGACACCCACTGCCAGGTCGACAACATTGCCGCGCGCGGCGAACTCTTTGAATTCCGAAATCAGGCTCATGTCTTGGTCCGTTACCTAGGCATCGCCGGAAGCGTTCAACCGCTCCCGCAACTCCTTGCCACTCTTGAAGAAAGGAACGGCCTTGGCCGGGACTTCGACGGTTTCGCCAGTGCGAGGATTACGCCCGACCCTTGCCGGACGGCTGCGAACCGAGAAGGCACCAAAGCCACGGAGTTCGACCCGACCTCCCTGTGCAAGTGACTGGGTCATCTCACCCAGAATGACATTCACGACCCGTTCCACCTCGGCATGAGTGAGGTGGACGTTCTCGGCCGCCAGCTTCTCGATCAGTTCAGACTTGATCATTCAGGCCCCCGCCCGTGGCTGTTTCAGACGTGTTCTTTTCTGTTCAGGTCCGCACCCTAACCGCCTGACGCCAAAAGAAGAAAGCGACGTCACGTGCCGGGCACGATTCTCGTAAGCACTAAACGCCATTGGGGGGCTTTCTGACGCCGGGTGCAAGAAAAAAGGCGGCTGGATCGCTCCAGCCGCCTCAATTTCTTCATTCTGGAAGGAGATTTAGTCCTTCGAGCCTGCCTTTTCACGCAGGGCTGCACCCAGAATGTCGCCGAGCGAAGCGCCCGAGTCCGACGAACCGAACTGTTCGATGGCCTCAGCCTCGTCCTTCATCTCAAGCGCCTTGACCGAGACCGAGACGCGGCGCGTGGCCTTGTCGATGCCCGTGATCATGGCGTCGATGCGGTCACCGACCGAGAAGCGTTCCGGACGTTGCTCGTTGCGGTCGCGCGACAGGTCCGACTTGCGGACGAAGGCGGTGACCGGGGCGTCGTCTTCACCAAACTTGACTTCGATGCCACCGGTTTCGATCGAGGAGACCGTCAC
>DLIT01000162.1:11402-11776 GCA_002483865.1 Brevundimonas sp. UBA7635
AGCGAAACGCGTTCCTTCTCGATGTCCACGTCGAGGACCTTGGCCTTGATGACCTCGCCCTTGCGGTAGCGCTGGATGGCTTCTTCGCCCGAGACGTTCCAGTCCAGGTCCGACAGGTGGACCATGCCGTCGATGTCGTTGTCCAGGCCGATGAACAGGCCGAACTCGGTGGCATTCTTGACTTCGCCTTCGACGGTCGAACCGATCGGGTGAGCCTCGACGAAGGCTTCCCACGGGTTGTTCTGAGCCTGCTTCAGGCCCAGCGAGATACGACGCTTGGCGCTGTCGACGTCCAGGACGATGACGTCCACTTCCTGCGAGGTGGAGACGATCTTGCCCGGGTGGACGTTCTTCTTGGTCCAGGACATTTCCGA
>DLIT01000008.1:0-366 GCA_002483865.1 Brevundimonas sp. UBA7635
TGGCGACCGGCGCACCTGAGGCTGGCGACGGGAGCGTCGGACTGGACCCTGAACTGGGTGGCGCGGTCACGGCAGGGGGCGGACATCTGGGAAGGCGAGCCGGTTGCGACGGAGCCGATGCGCTTTCGCCTGCGGGTCATGGAGGCGGGCATTGAGCGGCACCGGTGGGAGGTCGAGGGCACGGGGGCCGTCTACAGCCAGGCGCAGCGGCTGGTGGACTTCCCCCAGGGGCCGTCGCCGCAGGCCGAAATCCGGGTGGCGCAGTGGGGGCAGGCCTGGGGCTGGGGCGCGGAAGCGACGGTGAAGCTCATCTAATCCGCATACAGCCTCTTCCGGTGCGAGGACGCATGGCTTAACTGACGCTCT
>DLIT01000008.1:434-10750 GCA_002483865.1 Brevundimonas sp. UBA7635
GCATGGCTTAACTGACGCTCTGGTCTGAACCTCAATGCGGAGCAGTGTGCACAGTGGCTGGCGATCCCTACAGGGAACTGGGCGTTTCGAAGGGCGCAAGCGCGGACGAGATCAAGAAGGCTTTCCGCAAGCTGGCCAAGGAACTGCACCCGGACAAGAACCCCGGCGACAAGGTGGCCGAGGATCGCTTCAAGCGTGTGACGGGAGCCTTTGACCTGCTGGGCGATGCCGAGAAGCGGGCCAAGTATGACCGGGGGGAGATCGACGCCGATGGGCGCGAGCAGTTCCGGGGTTACAGCGGCGGGACCGGGGGGCGCTCTGGCGGCTTCAGCGGCTTTGGCGGCTCGGGCGGACGGGGCGGGTTCGAGGACATCGACCTGTCCGAGCTGTTCGGCGGGGCCTTTGGCGGGCGGCCGGGCGGCGGTGCCGGCTTTGGCCGGGGTCAGGACGTGCGCGCCAGCCTGGACGTCAGTCTGGAAGATACCATCAGCGGCACGACGCGGCGCATCCAGTTCTCGGATGGCCGGATGCTGGACGTCGCCATCCCCAAGGGTGCGAGCGATGGCCAGACCATCCGCCTGCGCGGCCAGGGGGCACCGGGCCGGGGCGGTCAGCCCGGAGATGCCCTGATCGAGTTGAAGATCGCGCCGCATCCTGTGTTCAGGCGCGACGGTGCCGAGCTGACCATGGACCTGCCGGTGTCGGTGCCTGATGCGGTTCTGGGCGGCAAGGTTCAGGTGCCCACGCCCGAGGGTCCGGTTATGATGACCATCCCGGCCGGCTCGAACAGCGGCAAGGTGCTGAGGCTCAAAGGGCGCGGGGCCTATGCCGACGGACGGCGCGGCGACCTGATGGCGCGGATTGTGGTGACCCTGCCTGAGGTCATGGACGACGAACTGCTGACATTTGCCGCCGACTGGCGCGAGCGGCGACCTTACAAGCCGGGTCGCTGAGCCGCCCGACCGGATCCTCCCCAAGCCGAAGACCAAGCCGATGATCGCCAAGCCTGACGTGAAGCCTGCCCGCCCGTGGTTCTCTGCTGGTCCGACGGCCAAGCGTCCGGGCTGGTCGATCGGCGGGTTGCCGGACGTTCTGATGGGACGCGGCATCCGTGCGCCCGAGGTGGTCGAGCGGTTTGCCTATGGGCTGGAACTGACGCGCGAGGTCCTGGCCCCGCCGTCGGACTATATGATGCTCTATACGCCGGGCTCGGACACCGGGGCGGTCGAGGCGGCCCTGTGGGGGATGCTGGGGCCGCGTCCGGTGACGGTGGTGGCCTATGAGAACTTTGGCCTGACCTGGGCCTCGGACGTCAGGGACCACCTGAAGCTGGACCCGGTGGTGCTGAAGGCCCCGTGGGGCGAACTGCCGGACCTGTCTCAGGTGGACTGGTCAACCGACGTGGTCTTCCCCTGGAATGGCACGACGTCGGGCGTGCGGATGCCGGATGGCGAATGGATCGCAGAGGACCGCGAGGGGTTGGCGATCTGTGATGCGACCTCGGCGGCCTTTGCCCAACCCCTGCCATGGGATCGGCTGGACGTGGTGACCTTCAGTTTCCAGAAGGCCCTGGGCAGCGAGGCGGGGATCGGGGTCATGGTCCTGTCGCCGCGAGCCGTGGAGCGGCTGGACACGAACGTGCCAGCCTGGCCCGTGCCCAAGGTCCTGCGCCTGACGGGCAAGGACGGAAAGTTTGACAGGGCTCTGGCCGACGGGGTGGCGATCAACACCTTCTCGGTCCTGACCATCGAGGACTGGATCGATGCCCTGGAGTGGGCGAGGGGGATCGGCGGGATCGACGCCCTGATCGCGCGGACCGACGCCAACTATGCGGCCCTGAGCGCCTGGGTTGCCCGGACCCCGTGGATCGACTTCCTGCCTCAGCGCGAGGACATCCGCTCGACCACCTCGGTCTGCCTGAAGTTCACCGACGCCCGCGTGGCGGTTCTGGACGAGAAGGGCCAGAAGGCCTTTGTGAAGCGGTTCAAGGCCCTGCTGGAAGGCGAGGGGGCTGTGTTCGATATGGAGCCGCATCGCAACGCTCCTCCGGGCCTGCGCCTGTGGTGCGGCTCCACCGTCGAGGTGGCCGACGTCGAGGCCGCCGGACCGTGGCTGGAATGGGCCTTCGAGACGGCGATCAGCGAACTGGGCTGATCCGTTAGAGCCCTCCCAACAAGCGCCTTAACGACCGTCGTTATCAAAAAGATTGCCAAGTCGGAACCTATCATTATGATAGGTGTTATGAGCGATCAGCCGGATCGAAAACCTGCGCGTCTCTATTTGGTGGAGGGCTGTGACCGCCAGGAGCCATTTCGTTATCTGGCCTGCGGTCTTGATAATGTTTATCTGACGAGCGGCTATGTGCGACGTGAGCGCGCGGGCCAGTGGATGACGGCGGTCGAAGATGCCGAGGGCCTGCACGCTGCCATCGCCAAGTATCTGGTGCTGCGGCGCAAACAGCTCACCGGCAAGGAAGTGCGGTTCCTGAGAAAGCGCCTCGAGTTGTCCCAGGCTGAGCTGGGCAAGCTACTGAGTGTATCTGATCAGTCGGTCGCGCGTTACGAGAAGGAGCAGACCCATCTGGAAGGAGCCGCGGACATGTTGCTGCGGCTGCTGATAGTCGGGCAGGCCCTTGGGCAACTGGACCCTCTAAAGAAGATTGAGGAGATCCGCGCGTCCGATGATGCGGCCGAACCGCGACTGGTGCTTGAGCACGAAGGCGACCACTGGCGAATGGCTGCATAGGAGCCTGTGCGTCCCGGACTATTTCAGTCAGGATCAAACGGTCGGGCCTGCATGAGACGGGGCAAGACATTCCCCCTGTGACGGTTTATAGGCTCACACCGCATTCTGGATTGCGGAGTAATTGCCTTGGCAAACGTAGCAGTGGTCGGCGCTCAGTGGGGCGACGAGGGCAAGGGCAAGATCGTGGACTGGCTGTCCAATCGCGCCGACATGGTGGTGCGGTTTCAGGGCGGCCATAACGCCGGTCACACCCTGGTTGTCGATGGCAAGGTCTATAAGCTGGCGCTGCTGCCCAGCGGCGTGGTCCAGGGCAAGCCTTCGGTCATCGGCAATGGCGTGGTCGTGGACCCATGGCATCTGGTCAATGAGATCGCCAAGATCGAGGCCCAGGGCGTGACGATCAGCCCGGAACTGTTGACGATTGCCGACAACGCCTGCCTGATCCTGCCAATCCACCCGGCATTGGACGTGGCGCGTGAGGCGGCGGCCAAGGCCCCAGGGGCCAAGATCGGCACGACCGGACGCGGCATCGGCCCGGCTTATGAGGACAAGGTGGGGCGCCGCGCCATCCGGGTCTGCGACCTGGCCAACGAGGAAGATCTGAAGACCAAGATCGATCGGCTGCGCTCGCACCACGATCCGCTGCGTGCAGGTCTGGGGCTGGAGCCGATCGATCCGGACGCTCTGCTGGCTCAGTTGCTGGAAATCGCGCCAAAGATCCTGCCCTATGTGAAGCCCGCCTGGCGTGTGCTGGACCAGGCCACCAAGGCGGGGAAGCGCGTGCTGTTCGAGGGGGCGCAAGGGGCTTTCCTGGATGTGGATCATGGCACCTATCCCTATGTCACCTCGTCCAACACGGTGGCGGGCCAGGCGGCGGCCGGTTCGGGCCTGGGGCCCAAGGGCGTCGGCTATGTGCTGGGAATTGTGAAAGCCTATACGACGCGCGTGGGCGAAGGGCCGTTTGCCTGCGAACTGGACGATGAGGTCGGTCAGCATCTGGCGACTGTGGGCCGTGAAGTTGGCGTGAATACCGGCCGGGCGCGGCGTTGCGGGTGGTTCGATGCCGTGCTGGTGCGCCAGTCGGTGGCCATCAACGGCATCGACGGCATCGCCCTGACCAAGCTGGACGTGCTGGACGGCCTGAAGACGCTGAAGATCTGCGTCGGCTACAAGGTGGGTGAGCAGGTGCTGGACTATCTGCCGTCCAGCCTGAAGGAACAGGCGATGGCCGAACCGGTGTTCGAGGAACTGGAAGGCTGGGAAGAAAGCACGGGCGGTGTCCGCAGCTTCAAGGACCTGAACGCCAATGCCATCAAGTACGTGCGCCGGATCGAGGAACTGATCGGTGCGCCGGTGGCCTTGCTGTCGACCAGTCCTGAGCGGGATGACACGATCCTGATGCGGGACCCCTTCCACGGCTGATTACGAACGGGCGTGGTAACTTTGCGGAAACCACGCCTTAACGTCTTGAGCCTAGCGTCACGACCACAAGATGGAGTGACCCGTGTTCGCCCTAGATTCCAAAACGATGCAGAAAATCGCGCCAGTCGTTCGGCGCGTCGTCATCGTGGACCCCAATCCGGCTGCGGCGCGGCTGATGTCGGATTTGCTCAAGGGGTTCGGGTCGCGCGATATCGCCATGGAAAGCGATGAGGCGAGGGTGATCGACCTGCTTCACGAAATGGACCCAGGCCTGATCGTTGTGGAACGTAGCGGTCCGCGTCTGGATGGCGAGGCCCTGGTGCGCAAGGTGCGGCGTTCAAGCCTGTCGTGCCGCCGGGTGCCGATCATCATGGTTACGGCCGAGGCGACGGCCAGTTCGATCAAGGGCGCACGTGATGCCGGGGTGCACGAGTTTCTGAGAAAGCCCTTTACCAGCGGCGATCTGCTGCGGCGGCTGGAAAATCTTGCGACCAAGCCCCGCGATTGGGTCGAGGCCGTGGGTTACATCGGTCCGGACCGTCGACGCTTCAACTCGACCGACTATGCCGGGCCGGGCAAGCGCAAGGCCGACCAGGGGGGCATGGCGGCACCCAGCGCAGCCGAGATCAAGGATCAGGCCATGCGTATCCTGGCCTCGGCCCTGACACAGTTCGATACTGATCCGATGCAGGCCGTGCGGGCCATCCGCCAGCAAGCCGAGACGCTGAAGGCCCTGGCCATCAAGACCGGCGATGCATCCCTGGCCATGACGACAGCGGGCCTGCAGACGCATCTGCAAGCAGGCGCTCCGACCAAGGCGGGCCTGGCCGCGCCGATTACGGCCGTTCTGGCTCTCGCCGCGCCGGGAAGCCTGGAACGCACAGGTTGAGGCCCCGCCCTGGCCAGGGCGAAGAGATCAGGCGTCGATCAGGTTACGTTCTTCCGCTGCGGCGCGCATGGCCTTCTGCAGCTTTTCAAAAGCCCGGACCTCGATCTGGCGGACGCGCTCACGGCTGACGCCATACTGGCCTGCCAGTTCTTCCAGGGTGACCGGATCATCCTTGAGGCGACGCTCGGTCAAAATGTGCTTTTCGCGATCGGTCAGTTCCTCCATGGCCTCCTGAAGCAGGCTCATGCGGATGGACTTTTCCTCGCTGTCGGCCAGGGCGGTTTCCTGGGAGACCGCGTCGTCGTCGGCCAGCCAGTCCTGCCACTCGCTTTCGCCATCCGAGCGAAGGGGGGCGTTCAGTGAGGCGTCGCCGGTCAGGCGACGGTTCATGTCGGTGACTTCCTGTTCCGACACACCCAGCTTGGTGGCGATGGCCGCCAGATGTTCCGGGTGCAGGTCGCCTTCTTCAAAAGCCGAGATCTGGCTCTTGGCCTTGCGCAGGTTGAAGAAGAGCTTCTTCTGGGCCGCAGTCGTGCCCATTTTGACCAGCGACCACGAGCGCAGGATGTACTCCTGGATCGAGGCGCGGATCCACCACATGGCGTAGGTCGCCAGGCGGAAGCCCTTGTCTGGGTCGAACTTCTTGACGGCCTGCATCAGGCCGACATTGCCTTCGGAAATCACTTCGCCGATCGGCAGGCCGTAGCCGCGATAACCCATGGCGATCTTGGCCACGAGACGAAGGTGCGAGGTTACGAGACGGTGGGCAGCCTCAGGATCCTGGTGCTCGCTCCAACGCTTGGCGAGCATGAATTCCTCATCCTTTGTCAGCATGGGGAACTTGCGGATTTCAGTAAGATAACGCGACAGCCCCTGTTCAGGCGACATTACCGCGAGTGTCGTATTAGCCATTCGACCTGGTCCCTCCGACCACAAAATTCGAGCTGGTGTCGCGGATCTGGCCACTGATGTGCGCCGTCGCCTAACCCCTCAATGATTCACATGGTGACGGGTTGCCCGGATCGGAAGAGGCAAATCGTCACAAGTTCCGGATTTCATGGCCGTTCAGACATGACGCCGGAATGACTGCTTTATTAGCACAGTCATGGTTGCAGATCAAACGACAGGTCAGAGTTCGCCCAGCAAGCGTTCGAGGGTCTGCATGTCGTGCGGCAGAGCCGTCTCGAAGCGCAGGGCCTGGCTGGTCACCGGGTGAACAAAGCCAAGGACGGCGGCGTGAAGCGCCTGCCGTGCCAGGCCAGCCTGGGCAATGGCCGCGCGGACAGCGGTAGCAGGGCTGCCGGAACCATAGACGGGGTCGCCAAGCAGGGGTGCACCCTTTGAGGCCATGTGGACGCGGATCTGGTGGGTGCGGCCGGTCTGCAGGGTGCAGGCGACGCGGGCGGCCATGGGGGCACCCGATGCCTTGGCAGGCTGGCCAAACGTCTGCTGAACCACATAGTCGGTGACGGCTTCGCGCCCGCCGCCCTCCAGGACAGCCATCTTCTTGCGATCATGGGGCGAGCGGCCGATCAGGGTCTGGATGCGCCCCTTCTGCGGCGAGGGGGCACCACGGGTCAGGGCAATATAGGTCCGCTCGATATCGTGGGCGGCAAACAGGGCAGACAGGCCCTGGTGAGCCCGGTCGCTCTTGGCGGCGACCATGATGCCGGACGTGTCCTTGTCCAGACGGTGGACGATGCCCGGACGGGCAACGCCGCCAATGCCGGACAGGCTGTCGCCGCAGTGATGCAGCAGGGCATTGACCAGGGTCCCGGTCTCGCAGCCCGGAGCCGGGTGGGCGGCCATGCCGGGGGCCTTGTCGATAACGATCAGATCGGCGTCTTCAAACAGGACCGTCAGGGGAATGGCCTCGGGCCGGGGCGTGGCCGAGACGACGGCGGGGAGATGGACCTGATAAAGGCCGGGCTGGGCCTTGGCCGAGCCGCTGGTCAGGATCACGCCTTCGCGCCGGATGGCGCCTTCGGTCAGCAGGGCCTGGAGCCGGGCACGCGACAGGCTGGGGAAGGCACCGGCCAGGGCCTTGTCTAGGCGGACGCCCGCAATCTCGATCAAGGCTTCAAGGACGCGCGTGTCTTCATCTTCAGTAAGCAGGTGTTCATCGGCCATGAGGCGATCTAGCATGGCTTCTGGGCGCGGACACGATCTGACCGCCCGCCATACTGGGGAAATGACATGAAGGCATGGATGTCATGGCTGGTGGTCGGGGCAGGGGCGCTGCTGCTGGGCAGTTGCACGACCATGTCCAAGGATGAATGCCTGATGGGGGCCTGGGGCCAGAAGGGCTATCAGGACGGCTTGTCAGGCTATGACCCGTCGCGACTGGACGATCATGCCGAAGCCTGTGCCAAGCATGGAGTCGGGCCCAATCCCGCCGCCTATCTGTCCGCACGCGAGGATGGACTGAGGCAATATTGCACCGCACGGAACGGCTTTACCCAGGGGCGACGCGGCAATAGCTATGGCGGGGTCTGTCGTCCCGAGGAGGAAGACGGGTTCATTCCTGCCTACCGCGACGGCCTGGAGATACATGCGGCTGAGCAGGCCCTGGCCTCGGCCCAGAGCGATCTGCAATCCGCCATCCGTCGCATCCGCGACCGTCAGGACAAGCTGGAGGCCAAGCAGCGCGAACTGCGCCAGTCGGGGCTGACGGACCAGGAGCGGGCGCATATCCGCGAGCGCATCAGCGAGGTGCGTGGAGAAATCGTCCGGGCGCGGCGCGATGCCCGCGATGCCCAGGATTATGTCGCCATGGCGGAGGCAGAGCTGCGCACTGTCCTGCGCATCATCGGGTCGCGACACGGGGGGCTGGTGAGACCATGAAAAAGGCCCTGCAGCACGCCGCAGGGCCTGATCATTGCGATAGAGAGCGCGATCAGCCGATCTGCGGATCCAGAGCACCAGAGGCGTAGCGCTTGGCCATCTGGGCGGTGGACAGGGGGCTGATCTTGGAGGCCTGGCCTTCACAGCCGAATTGCAGATAACGCTCCTGGCACAGCTTGCGCATGGCTTCTTTGGCAGGCTTCAGATAGGCGCGCGGGTCGAACTCGCCCGGCTTTTCCATCAGCAGCTTGCGGATGGCACCGGTCATGGCCATGCGGTTGTCGGTGTCGATGTTCACCTTGCGCACGCCGTTCTTGATGCCGCGCTGGATTTCCTCGACCGGTACGCCCCAGGTTTGCGGCATCTGGCCGCCATAGGCATTGATGATGTCCTGCAGGTCCTGCGGCACCGAGGATGAGCCGTGCATCACCAGGTGGGTGTTCGGCAGGCGACGGTGGATTTCCTCGATCACGTTCATGGCCAGGACCTCGCCGTCCGGCTGGCGCGTGAACTTGTAGGCCCCGTGCGAGGTGCCCATGGCGATGGCCAGGGCGTCGACCTTGGTGGCCTTCACGAAATCAACAGCCTGGTCCGGATCGGTCAGCAGGGCCGAGTGGTCCAGCTTGCCCTCGAAGCCGTGGCCATCTTCGGCTTCACCCATGCCGGTTTCCAGCGAGCCCAGAACGCCCAGCTCACCTTCAACCGAAACGCCGCACGAGTGGGCCATCTCAGTGACGCGGCGGGTGACGTCGACGTTGTACTCGTAAGAAGCCGGGGTCTTGGCGTCTTCTTCCAGCGAGCCGTCCATCATGACGGAGGTAAAGCCGTACTGGATAGCCGTTGCGCAGGTCGCCGGACCATTGCCGTGGTCCTGGTGCATACAGACCGGGATATGCGGATAAAGCTCGACCAGGGCGTCGATCAGGCGGGCCAGAACGACATCATTGGCATAGTTACGGGCACCACGCGAAGCCTGGATGATGACCGGCGCATTGACGGCGTCGGCGGCCTCCATGATGGCCAGGCCCTGCTCCATGTTGTTGATGTTGAAGGCGGGCAGGCCGTAGTCGTTCTCTGCCGCGTGATCGAGCAACTGCCGAAGCGTGATGCGCGCCATGGTTTAGGTCTCCTGAGCCGTTTTTGATTTTGTCGAGGCTTAGCCCGAAGGCGCGTGGAAGTCACGCCGTGCAACAAGGCGGGGGCTAGCGATTAGAGAAAACGCCGCCCCGAAAACCGGAGCGGCGTCAATAGTCTTAACTAGGCGCTGAGGGCTTCGACGCCCGGCAGAGGCTTGCCTTCCATCCACTCGAGGAAGGCACCGCCAGCGGTTGAGACAAAGGTCATGTCCTCGACCACACCCGCGTGATTCAGGGCCGAGACCGTGTCGCCACCGCCGGCCACAGCCGTCAGCCTGCCCTCGGTTGCCAGCTTGGCGGCTTCCTTGGCGGCAGCCACGGTCGCGGCGTCAAACGGCGGCACCTCGAAAACGCCGAGCGGGCCGTTCCAGATCAGGGTCTTGGACAGGCCCATGGCGCGGGTCAGGCGGGCCACGGTTTCGGGACCTGCGTCGAGGATCAGGTCGTCAGTCGCGATACGGTCCAAGGCGCGCACGCCGTGTTCGATGCCCGGCTTGACGCCCTTGGCCACGACCACGTCGACCGGCAGCAGCAGTTCGCAGCCCTTTTGACGGGCTTCTTCCATGATCTCGCGCGCCGTGTCAGCCAGGTCCTTTTCACACAGCGAACCGCCGACATCTACGCCCTGGGCAAACAGGAAGGTGTTGGCCATGCCACCGCCGATGGCCAGATAGTCCAGCTTGGCGACAAGGTTCTTGAGCAGGTCGAGTTTGGTCGAGACCTTGGCCCCGCCAACGATGCCGATGACCGGCTTGACCGGGGTGCCCAGAGCCTTGTCCAGAGCTTCCAGTTCGCGGCGCATGGACTCACCGGCATAGGCCGGAAGGATGCGGGCGACGGCTTCAGTCGAGGCGTGGGCGCGGTGGGCCGCCGAGAAGGCGTCGTTGACATAGATATCGCCCAGTTTGGCCAGAGCCTTGGCGAAATCGGCGTCGTTCTTTTCTTCGCCCCTGTGGAAGCGGACGTTCTCCAGCAGGACCACCCCGCCAGCATCAACGTCGGCCAGTACAGTCTTGGCTTCGTCACCGATGCAGTCGTCGGCGAAACGTACAGGCGCGCCCAGCAGGTTCTCCAGCGGCTCGACAACCGGCTTCAGGCTCATGGACGGCACGCGTTCGCCCTTGGGGCGATCGAAGTGGGCTAGCAGGGCCACCTTGGCACCGGCTTCACGCAGCTTGTTGATGGTCGGAAGGGCCACGCGCAGACGGGTGTCGTCGGTGACAGCGCCGTTCTCCATCGGAACATTGAAGTCCACGCGGACGAGGGCGGTCTTGCCGGAA
>DLIT01000004.1:0-1208 GCA_002483865.1 Brevundimonas sp. UBA7635
CGCATGGCGAGGAAGACGTAGGGGTAGAAGGCGCAGGACAGGACGAAGATGGCGCCCGGGATGGAGCGCATCTGCAAGGCGACGTCGAAGCCCAGGGTCGGGCGCAGCCACATCCTGAACAGGCCCGCAACGTCAAAGATCTGCGAATAGGAATAGGCCAGGGCGAAGGCCGGGACCGCCAGGGGCAGGGCCAGAGCCCAGGCAAAGATGCGGTGGCCCGGAAAACGGTGCAACGCCACCAGCCAGGCAGCCAGGGTCCCTACGGCACCGGTGACCAAGGCAACGCCGAGCGCAAGAACACCCGAGGTGACGGCATATCGGGCGATATCACGGGCAGCGATATCGGCCCGTCCGGGCTGGATCGCCGCATAGAATACGCCCAGCAGCGGCAGGAGGGCGACCGTGGCCGCTGCCCAGCCCAGGACGTGCAAAGGCGAAGGCCCGCCACGCGAAAGGCGGCGGGCCTTGCCGGGATGGACTGTCGGCTGGGGGCCTATCGCCAGCCTGCCGCGCTGATCATCGACTGGGCCTTGGCCTGGTGGACGCCATAGCGCGAGACGTTCATCGGATGGGCCGTGAAGTCGGCATAGGGCGCGACCGAGGCGGCAGGGGCGGCACCCTCGACCGCCGGATATTCATAGTTGGACTCGGTCACGATGGCCTGGGCCTCGGGCGAGGCCAGGAACTCCAGGAAACGGATGCCATTCGCCTTGTTCGGGGCATTGGCCGCCAGGCCACCGCCCGAGATGTTGACGTGCGGCCCCTGGCCATCCAGCGATGGGAAGCCCAGTTTAAGCTTGGTCGCGATCTGGCGATCATTGGCATCTTCGCCATTGGCCATGCGGATGAAGTAGTAGGAGTTGGTCAGGGCGACTTCACAGACACCCGCCGCCACGGCGCGGATCTGGTCGCGGTCGCCGCCTTCGGGCGGGCGGGCCAGGTTGGCAGCGACGCCCTCGACCCAGGCCTTGGCGCGCTCTTCGCCCCAGGCTTCGATCAGGGCACCGACCAGAGACAGGTTATAGACGTTGTCGCCCGAGCGGGCGCAGATCTTGCCCTTGAAGCGCGGCGTAGCGAGCTTGGCATAGTCGTCGATCTCGGCCGGCTGGACCTTGGCCGGGTCATAGGCGACGACGCGGGCGCGGCGCGAGAAGCCATAGAAGTGGCCGTCCGGCTCGCGCAGGTTGGCGGGGATGGCCTGGTTCAGG
>DLIT01000004.1:1324-2220 GCA_002483865.1 Brevundimonas sp. UBA7635
ACCTCGATGCCGGTCTGTTCCTGGAACAGGTCATACAGCTTCTGGTCCGCGTCGTAGTGGCGGGCCGTATAGAGGTTCAGGACGCCGCTCTCGGCAGCGGGCGCGTTGCCCGCCCTATCCTGTTGCTGGCCACAGGCAGCCAGGGTCATCGAAACTGCGGCGGCGGCCAGAAGGCCAAGGCGACGGCTCATGCGGGAACTCCGAATGGGGTCAATGTTCACTTCATGACTAATGCGAACGTCTCGCATTTACCTTGGGGCATACTGACGCATGAGGGGCTAGGGGGTGTCTTCCAGATAGCTCAGTCGACGCAGGATCCTTGAACCGGGATCCAGCAGGATGTGTGTCTGCTCAGGCGCGGTGAAGTGGGCGCGGTTGTTGGTCATCGGCAGGGTCAGGACCTGGCCATCGACCTCGACCTCGACCGGCATGGGGAAAGGGGTACCGTTGCCGGTCTTCCATTCCAGCCAGACATCCGTGCCCTGACGGGTCATGATCAGATCCGGCAGGGCGGCCTGATAGAGGTAGGCGTCAAAGAACCAGCCCATGTCGCGGCCGGTCACCTTGTTGACGATAGCGATGAAGTCCGGGGTCGAGGCGTAGCGGGGCTGGAAGTTGCCAGGCTGAGGATCAGGGCGGCCATAGACCAGGCGGCGCAGGGATTCATAGAAGGCCTCGTCTCCGATGTGGAGGCGCAGGGTATGGGCGATCAACGCGCCCTTGTAATAGAGATCCAGCGCCGGGCCGGTTGTGTCAGTATAGACTGTGCCCGCATCGCGTGTCTGGCCCGAGACCAGGGGGAAGCGGTTCTTGAGCGTCAGGCGCATGGTCTGAAGCTCGGCCTGCATGGCCCGCTCGCCGTTCAGCCAGCGGGCATACAGCGGCTGCATATAGGT
>DLIT01000004.1:2350-2844 GCA_002483865.1 Brevundimonas sp. UBA7635
TCGACGACGCCCATCTTCTCGTCGGCAAAGGGGAAGGGGCCGATGGTAGATTCAAAGAACTCAAGCTGGCGAGGGAACTCGTCGAACAAAGCCTGAGCCTTGTCCGGGGCGGTGGCGGCCAAGGGCCAGAAGTGCATCGCAATAGTATTGCCAAAGCGGCTGGAATAGCTGCCGCTCAGTTCGGCAAAGGGGCCGACATTCAGGCTGATGGCATAGGTGTTGGGTTGACGCGCCTGCCAGTGCCAGGTGGTGGAGCCGTCGCCATGCTCGGTCCGCTCGATCAGCCGGCCATTGGCAGGGGCGGCCAGGCCTTTTGGCACGGTGATCAACAGCTCGACCTGGTCCGGTTCGGCCATGGGGTGGTCAATGCACGGCCAGAACAGGTCGCACCCCTCCCCCTGGACCGCGCTGGCGATCCAGGGCTGGCCCGCCGATTCGCTCCAGACAAAGCCGCCGTTCCACGGCGCGCGCGGGGCCGTTCTGGGCTGGCCCTC
>DLIT01000004.1:2923-4059 GCA_002483865.1 Brevundimonas sp. UBA7635
ATCCGGGTGATGTCGAAAACTGTGTCCAGTTCAAGCACTATGGCTGGAACCTCGCCGGTCGCGGTAAAGTCCAGCCGGGCCTGGGCCTGAAGGCTTTTCGTCTCGGGCCGGATGTCGAAGGCCAGCCGGGCCGAGGTGAAACGCACCGCCAGCTGTTCGGGCGTGCGCGGCGTGCCGCTGGACAGGGTGAAGGGCGTGGAGGCGCGAGGCGTGGTTTGCGCCATGGCCGGGGTGGCAAGGGCGGTGGCTAGGCACAGGACAGTGATCAGGCGCAATGGAAGCTTCCCCTTGGAACAGGAAGGTATGAAAGCACATCCGCTCATCCCGGCGAAGACGGGGAGTCGCACGGAAAGGGGCAAGGTGGGACCCTTACCGAGGATCGGCCTTCGCCGGGATAGGCGAGAGTGGTCATGGCCCAAAAGAAAAGGGCCGGTGTTGCCACCGGCCCTTTTCAGAAATCAGGTTCGACAGGCGAACTAGGCAGCGGCCTGTTCAGCCAGCTTGGCCTTGACCTGACGCTTGATGCGCTGGGCAGCGATCGACAGGTTCTCATCGCGAGCCTTGACGATGAAGGCGTCCAGGCCGCCCTTGTAGTCCAGGGTGCGCAGGGCGGCGTTCGAGATACGCAGCGAGAAGGTTTGGCCCAACGTGTCCGACGACACCTTGACCGTCTTCAGGGACGGCAGGAAGCGGCGCTTGGTCTTGATGTTCGAGTGGCTCACATTGTGGCCGACCATCGGGCCGATACCCGTGAGTTCGCAACGACGCGACATCTTAAGATCCTCAAGGTCACATCCGCGAAACGGCGCGGACGCATGAAACAGGTGTACGCAGCGGTCGGACCCCTGCGAGAGAGGAGGCCGTATAGAGGAATGACTCGGCGGGCGTCAAGGCTGGAGTCGAGTCATATCGGTCTCGCGGAACCTTGTGGCCCAATCATACGGGGCCTGCCCGCAGACGGGGATCAGCTTTGTTCAGCCTGCGTTCAACCTGATCTTGTAAGGTGAGCTCATGAAAATCCATTCCAAGTTTCGCGACATGAAGTTTTCTGGTCTTCTGCCCCGGTCGATGCTGGTCATGGCCCCGGTTGTTGCCGGTGCCGTCATGCTGGCAGCCCCCGCGTCGGCACCTCAGGC
>DLIT01000004.1:4209-6401 GCA_002483865.1 Brevundimonas sp. UBA7635
GGCAAGGCCCGGTTTGAAGGCAGTTGCCAGGACCGCAAGGGTCGTCGAATCAATGTGCGCCTGAACGGCACCTATCAGTCCGAAGGCTTTCGTTTTAACGGTGGTGCCCAGTTGGCCCGCGGCACGCCCTATATCCCTGCCAGCATCACGGCCCGTCGTATCAGCGCCCAGTGCCCGGCCGGGGCTGAATATTTCTAGGGCAGCGTAGCCGGCTGCCGCCAGCCTTGCCGGAGGGTGGGCCGATGAGGCTGGCAAAACAAAAGGCCCGGTGATCGCCACCGGGCCCTTGTCATGTCTGGCTGGGCCGGAGTGCCTAGGCGGCTTCGGCCTCGGCATCGGCTTCCGTGGCCGAGGGGATGGGCTTCTTGGCGCTGAGTGACTTGGCCAGCAATGCTACAGCCGAATCCTTGTCGATGCCGTTGGCGGCGGCGACTTCGCGGGCCATGCGATCCAGGGCCGATTCGTAGAGCTGGCGCTCCGAATAGGATTGCTCCGGCTGGGTGTCGGCGCGGTGCAGGTCGCGAACGACTTCGGCGATCGAGATCAGATCGCCCGAGTTGATCTTGGCTTCATATTCCTGGGCGCGACGCGACCACATGGTGCGCTTGATGCGGGCGCGGCCCTTGAGGGTGGTCAGGGCCTTCGTGACGGTATCGTCAGCCGCCAGGGTGCGCAGGCCAGCCGTCTTGGCCTTTTTGGTCGGAACCCGCAGGGTCATCTTTTCGTGGTCGAAGGTCACGACATAGACCTCCAGCGACATGCCAGCGACTTCCTGAGTCTCAATCGCTGCGACCTTGCCGACGCCATGGGCGGGATAGACCACCGCATCGCCAACCTTGAATTCCAGACCGGTCTTGCTCGTCATGTCATTCCTTTCCCGGAACAGGGGCTAGGCAGCGCGGCTGATGATCAGAGAACAGGCAACCCCGCCGGCGGAAATGGCTCCCGTCGGATGGGTTGGAAATCACAGATCAGAAGCGAATGCGGATCACCGAACCTCTGGCCGATCCCGTCATTAGACGGGGGACTGTCGCAAAAGCGGGCGGCGCGCAGGACTGCGGTACCGCCCGTATCGAATGACAGGAAGCTATCACAAAATTGCGGAATCTCAAAACTTCCGCAGGGTCAATGCGGCGATGCGGCACATTGTGACCGCATTGTGTCGAAAATCTAGGAGCCTTTGCCGGGGGCTGGGCTGAAGTATTTCTCGAATTTCCCGGTCTCGCGCTCGTACTGCTCGCGGTCGGCAGGCGGGGTACCCTTGATGGTGATATTGGGCCAGACCTTTGCATATTCAGCGTTGATCTGGAGCCACTTGCCGTCGGGTTCGTCCTCGGTGTCAGGCACGATGGCGTCGACCGGGCATTCAGGTTCGCAGACACCGCAGTCGATGCACTCGTCGGGCGCGATCGCCAGGAAGTTCTCGCCTTCATAGAAGCAGTCGACGGGACAGACCTCGACGCAGTCCATGAACTTACATTTCACGCAGGCATCGGTGACGATGTAGGTCATGGCGGGGGCGGGCTTACCTGTTGAGGGACACGAAAGAGGGGTGCGGGCAGGGGAAATGGCCTCGTCGGAACCAAGTGTCAACCGAGTGCGCTTCTGCAGGTGGCTTTCGGCGACGATGCTTGACGAAAGGCGAGTGCATCTGTATCAATAGCTATTACAGTTTATCCCCTGACCGGAGACACCGACGTGCGCCTTTTCCCGAACTCTGTAATGACCCGCGTGGCTGCTGGTGCCCTGGCTGTCAGCCTGGTGGCTGGCGGGGCCGTGGTGGCCCAGTCGGCCTTTACCAAGGTCCCGGCCGAGGTGCAGGCCGGCACCTACAAGCTGGACGCCAGCCACGGCAAGATCACCTATTTTATCGACCACATGGGCTTTTCGACCTATGCGGGTCAGTTCGTGGACGTTGAGGCCGAGCTGGTGCTGGACCCGGCCAACCCGGCGGCCAGCACCCTGACCGCCTCGATCCCGCTGACCAAGGTCGACTCCAACTCCGAGGGCCTGGACAAGCACCTGCAGACCGCTGACTTCTTCGACACGGCCAACCACCCGGTCGCCACCTTCCGCTCGACCCGGGTCGTCGTGGATGCAGAAGATGCCAATGAGGCCTTGGTCCATGGCGAGCTGACCCTGCGCGGCGTGACCAAGCCGGTCGTCATGGAGGTCGAGTTCAACCAGGCCGG
>DLIT01000141.1:0-527 GCA_002483865.1 Brevundimonas sp. UBA7635
CGGAGCGGCGAGACTGGCCGCACGGGCCGGGCTTAGGGCCGGGGCGGGGCTGGTCAAGGTTTTCTGCCCCCCGGACGCCCTGCCTGTCCTGGCTGTCGCATTGGAAGCCGTGATGCTGGCTCCATTCATCTCTGCCGAGGATCTGGTCCAGACCAGTGAAATGATGGACGCGATGGTGATCGGGCCCGCCGTTGGTTTGACCGAGGCCACCCTGGCCAATGTCGCCGCGCTTGGGCGCAGTCGGGTGGCCCTGGTGCTCGATGCTGATGCCCTGACGGTCTTCAGGGGCCGGACTGATGAGCTGCTGGTTTGCCTCGATCCCGTCGATGTGCTGACGCCGCATGAAGGGGAGTTTGAGAGACTGTTTCCTGACCTTCTGGCCGAGGGGCGTCAGAAGGCTGCTGTCGAGGCTGCAAGGCGGGCAGGGGCGGTTGTCATCCTAAAGGGCGCGCATAGCGTAATTGCCGCGCCGGATGGCCGCTGGACGGTCAATCACACCGCCACGCCCTGGCTGGCGACGGCGGGCA
>DLIT01000141.1:559-3568 GCA_002483865.1 Brevundimonas sp. UBA7635
CGGGGACGTGCTGGCTGGCATCACGGGAGCCCTGCTGGCTCAGGGCATGCCCAGCTATGAAGCGGCCTGTGCAGCGACCTGGATTCATGGAGAGGCCGCGCGACGGTTTGGACCTGGTCTGATTTCAGAGGATTTGCCGGATATGATTCCGGCGGTGCTGGCAACCTTGCTGCCTGGGTGACCTGTGGTGCGGATGAGAGGACTCGAACCTCCACGCCTCTCGGCGCCAGAACCTAAATCTGGTGCGTCTACCAGTTCCGCCACATCCGCATAGGTTGCCGCAGCCTGTAAGCGAGACAGTCGGCCAGGGCAACCAACATCCTGCTGATAATATGAAAAAGGCCCCGGATTTCTCCGGGGCCTTTCAGTTTTTTGATCTCCGGCACCCAGGTGCAGGAGGGGGCTGATCGACTGATCAGTCCTTCTGGTTGTCGACGCCGTGACCGAAGGCATCGGCGGGCGTGGCCATCGTCGTCTCTTCGGTGATGTCGATGCCCTTGGCCAGCTTGGAGTGCCAGAAACCGTAAGCGGCATAGATAACCGCGCCAACGAGGGCGTAGCCACCCAACAGCATCAGCGGCAGGGGGTTGTCCTCGGCCGCGTGCTGGAACATCGGGATCAGGTTCTGACTGGCCAGGAACAGGCAGGCACAGATACCCAGAACTGCGGTAAAGATGCCACCGGGGACGCGGAACGGGCGCTCCATTTCCGGATGCTTGACGCGCAGGACGATAACCGAGAAGCAGACGATGGCAAAGGCCGTCGCGGTTCCGAGTGACACCAGATCACCCAAGATTGAGATAGGCAGGAAGGCCGCCGCGATGGCGATCAGGATGCCCAGAACGATGGTGCCAATCCACGGCGTGCGGAACTTCGGGTGGACCATCGCAAAGGCCTTCGGCAGCAGACCGTCGCGGGCCATGGTGTAGAAGACGCGGGTCTGGCCATAGCAGAGCACGAGCATGACCGAGGACAGGCCGGTGACAGCACCAATCTTGATCAGGAAGGCGATCAGGTTCAGTTCACCGCTCGGCGATGCCGCCATCGGGACATTGGCCCATTCCAGGCCCATGCGATCAATGGCAACTGCGATGGGTGCTGGCGAAGCCAGTTCCAGGTAGGGAACAACGCCGGTCATGACGGCGGCGACGCACATATAGATCAGGGTGCAGACGAACAGGGCACCCAGAATGCCGATCGGCACGTCCTTGGACGGGTTCTTGGCTTCGGCTGCTGCCGTCGAGACCGCTTCAAAACCAACATAGGCGAAGAAGATGATGGCCGCGCCACGGAAGATGCCACCGACGCCGAATTGGCCAGCCTGGCCGGTCGGCTCGGGGATGAAGGGCACCCAGTTGTCCGGGTTCACATAGCTGATACCCACGCCGATGAAGGTCAGCAGGACGATGATCTTGATGACCACGATGGCATTGTTGATGTTGGCCGATTCCGACACGCCCAGCACCAGCAGGCTGCAAACCGCAGCAATACCAATGGCGGCCACCAGATTGAAGGTTCCGGTGCTGGGGAAACTGATGGCACCCGCCTCCTGAACCATCTGGACCAGGGGTGTAGCCCACTGCGGGCCTTCGCCACCTGGATACTGTATAGCCGGGAACAACTGCTGACTTATGCCAAAGTCGCTGAGGATTGAGACGACATAGCCCGACCAGCCGACGGCTACGGTCGAGGCGGCGACGCCATATTCAAGGACCAGCAGCCAGCCCATGATCCAGGCGAAAACCTCACCCAGGGTGCCATAGGCATAGGTATAGGCCGAACCCGAGACTGGCATGGTGGATGCCAGCTCAGCATAGCACAGGCCTGCCAGGGCACAGGCGATGCCAGCGACCACGAACGAGATCATGATGGCCGGGCCCGCATTGGCGGAGGCCACCTGACCGGTCAGAACGAAAATACCGGCACCAATAATGGCACCGATGCCCAGACTCATCAGATTGATCGGCCCCATGGTCCGCTTCAGCTCGCTCTTGGCGGCTTCTTTCTGAATCTGGGCGATGGATTTTTTAAGGAATAGCCGATTGCCGGCTGGCTTTGCGCCATCTGCGGACATGAAGTCGCGCCCCCGAATTGTGCGACGACCCCTCCCGGGTCGCCTTCTTGGCTCGGGACGCTAACTATGTCAGGCGCGCCGCGCAACGCGGTTTCGATAAGATGAAAGTGAGACGTCGCTTTCGTGACCCACGGCCTTGCGTCTACAGCTCGTATGATGTTGCCAATTTACGCCGTTCTGGAGCCGCTTCTGGCGGCCATCACCAACCATCCCGCCGTGGTGCTTGCTGCACCACCGGGGGCGGGCAAGACGACCGTCGTGCCTTTGGCCATGCTGGATCTGGCGGTTTTGCAACGCCAAAAGCTTTTGGTCCTGGAGCCCCGTCGCCTTGCGGCGCGAGCCGCTGCGGAGCGCATGGCTCGCACCCTGGGGCAATCCGTCGGTGAAACTGTGGGTTATCGCACGCGGCTACAGAGCCGAATCGGCCCCTCCACGCGGATAGAGGTGATTACCGAGGGCATATTCACTCGAATGATTCTCGAGGACCCCGGTCTGGAGGGCGTCGGAGCGGTGCTGTTCGACGAATTTCACGAACGCAGTCTGGATGCCGATCTTGGATTGGCCCTGGCGCGTGAATGCCAGACGGTTCTGCGCGATGACCTGAAGCTGGTCATCATGTCAGCCACGCTGGACACGGCCGGGGTCTCACGACTGCTGGATGGGGCCCCGATCATCGAGGCTGAGGGGCGGATGTTCCCCGTCCAGACCCGCTACCTGGGACGAAACCCGGTCGAGCGGCTGGAAGACGCCGTCACGCGCGCGGTCATTCAAGCCCTGGGCGAGGAAGACGGGTCGATCCTGGTCTTCCTGCCCGGCCAGGGCGAAATCCATCGCACCCAGAAGCTGTTGCAGGAACGCCTGAGGCCGGGAAGTGCCGAGGTGGTGCCGCTTTATGGTGCGCTGGACAAGGCCGAGCAGGACCGGGCCATCGAGCC
>DLIT01000141.1:3593-3894 GCA_002483865.1 Brevundimonas sp. UBA7635
CGAGACCAGCCTGACCATCGATGGGGTGCGGGTGGTGATCGACTCGGGCCTGTCGCGAGTGCCCCGTTTTGAACCGTCCAGCGCCTTGACGCGTCTGGCGACCGTCAGGGTCAGCCGCTCCTCGGCTGAACAGAGACGGGGCCGGGCGGGGCGGGTCGAGCCGGGCGTCTGCTATCGCCTGTGGCACGAAGAGGAAACCAGAGGGCTGGTGGCGCATCAGAAGCCCGAGATTCAGGAAGCTGACCTGACCGCCTTCGCACTGGATCTGGCGCGGTGGGGACGCCGCTCGGCTGACGGAATG
>DLIT01000113.1:0-260 GCA_002483865.1 Brevundimonas sp. UBA7635
GGCGGCGGAGGCGGCGGAGGCGGAACCTCCATCAGCTCGACGTCGACGGCCTCGTCTTCGTACTCGAACTCCTGGATTTCGAACTTGGCCTTGTACAGGTACAGACCTGCCAGACCGTGAACGATCACCGAGGCGGTGATGCCAATGAGAGCACCAGCCGAGAGCTTCTTTTTCTTACGCGGCGGATCCAGGAGCGGATCGCGGCGGACGTGTGGTTCAGCTGTCATGCTATTCGCCCGCCCCCCTTACTGCTCTTCGCC
>DLIT01000113.1:402-17197 GCA_002483865.1 Brevundimonas sp. UBA7635
GCCGGGGAGGACTTGTTATCGCCAATCCACACATCACCATCGTTCTGGATGGAAATGAAGACCGGGGTCGGCGGGTTCTTCCCGGGAGGCGCAACGGCGCGAGGCAGTTTCACCGGCACCGACACGGTGGCGAGCGGAGCCGCCACCATGAAGATGATGAGGAGGACGAGCATAATATCAACGAAGGGCGTGATATTAATCTCGGCGTTCGCCTCGACGGTGTACTTGCCGCCGCCGGAACCAGATAGTTTGGCGGCCATCCGTCTTATGCCCCCTTGTCGAGCTGACGCGAGATGGAGTTCAGCAGTTCAGCCTGGAAGCCATCGGCGCGGGTGCCGTAAGCGGCGATTTTCGTCGAGAAGAAGTTGTAGAAGATAACGGCCGGGATAGCGGCGAACAGGCCGATACCGGTAGCCAGCAGAGCTTCAGCAATACCCGGAGCAACGACGGCCAGGTTGGTGGTGTTCGACTCGGCGATACCGATGAACGAGTTCATGATGCCGTAAACGGTACCGAACAGACCGATGAACGGACCCGACGAACCGACCGAAGCCAGGAATTGTTGGCCACCCGACAGACGACCGGCGATGGTCGATTGCACAGCGGCAACGGCAGTGCTGATGCGCTCAACCGTCGATTCACGGTGCGTACCGATGACGTCCAGGCCAGCCTGGCGCGACAGTTCCAGCTCTTCGGTGGCAGCAGCTGCCATGTCAGCCAGAGGGTTACCGTCGAAGTCTTCCGAGGTCGAAATGCGACGCATGTCAGCGATGGTGCGAGCGCCGCGGAACTCTTCCAGGTAGCGGTTGGTCGTCTTGTTCAGCGAGCTGAACTCAACCAGTTTGATCAGCAGCAGGGTCCAGGTCAGGATCGAGGCCAGAACCAGGCCCAGCATCACAACCTTAACGACCGGGTGAGCGATCATGAACATGCCGATCGGGGTCAGCTTGCCATGACCACCGCCGACCGATTCACCGACCGAGGCCGGATCGACCGGAGCGGCTTCGGCGTCAGCGGCCGGAGCGGCAGCGGCGTCAGCCGGAACCGCGGTGGCTTCGGCAGCCACAGGGGCAGCCGGAGCCGCGTCCTGCGCCAGGACCGGCGAGCTCGCCATAAGGACGGCTGCGCCGGCCATTGCGAGGAGGATATTCGTCTTCTTGCTATCGAGCATTTTTCGCCAGTTCCTGCTTTGGTCTGACACGTGGAACCCAAGACACGGACCGCGTCAGTCGGCCGTCCCTATATGAAATGTCTCCGGCCTGTCAGTTTTCGCCGACCGGTCGGACCCACCTTCCTGCACATCCGCCAAGGCGACGGCTGTGAGCGCGGGGCGAAGACACATTATCCTGTGCTCAACGCCCTGCAAGCAGGAATGCGGTCATGTCCCTTTGGCGAACACCCCAAGGTGCGTCAAGCCCGCAAAGTTTGTTTTCCCTTACGTCGCAGAAGCTTCGCCAATAGGTCACACGCTTCATGCATATCTCCCGCCCCAAACGGAAAAAACTTACCGCTTCATTGACGATGAGGGAAAGGTAATGCCCAAGGCGAAATTGTGACCATTTTTGGGCGAAGCAAAATGCGCACCTGTAGAGGCGGACATCTGAACGAAAGATATTAGGAAGATGGTGCCTGGAGGCGGGTTCGAACCACCGACACGCGGATTTTCAATCCGCTGCTCTACCAACTGAGCTATCCAGGCGCTTGCGGCATTGCCGCGAGAGAGGCCGCTTATTAGGCGACAGATTTCGGGGTGTAAAGCCCCTAATTCACTCAATTCCGCGATCTTTTTCCGGATCTTCCGAGGTCTCGCCCGGAATGGCATAGGACCCGCTGAACCAGCGCTGCAGATCGACGTCAGCACATCGCCTGGAGCAGAAGGGCCTGTAAGCGGGGTCCGCAGGCTGGCGACGGCAGATCGGGCATTTTGCGGCCATCTCAGGCTTCCTTGATCTTGAACTGGCCCGGGCCAAGGGCCGCATCTGCCACCACTTGGGCACGGGGCCCCAGTCTTTCTATATAGGGCAAGGCGGCCGTCGCCTCTTCGGGGCTTGCCAGAATCGCCAGTCGGGCGGTCGCCAGGTCGGTCAAAAGGGCATGGTTCAGTTCGCGAACCAGGCGAAGCGCCCGTGTCTCCAGCCCTCGACAGGGACCGGATTTGGCCAGACGCTCTTCAATCGGACGACGCCGCCATGGCAGGCTGAGTTGCATCAGACCGAAACGGCTGAGAGGCCCCACGGCCAGTTCGGCCTCCGCAGCAAAGGCGGTGCGCACCGATCTGGTCACCGTCTCGCCGTGCAGATTGGTGCCGACCATGTCGATGACGACCAGACCACCCCAGCCCTTCAGCGACAGAATTCTTGCCGTATGGACCAACCCCGCCCAGTTCACGGCCTCGCGCGCCTTACGTCCTTCTCGCCCCGGCATCGGACGGTGATCGATATCGACGGAGACCAGGGCCCGTGTGCGCTCCACGGCCAGGTCAAGGCCAGTAGCCTGGTCCTGAAAGACCGTGGTCAGTGCCTCTTCTTCGGCTTCCATGGCCGCACGGACGGCGAGCATTCCTTCCTGCACGACCGCCCGGGGAGCCAGCCGCCCCAGAATCTCGGCCACGCCAGGACCGGCCCGGACCAGACCAGACTCTGTGGTGGCCGGGCCAATCAACCTGAGCACCGGCCCCTTGGATTCGCGCGGTTCGGCAGTGACCTCGACCTCGACCCTGGCCCCCTCCCCCACCTGGCTTTTCTGGCCAAGCGGCAGGAAGCCATAGGGTTCGCCATAGCCCAGGTCGACAAAGGCCCCGCGCAGCGCAGGCTCGACCCGCACGGCGCGACCGACCAGGACCGCGCCCAGCCGGTCGCAGGGACGGTCCCTCTCACGCTGGATGACAAGGTGATGATAGAGCCCGTCGCGGGCGATGATGCCGCGGGTCTCGCCGGGCATCTTATCGAGGAAGACCTCGACGGAGGCCATCTTCAGTCGCCCTTCGGGTGCCAGCCCGCGCCGCGAAGCAGGTTCGAGGCTTCATAGAGCGGCAGCCCCATAACCGCCGGGTGCGAGCCGACGATGCGCTGGACAAAGGCCCCAGCCCGACCCTGTATGCCATAGCCCCCGGCCTTGCCGCGCCATTCGCCCGAAGCGATGTAGCCGGCGATCTCTTCTTCGGACAGAACCTTAAAGCTGACGCGGGTATCGACGACGCGGGTGCGGACCTGGCCCTTCGCGGCCACGGCCACGCCGGTGAAGACGCGATGATTGCGGCCCGACAAAAGCTGAAGGAAACGGCGCGCTTCGGCTTCGTCAGCCGGCTTTTCCAGCAGGCGACGGCCAACTGCCACCACTGTATCAGCAGCCATCACGATATCATTGGGGGATCGCTCCGCCACTACGGCCGCCTTAGAGCGAGCGAGTCGCTCGGCCAAACGCGCAGGCATTTCGCCTTTCAGGGGAGATTCGTCGATGTCGGCAGGATCAACATGATCTGGCACGATGCCAATCTGCGCCAGGAGTTCGATCCGGCGCGGGCTCGACGAGGCGAGAATCAGCCTCGGAGCCAGGGTGTCAGGACGCGACACGCGCGTCCTTACTTGAAGCGATAGGTGATGCGGCCCTTGGTCAGATCATAGGGCGTCATTTCTACCAGCACCTTGTCGCCCGCCAGAACGCGGATGCGATTTTTACGCATCTTGCCGGCAGTATGGGCGATGATCTCGTGATCGTTTTCCAGCGTCACGCGGAACGTGGCGTTCGGCAGCAGTTCGCTGACGGTACCTGGGAACTCGAGAAGCTCTTCCTTGGCCATGCGGTCTCTCTCGCCCGATGAAACAGCATAAGGCTCGCGTCGGGCGTGAACGCGAGCCATAAAAGGAGGCGCCTAATGCACCAATTTATAGATTTAGTCGAGTTCAGCCACGCCGATAGAGGGCACAGACCAATGTGAACAGGCGACGGGCCGTTTCCTGATCCACTTCAACCTTGCCCTCCAGGCGCGATTTCAGAAGCTCGGCCCCCTCATTATGAAGACCGCGACGGCCCATGTCGACCGACTCGATCTGGCTGGGCGATGAGCCCCGCAGCGCCTCGTAATAGCTTTCACAAATCAAGGCATAGTCACGAATGACCGTCTTCAGCGGCGACAGCGACAGGACATGAGTGCGCGCAAAATCCGGGCCCTCGATCTCGAAGGCCAGGCGATTTTCCTGGGAGGAAAGCCGCAGGGCAAAGGGTCCCCTGGTCGCCCCCTCCGGCGAAAAACTGTTTTGTTCGACAAGATCGAAGATCGCCACCCGGCGCTGGTGCTCCACCTCAGCATTGGCCGCAGGCAGGCTGGCGTGGTCAATCTCAATCGAGGCGATCATTTGGGTATCGGTCACGATGAAACCTCGTCCTGATGACTTGGCGCGACCTTGGCGGGCCAACGGTCCGACAGGTCGGTGAGGACGCCGTCAAGGCACTCGACGTCGATCCTCAGGTCGCCGCCCCCGGCAAACATCAGCACGACCCGGCCGCTGGGTGCCTCGGTCGGCTCGAAATCAAGGGCCAGCAGCTCCAGCGCCGCCTCGGGCGCCCGCGGCAGCCGACGGCTCTTCACCGCCTGGACATCGCCGAACTGCATGGCCGACATGACCCGCGTGCCGCCGCATTCCCAGCAGAAGCGCGACAGGACGATGGTGACGCGGCGCGCCTCCCTTTCCCAGCGAATGTCCACCGGGCGCATGATGGCGTCCTGCAGGGCGGCCGACATGATCTGCAGATCCGTCGCATCCTCGGCCAGCAGCCTCAGCGGACCGGGCGCAACCGTGTCGGCCTCAGGAATCGCCTCTGCCTCAGTGTTCATCCGCCTCGCCTTTCACGCGCCGCACATCGGCACCGCAGGCCCCGAGCTTCTCTTCCATGCGCTCGAAACCGCGATCCAGATGATAGACACGACCCACAGTGGTTTGACCATCCGCGACCAGCCCCGCCATCACCAGGCTGATTGAGGCGCGCAGGTCGGTGGCCATAACGGGCGCGCCGGTCAGACGTTCAACGCCATTCACCCTCGCCTCGCCCGCATGGACCGAGATGTCCGCCCCCAGGCGGGCCAGTTCCGGCGCGTGCATGAAGCGGTTCTCGAAGATGTTCTCGTGGATGACGCTGGTGCCCTCGGCCGTGGTCATCAGGGCCATGAACTGGGCCTGCAGGTCAGTGGCAAAGCCCGGATAGATCTCGGTCGTGACATTGACGGCCGTGAGGCGCTGGGCCGGGTCGCGGCGCACGATCATGCCATCGGCGGTCGCTTCGACCTCAACGCCCGCCTCGATCATCTTGTCCGTCAGGGCTGTAATCAGATCAGCACGGCCCTTGGTCAGGCGAACCTCACCACCGGCCATGGCGGCTGCCAGGGCATAGGAGCCCATCTCGATGCGGTCGGGAATCACCGACCAGGTGGTACCGCTCAGCGAGGTGACGCCCTCGATCACCAGCTCGTCGGTGTCCAGGCCCTCGATCCGGGCCCCCATGGCGATCAGGCAGCGGGCCAGGTCGCCGATTTCCGGCTCGCGCGCCGCGCGCTTCAGCACCGTGGTGCCCTTGGCCAGGACGGCAGCCAGCAGGGCGTGCTCGGTCGCCCCCACCGAGACGAAGGGAAACTCGATCTCGGCTCCGCGCAGGCCCGTCGGGGCCGTGGCCGAGACATAGCCCTCTTCCAGTTCAATCGCCGCGCCCATGGCCGACAGGGCCATCAGGTGCAGGTCGACCGGACGCGCGCCGATGGTGCAGCCACCCGGCAGGGACACCTTGGCATGGCCGGTCCGGGCCAGCAGCGGCCCCAGGACGTTGAACGAGGCCCGCATCTGGCGAACCAGCTCGTAGGGAGCAAAGGTCGAGGTCAGTTCCGGGGCATGAAACAGGGTCTGCTGACCATCAGCACCCTCACTCTCAGTGACAGCCACGCCGAACTGCTCCAGCAACTGGCCCAGGAACCGAGTGTCGGCCAGGCGGGGCATATTGGTGAGCAGCAAAGGCTGATCGGTCAGAATCGAGGCGGCCATCAACTTGATGGCAGAGTTCTTGGCGCCGCTGACCTGAATCTGGCCGTTCAGGCGGTTGCCGCCCTGGATGACAATGCTGTCCATGAGATCTTTCGCGACCGGACCACGCGCCCGGCAAACCTGCTATCTAGCAAGGCTCGGGGCCCGCATGAAGGGCTCTGTTTCACCCGACCCCATGACTTTCAGTTGCGCTCATCGACAGGACGCACGGCGGTCTTGGGAAGCTTGCGCCGTCGCAGATTCTGGCGAAGCGCAGCGGCCAGTCGCTGGGCCCGGTCAGCCTTCTCCTGCTGGGCGGATGTCATGGCTTTGCCGGATGGAGCCGCGCCATCAGGATCCGTTGCAGGCGTAACATTGTCTTTGGGAGGCGTTTCCATGGGCTCCAAGAGAGCCCCGGCAAAGTTTTTGATCAAGCACGCATTTTCCTCTTGCGCATCACCGGGGGCCTTGGCTAAAAGCCGCCTCCTCAGCGCAACGCAGCGCTGAACGCCGCCGTAGCTCAGTGGTNNTCCTGCCCGGCGGCACCATCCCGGCCCTTGCATCTCGATGATTGCAAGGGCCGGGGCCATTACTTTTTCCTGCACAATCGGACATCTTGGACCGCCTCGGCGGCATGGACCCCCTTGCGTCTGGCCAAGTCCCCCTTCTTCCCGCTAGACCTTGCAGCTCCAGTATTTGGGTTGGGGACCAGCATGAAACTCGTTCTTCTTTCGACCGTCGCCGCACTGGCGATCGGTGCGCCCGCCATGGCGGAGACCGCGGCACAGCCCGCCGAGACCGAGGCAGCCAAGTGGGATGTGCAAAATCCCCAGGGCCCTGCCCACGATGTCGCCATCAATGTCTCGGAAGGCACCTGGATGTCTCTGGACGTCAGCCCCGATGGCCGCGAAATCGTCTTTGACCTGCTGGGCGACCTCTATGTCATCCCCATTGAAGGCGGCCAGGCCCGCGCCCTTGCCTCGGGCGTGGCCTGGGACATGCAGCCCAAATATTCACCCGATGGCCGCTATATCGCCTTCACCTCGGACCGCGCCGGGGGCGACAATCTGTGGGTGATGGACCGCGACGGTTCCAACCCGCGCCAGGTCTCAAAGGAATCCTTCCGCCTGCTGAGCCAGCCTGAGTGGACGCCCGATGGCGAGTTCATTGTAGGCCGCAAACACTTCACCTCGGCGCGCTCGCTGGGCGCAGGCGAGATGTGGATGTATCACCGTTCGGGCGGCGGCGGGGTCCAGCTGACCGAGCGCCGCACCCAACAGAAGGATACGGGAGAGCCCGCCTTCTCGCCCGACGGCCGCTATCTGTATTTCAGCGACGACGCCACGCCGGGCGGCGTCTTTGAATATTCCAAGGACCCCAATACCCAGATCTATGTGATCCGCCGCCTCGACCGCGAGACTGGCGAGGTGAAGCCCTTTGTCACCGGGCCCGGCGGTTCGATCCGCCCCACCCCATCGCCCGATGGCAAGCATCTGGCCTTCATCCGGCGCGATCGCTTCCAGTCGGTGCTTTATCTGATGGACCTCGAATCGGGCCGTGAGACGCCGATCTATGACGCCCTCGACCGCGACATGCAGGAGACCTGGGCCGTCCACGGTGTCTATCCGACCATGGCCTGGACGCCCGACAACGGCTCGATCGTCTTCTGGGCCGGCGGCAAGATCCGCCGCATCGACGTGGCCTCAAATGCCGTCAGCGACATCCCCTTCCAGGTCAGCGACACCCGTCGCATCCAGGAAGCCGTGCGTTTCCCGGTCGAGGTTGCCCCCGAACAGTTCGACGTGAAGATGATTCGCTGGGCGCAAACCTCGCCCGACGGATCGAAGGTCGTGTTCGAGGCTCTGGGCAACCTGTGGATCCGCGACCTGCGCCAGGGTGCGGCCGGGGCACCGCGCCGCCTGAGCCGCCAGAGCGACCACTTCGAGCTCTATCCCGCCTGGTCGCGTGACGGCCGCAGCATCGTCTACAGCACCTGGAACGATGAGGACCTGGGCACCATCCGGGTGATTCCGGCCTCGGGCGGTGAAGGCCGCGTAGTGAGCCAGAACCCCGGCCACTACCTGGAGCCCCAGTTCTCGCCTGATGGCCAGACCATCGTCTATCGCACCTCCAGCGACGGCTATTTACGCACCGCCCTGTGGAGCCGCGATCCGGGCATCTATGCCATGCCCGTCCGGGGCGGTGAGCCGGTCCTGATCACCGACCGGGGCTCGGCTCCCCAATTCGGAACTCGCAACGACCGGGTCTTCTTCAGCGACCGCGAAGACGGCAAATCCGTGCTGAAATCGGTCAACCTGTCCGGTGAGGACGCCCGCACCCACCTGACGAGCGAATGGGCCGCCGAGTTCGCCGTCTCGCCGGACGAGAAATGGGTCGCCTGGACCGAGCGGTTCAATGCCTATGTCAGCCCCTTTGTCGCCACCGGTCGCCCGATCACGGTCGGGGCAGAGACCAAGGCCCTGCCCCAGACCCGGGTCACCCGCGATGCGGGCGAGTGGCTGCACTGGTCCGGTGATTCCAGCCGCCTGCAGTGGTCGATGGGCCCCGAGCTGTTCAGCCGCGCGCTGAACGAAAGCTTCAGCTTCGTCGAAGGGGCCGCCGCCGAGCTGCCCAAGCCCGCCGAAAGCGGCATCAAGCTGGGCTTCACCTGGGACTATGCCGCGCCTGAGGACACCAAGGTCCTGACCGGGGCCCGCCTGATTACCATGAAGGGCGATGAGGTGATCGAGGATGGCGTCGTGGTCGTTCGCGGCAACCGAATCGAGGCCATTGGTCCGCGCAGCGCCGTCCAGGTCCCCGCCGGGGCGACGGTCGTGGACATGACGGGCAAGACCATCATTCCCGGCCTGATCGACGCCCACTGGCACGGCTCGATGGGCTCGGACGAGATCATCCCGCAGCAGAGCTGGATCAACTACGCCGCCCTCGCCTTTGGCGTGACCACGCTTCACGACCCATCCAATGATTCGAGCGAGATCTTTGCCCACTCGGAACTGGCCAAGGCCGGCCGGGTCGTGGCCCCGCGCATCTTCTCGACCGGGACCATACTCTATGGGGCGCACACGGCCTTTACCGCCCAGGTCGACAGCCTGGACGATGCCCGCTCCAACCTGCGCCGCATGAAGGCCATCGGGGCCTGGAGCGTAAAGTCCTACAACCAGCCGCGCCGCGACCAGCGCCAGCAGATCCTGGCCGCCGCGCGCGAGCTGGAGATGATGGTCGTGCCTGAGGGTGGCTCGCTGTATCAGCACAACATGAGCATGCTGGTGGATGGCCATACGACCATCGAGCACTCGGTCCCGGTCGACACCATGTATGAGGACGCCCTGCAGCTGTGGCCCCAGACCAAGGTGGCCTATACCCCGACCCTGGTCGTGGCCTTTGGCGGCACCTTTGGCGAGAACCACTGGTACGAGAAATACCAGGTCTGGAACGACCCGATCCTGACCCAGTATGTGCCGCGTCGCATCCTGGATTCGCGCGCCCGTCGCCCGCAGATCGTCCCCGAGAACGAACTGAACCATATCGCCGTCGCCCGGGAGGCCAAGAAACTGAACGACCGCGGCGTCTCGGTCCAGATCGGGGCCCACGGCCAGCGCGAAGGTCTGGGGGCTCACTGGGAGATGTGGATGTACGAACAGGGCGGCATGAGTCCTCATCAGGCCTTGAAGACCGGCACCATCAACGGGGCCGTGGCCCTGGGGATGGACAAGGACGTCGGCTCGCTGGAGGTCGGCAAGCTGGCGGACATGGTCGTGCTGGATGCCAACCCGCTGGAGAATCTGCGCGACACGGTCAAGATCGGCTACACCATGATCAACGGCCGTCTCTACGATAATCGGATGAACGAGGTGGGCGGGCCTGAACGCAAGCCCTTCTGGCATCAGAGCGCCGATGGTCAGGCCTGGAGCGCTGGCACCAGCGCCGCCCAGACCGAAAGCCACGGTCACACCCACTAGGCGTCGACAACCAAGAAGGGGCCCGACCATCTGGTCGGGCCCCTATTCAATTCACAGCCTCGAAGGCTTTGGCTGACCTCGCCTATTGCCCCAGACGAATACCCACCGAAGCCTCAGTGGTCCGGGTACCCGGCAGATACTGGCGATAGAGCGGTACCGAACGTCCGCGCCAATACTGACCCTCAAAGCCAGGGGCCTCGACCACGCCAAACGAATGCCATGGGCCATAGGGGTCATAGGTATGCCCATAGGCAAAGGGGCTGTTCTTGGTCTGGCTGACGCTCAGGTTCAGCGTACCCGTTTCGCCCAGGGGAAGCTCCACAGCGGCGGCGTAGTCGCGGTAGCCGCCTGTGCCTACGCCTACGCTGACCTCGCCGCGAGGACGACGCGCGCCGACCTCGGCCCAGGGCTCAAGGCCACCATCGAGCACAGCCGCATCCCGTTCCGATCGCGACTGGCTGATCCAGTGGGAAATCTGCTCGGCAGTAGTGAGGCCATGCGGAGTGGCGGTCTGGACCGTCGTGCTGGGCGACTGGCCCTGTAATGAGGCTTCCAACCTGCTCTGGCTGGCCGCAGGCACCTGCTGCGCTCCCTTGGGCGCAGTGCTGATCACGCCATCAGGATCGACGGCGGACAGCATCAGAAGGGCGGCAGACAAGCTGATCAACACGAACCTGAACCTCTGTTTAAAGCTACACTAGCGCCAATTGAGGCCAAGGTCAGGCCCTGCCGTCGCCGCGCCTCAAAGGATCGGGCAAGACCTCTCCTTCGGCGACGAAGCTCAGGGCCACCGAGTTGATGCAGTAGCGCAGGCCCGACGGGGGCGGGCCATCGGGGAAGACGTGGCCCTGATGGGAATCGCAACGGGCGCAGCGGGTTTCGATGCGCACCATGCCATAGCTGGTATCGCGCACCGCCTTCACGTGGGCCTCATCGACCGGCACACTGAAGCTGGGCCAGCCCGTACCGCTTTCAAACTTGGTCGAGGAGCGGAATAGCGGCAAGCCGCATTCGCGGCAGCAGAAGACCCCCGCCCGCTTCTCGCCCAACAGGGTGCCGCAGAAGGGGGCCTCGGTCCCGTGGGCCAGCAGGATACGCCTCTCCTCGTCCGACAGGTCCGCTTCGAGTGCCGCGCGCTCAGCCTCATCAGGCGGCGTCAGATCAAAGCCGGATGCGGACGTAATGGTATCAGGGTTGAACTGGGTCATGACCCCAAAATAGGAAAGGGCCGGACAGGTTTCCACTGTCCGGCCCATCAAGCATTCGGGCGGCGATCAAATCACCTTTTGGCAGGCCCTAGAACAGGCCCGCAATAAAGGTGCGCACGGCAGCCTCGTCGGTCGGGTTGCCGGTGAAGGCCAGGCCCTGGTCCGGTGTGAAGCCCTGGTTATGGCCGCGCTGACGCGTGGTCCAGGCCTTGTGACCATAGCTGAAGTCCGAATAGTTGGACGGCAGGCGCTTGGTCGTCGGCTCGATGAAGATGCTGTCGACGCCCGTGGCCGAGCCGGCCAGGCGCACGTTCGGCAGGCGCGTCAGAAGGTCCAGCACGTCCAGGCAGCCATCGGTGCAGCCAGCATCGACCAGGACCACGACCGGACCCTGGACCGGGTTGGGCGTGCCGTCATCGGCGACGGCAGGGCGGCCCGGCATGACAAACGTCTGCTGGCCAGCGGCCAGGGCAGAATCAAAGGCAGCCACGATGGCCTGGGTCTGTTCGATGATGGCACCCGACTCCTGGACGAAGCGCGGGTCAGCCTGCATGCGGGTCAGGGTGTCCACGAACCACTGGCGGTTATCCGGGGTGGCGCGATAGGTGACCTGGCCGGCCTCGGGCTGGCGACTGACGGTGAACTCGGGCGTCCAGATGCGGTTGGCCAGGCCATAGCCGCGGGCGGTCGAGTTCAGGCTGCTACCATCGGCACCGCGCAGATCGATGACCAGGCCCTGCGGACCGCGCAGGCTTGCCACCTGGGCCTCGACCTGGGCGAAGAAGGCATCCCAGCCCGCGTCGTCCTTCAGCGAGTTGACGCGAACCCACGGACGGCCGTCGATGGTCTCGATCGCCAGCGGGGTTGCGCCCGGCGTGAAGACCGAGGCGCGGTACGCCGCCTCCAGTTGAGCCGGCGTGGGATCTTGCGGCTTCAGGCTATATTCTCGCTCGCGGCGGCCCACCTTGAACTCGCACAGGCTGGGCATGCCCGAAGCCATCGAGTTGTTGCGGTTCCACAGCAGATAAGGCGCGGTCCGGATGCGATCCGACTCGGTAGTCAGGTCGCCCTCGAACAGGTCAAGCTTGCTCTTGGCAAACTCGTCGATCGGCTGAAGATTGCAGCTGGTCACCACGGCACCCAGCGGCGGAGTGTTGCGCACGCCCGGCTGGACATAGCTGACCACATACTCGCCGTTGCGCCAGGCGGTGGCAAAGCCGGGCCAGTTGGTGGCGAAAAACCTGCTTTGGTCTTCAAAGGTCGGCTTGGTCGAAATGTTCGAATCGCGGAAGCCGTTGGCATAATACCGCAACAGGTAAGCATGGCCCGTAGCACTGGACACCTGACGAGCCTTGTCCATGGCATCTTGCAGACCGGCGTCGATCCAGCTGCGATAGGATTCGCTGGCGGGGCCCGGCACGACGGCAGCGGGGTGGTTTGCCTGCAGGCTGTCATGCATGGCTTGCAAATCCTGGCGCACGAGGGTGCCAAAATCCTGGGCTGAGGCGGCACCGGCGGCACCGGTCAAAGCCATCAAAGCCGCCGAAGCGACAAGTATGCGTTGCATCGTGGAACTCCAAGGAGGCCGTCAAACACGGTTTCGCCGTGTTGTAAGCCCAGATAAGGCCGCGGTTCCACCCCCGGCGGCCCTGTTCGGTACGGCTTAATCGAAACTCAAGCGATCGGACGCCTGCCGATCGCGCCGCTAAGCTGCCGAAAAATAATGAAGACTTGGCCGACAGCTGCCCGTATCAGCGCGTCAAAAAGTCCTGACAAGACAGTTTCACGCAACTTGGCTATGGCTGGATCATCATCAGTTGATCGGGGGTGATCGGGGTATGGCGTGCCGCCACTGGGTGATGTGATGCTCACGGCTTCGGGCCGCATTGGCAGAGCCGCCTTTACGGCAGGCCTGCTGGCGCTCGTCGCCCTGTGGAGCCTCGGCAGGCTATGGTTGCCAGCTCATGAGCCCGGTTGGACCATGCGGCTTTTGACCCTGGCCCTGCTCTACCCGGCGACCTGCCTCGTGAACCAGCGCCTGCATGACGTGGGGCGCAGCGGGTGGTGGGCAGCGCTGATGCTGCTGACCCTGGTCGTAGCCAGCCCCCTGTCGGGCACTTTGGCGAGCGAGGCTGGGCTAACCCTGACGGGCGCTTTCCTGACCTTGCTGGGTTTGATACCGGGTCACCAGGATCACAATCGCTATGGCCCTGCCCCCGGATCTGTCAGGGCTGGATCGGGGCCTCGCCCTCTTTAACCGGGCCAAAGATGGTCTCGAACGAAGACTTCAGGGCTGCGTCCGCCTCCTCCATCGTGGCCAGGATGCCCAGGTCAAACAGACTGGTCACGCCGTGGTCGGTAATGCCGCACGGCACGATGCCGCCGAAATGGTCCAGATCCGGTTCGACGTTCAGGCTGATGCCGTGGAAGCTGACCCACTTGCGTACCTTGACGCCGATGGCGGCAATCTTGTCCTCGCGGCTCCAGCCTGCGCCCTTGCGCTCGACCCAAACGCCGACGCGCCCTTCGCGCATTCCGCCCTCGACGCCAAAACGATCCAGCGCCCCGATGATCCAGTTTTCCATGCCATGGACAAAGGCGCGCACATCCTTGCCGCGCCGGTTCAGGTCCAGCATGACATAGGCCACGCGCTGGCCCGGGCCGTGATAGGTGAACTGCCCGCCCCTTCCCGTCTTGAAAACCGGAAAGCGATCCGGGGCCAGAAGGTCCTGCGGTTGGGCCGACACCCCTGCGGTGTAGAGCGGCGGATGTTCCAGAAGCCAGACTATCTCGTCGGCCTCGCCCGCGGCGATGGCGGCAACGCGGGCCTCCATGGCAGCCACGGCGGGCTCATAGTCGACATAGCCGCCGGACACCGCCCACTGCACGGGGCGGCCGTCGTCACGAATCAGCAAAGGTTTGGCGGGGCTTAACGGCTCAGCAAGCATGAGGCTTCAATGTGCCTGCGGACGCGGCGGCGCAAGGGCTGCCCGTCAAATGTGAGTGCTGTTTTGAGCCAGATCGAAGCTGTCGATGTCGAGATTTCGGTCGTGCTGGGCCGTTCGGTCCTGCCGATGCAACAACTGCTGCGCATGGGTCGCGGGGCGGTGATCCCGCTCGACGCCTCGGAAAAGGACGAGGTCTGGATCCTGGCCAACAACCATCCGGTGGCGCGCGGCGAGATCGAGATTCGCGATGACCGCATCGCCATCACCGTGACCCGGCCCGCGGATGTCTATGACTATATGGCAGGCGCTGCCTAAGCTCTGAGCTCGACAGGCCCCTGCGTTTTAAAGCCAGGTGTTTGAGAGGCCAGCCCACGTCGAAAGCCCTGTATTTCGATGGTTTTTGTCAAAATCGCCAAAAGCCCCTTTTCTTTCCCGAAGGGCTCCGCTATTCCCCGCCCTCCGATGCGAGCGGTCGTGGCGGAATTGGTAGACGCGCAGCGTTGAGGTCGCTGTGGGGCAACCCGTGGAAGTTCGAGTCTTCTCGACCGCACCATCGATCTGACAGGGCAGACGCTGGCACTACCAGGCCGGCACCGCGGGGAGACGACACGTGACCAACACGGATTCAGTCTTCTCGGCCCCTGCAGACAATCCCGAGATCGAAACCGAAGATCACGTCGCCCTGGGCGAGGACTATGCCCTGACGGCGTCCTTCGTCGAAAAGGTCGTGGACGCCGCCGACGACGGCGACGGCATGCGCTTGCGCGGCCTGCTGGAAGACCTGCATCCGGCTGACGTCGCCGACCTGATGGGCTTCCTGACGGCCGAGCACCGGACGGTCGTGGTTCAGTGGCTGCCGCCTGATCTTCTGGCCGACACCCTGCCGGAACTGGACGACGGTATCCGCGAGGAGGTGCTGGAGCGCGTCCCGCACCTGACCTTGGCCGAAGCCCTGCAGGAGTTGGAGTCGGACGACGCCGCCGCCGTTGTCGAGGACCTGGAGGACGACCAGCGCGAACGGGTTCTGGCCGCCATGCCCGAGACCGACCGCGCCGCGATCGAAAGCTCGCTGGGCTACGAAGAGGATTCGGCCGGTCGCCTGATGCAGCGCGAAGTCATGGCCGCGCCGCTGTTCTGGAACGTCGGCGACACCATCGACCACGTCCGCAGCCAGGGCGAGGACCTGCCCGAGCTCTTCTTTGACATCTATGTCGTTGACCCGATGAACAAGCCGGTCGGTGGCGTGGCCATCAGCCGCCTGTTGCGCAGCCCGCGCACCACGCCCCTGTCGGAGCTGATGGAGCCGGTCAACGAGATCTCGGTCACGCAGGACCAGGAAGAAGTCGCCTACATCTTCGAGAAGTACAACCTGATCTCGGCCCCGGTTGTGGACGCCTCGGGTCGCCTGGTCGGCCAGCTGACCGTCGATGACGTGGTCCACATCATCCAGGAAGAGAACCGCGAGGACATCCTGCGCCTGGCCGGTGTCTCCGAGGAGGAAGACCGCTCGTCCGGCGTCATTGACATCGTGCGCGGCCGCGTGCCCTGGCTGGGCATCAACCTGTTCACGGCAGTCCTGGGCGCGGCGGTGATTGCCCTGTTTGAGGGCACGATCCAGCAGATCGTCGCCCTGGCCGTGCTTATGCCCATCGTTTCGGCGATAGGCGGCAACGCAGGCACCCAGGGCCTGGCCGTCACCGTGCGGGCGCTGGCCACGCGTGAGCTTAATGCCTCCAACGCCATGCGCACCTTCTGGCGCGAGCTGATGGTGGGCCTGCTCAACGGGCTGGTCCTGGCCCCGCTGACCGGCCTGGCCGCAGGACTGTGGTCGCAGGACTGGCGCCTGGGTGCCGTCATCGGCGCGGCCATGATCTTGAATCTGCTGGTAGCTGCGACCGTCGGCGTGCTGACGCCCCTGACCCTGTCGCGGTTGAAGTTCGACCCGGCGGTGTCGTCATCGGTCTTCGTGACGGCGACGACGGACTTCTTTGGTTTCCTGATCTTCCTGGGCCTGGCCACCATGGTGCTGTTGTAGCGGACATCAGGCTTCGGAACACCGCTTGCTTTGACCCATTGAGTTGCGCGACCGCTGTTTCGAAATGGGTCAAATCGTGTCTGCCACACAGTCCCGGCGAATGAAGGTGTCCCGCGAGGGCCTGCTTCTGATCAAGAGCTTCGAGGGCTTTCGCCCCCAGGCCGTGCGCCGTCGCGATGGTGTGCTGGTCATCGGCTATGGCCACACCCGGACCGCCCGCCCCGGCGTGACCATCACCGAGGCCGAGGCCGAGCTGTTGCTGCTCTATGACCTGATCCCGGTAACGGACACGATTCACAGCCATGTGAAGCTGGCGCTGAACCAGCATCAGTTCGACGCCCTGGCCAGCTTTATCCTGTCGATCGGGGTCGAGCGCTTCACCCGCTCGGACGTGCTGCAGCATCTGCAAGACGGCCTTTTACCAAATGCATCGCGGGCTTTGTCCGGCTGGCCCGATCGTGTTCCGCCGCCAATTGATGCCCTGTATCGCCGCCGCTCGGCCGAGCGCGCCCTTTTCGACACCGCGCCCGATCAGCCGGCCGCCCTGCAGGCCTTGCTGACGGCCCCCGTGCTTGGTCCCTCCGGTGCGGGCGTGGCGGAGGAGGCATCGGCCCCG
>DLIT01000117.1:0-744 GCA_002483865.1 Brevundimonas sp. UBA7635
GCCCTCGGCCATCGCCCGGCGGAACCCGGCCAGGCGCAGCTGGCTGACCCCGGTGTCCACCGGGCCGCCGATGGTGGCGATCTCGCGGTGCCCGAGCTCGAGCAGGTGGCGGGTGGCCAGGTAGGCGCCCTGCTCGTGGTCTATGCGCACCAGGTCGGCCTCGACGCCTTCCAGCGCGCGGTCGACGATGACCATCGGCGTACGCACGCCGCTGAGGCTGTCGAGCAGGTCCTGGTCCTCGCCCACCGAGGCGACGATCAGGCCGTCGATGCGCTTTTCCAGCAGCACGCGCAGGTAGCTGCGCTGCTTCTGCGGGTTGTCATCGGAGTTGCACAGGATCACGCAGTAGCCGTTGCGCTCGCAGGCGTCCTCGATACCCCGGGCCAGCTCGGCGAAATACGGGTTGACGCTGTTGGGCACCAGCAGGCCGATGGTGGCGGTGCTGCGTGCCTTCAGCGAACGGGCCACGGCGCTGGGCACGTAGTCGAGCTCGGCAATCGCCGCCTCGACCTTCAGCCGCACCTGCTCGCTTACCGGGCGGGTCTTGTTCAGTACATGGGACACGGTGGTGTAGGAAATACCTGCAAGTGCCGCGACGTCTTTGATGGTTGCCATGGTTTCAGTTCCGCCGGTTCGCACGCCGGCTGCGATAAGTGTCGAGTACCACGGCGATGACGATGACCGCCCCGGTGATGATGCGTTTGGTCGGCTCAGAGGCGCCGATCTGGGCCAGGCCGGCGGCCA
>DLIT01000117.1:758-16165 GCA_002483865.1 Brevundimonas sp. UBA7635
CGTGCCGCCCGACAGGCTGGTGCCGCCGATCACCACGGCAGCGATCACCTGCAGCTCCATGCCCGAGCCGGCATTGGGGTCGGCGGCCTCCAGGCGCGAGATCTGGAACAGCGCGGCAAGACCGGCGAGCACACCCATCAGGGCGAACACCAGGATCTTGTAGGGGCGCGGGTCGATACCGGCCAGGCGCACGGCCTCTTCGTTGGTGCCGATACCGATCAGGTAGCGGCCGAACACAGTACGGGTCAGCACCAGTTGGGCCAGCACGATCACCAGCAAGGCGATGATGAAGGCCGGGGAAATGCCGAAGGCGATCGGGTTGGAGAACCAGGCGAAGGCATCGCCGATATACGCGGTACGCGAATCGGTGAACTGGTACGCCAGGCCACGGGCCATTTCCAGCACGCCCAGCGAGACGATGAACGAAGGGATGCGCCAGGCCACGGTGATGCTGCCGGTGACGGTGCCGGCCAAGGCCGCCACGGCCATGCCGAGCAAGGCGGCGGGCAGCACGCCCCAGCCCCAGCCGAGGATCGCCACGCTGACGGCCGAGGCCGCCAGGGCCAGTACCGAGCCGACCGACAGGTCGATGCCGCCGATGATCAGCACGAAGGTCATGCCCACCGCCAGCACCATCAGGTCGGGGATCTGGTTGGCCAGGGTGCTGAAGGTGGCATAGGACAGGAAGTGGCTGCTCAGCAACGAGAACAGCACGATCATCGCCAGCAAGGCACCGGCCAGGCCCAGGTAGGTGCCCAGGCCGAAATAGGTGCCGCTGCGGCGCACTGGCGCGGCGTCCGAGGTGTTTGTTGTGGTTTTCATGCGTCCATCCTGGGAGCTGCGTCGTGCAGCAGGGCATCACGTTTCTGGTAGCCGGCGAAGGCGGCGGCAAGCAGTTGGTCCTGGGTCCAATGATCGCGCTCGAAGGTGTCGATCAGGCGTCCGGCGCTGAGCACGGCGATACGGTCGCAGATCAGCATCAGCTCGCGCAGGTCGCTGGACACCACCACCAGGGCCTTGCCCTGGCGGGCGAGCTCGGCGAGCAGGCCGTAGATGTCGAACTTGGCACCGACGTCGATGCCGCGGGTCGGCTCGTCGAACAACAGTACCTGGCAGTCGCGCTCCAGCCAGCGGCCGATCACCACCTTCTGCTGGTTGCCGCCGGACAGCTCGCCCACGGCCTGGGCGGGGCTGGCGCTGCGGATGCGCATGGCGCCGATCTGACGCTCGGCCAGCTCACGCTCGGCGTCGGCGTCGAGCACGCCGGCACGGGACACAGCGCCGAGGTTGCCCAGGGCAATATTGGCGCTGATCGACTGGCTCAGCAGCAGGCCTTCGCCCTTGCGGTCCTCGGTAATCAGCGCAATGCCAGCCTTGACCGCCGCCTTGGGCGAATCGATGGTCACCGGTACCGGCGGCTGGCCGAGGGCGACCTGGCCGCTGTCGGCGCGGTCGGCGCCGTAGATCAGGCGCAGCAGCTCGGTGCGCCCGGCACCGATCAGGCCTGAGATACCGAAGATCTCCCCTGCCCTGACCTCGAGCGACACCTCGCGGACCTTGTCGCCCCGGCTGAGCCTGTCGACCTTGAGCAGTGGCGCACCGATCGTGCGCTGGCCCAGGTCGATATGCTCGCCCAGCTCGCGGCCGACCATCAGGTTGACCAGTTGCTCGCTGTTGTAGCGCTGGATCGGCTCGGCGCACACCAGCTTGCCGTCGCGCAGCACGGCGATGCGCTGGGCCACCTGCTGCAGTTCTTCGAGGCGGTGGGAGATATACACGATGGCCACGCCGCGCTGGCGCAGGCGCTCGATCTGGGTGAACAGCAGCTCCACCTCGCGGGCGGTGAGCATGGCCGTGGGTTCGTCGAAGATCAGTACATGGCAGTCGCCGATCAGGTTGCGGGCGATCTCGACCATCTGCTGGTGGCCGATGCCCAGCTCGCCGACGGGGGTGTCCGGGTCGATGGCATCCAGGCCGACCTGGGCCATGGCTGCGGTGGCCAGCTGGCGCAGGCGCTTCTGGCTGATCCAGCCGAGGCGGCTGGGCAGGTTGTCGAGGAACAGGTTCTCGGCCACGGTCAGCGTCGGCAGCAGGTTGAGTTCCTGCATCACCATGCGCACGCCGAGACGCTCGGCCTCGGCGCGGCTGCCGGGGGCGTAGGGCTGGCCGCGGTAGAGCATCTGCCCGGTGGTGGGGATTTCCAGGCCGCTGATCAGCTTGGACAGGGTCGACTTGCCCGCGCCGTTCTCGCCGGTCAGGGCCAGCACCTCGCCGCCGCGCAGCTCGAGGGTGACATCGCCGAGTACGGGCTGGGCGTAGGTCTTGCCCAGGCCGCTGACGGCTAGCACGGTTTCATTGGCCGGTACTGACATGGCCATTTTCTCCTAGGACGAAGCATGACACGTTTAGAAGGCGGGCTTTCGTGGGAGCGGGCTTGCCCCGCGAGGCGCCAGGGCAGGCTGTACCTTGCGACACCATCGCGGGGCAAGCCCGCTGCCACGCTCCCGCGAAATCACTTCATTTGGTAATCAGCTTGACTGGCGTCTGGATGACATTGTCGGCATCCACGCCGGGCTGCTCGCCCTTGAGCATCTTCAGCGCCGCTTGGATGCCGAACACCGCCTGCTCGCTGGCAGCCTGGTCGAGGGTGGCCAGCACACGGCCATCCTTGAGCATCGGTTCGATGGCCTTGATGTTGTCGTAGCCAACCACCTGCACCTGGCCGGTCTTGCCGGCGGCGCGCACGGCCGAGACCGCGCCCAGGGCCATGCTGTCGTTGCCGGCCAGCAGCGCCTTCAAATCGGGATATTCGTTGAGCATCGAGGCGGCAACGGCGTTGCCCTTGTCGATCTCCCAGTTGCCGGATTGCACCGAGACGATCTTCATCTGCGCGGCTTCCATGGCGTCTTTGAAACCAGCGGTGCGCTGCTGGGCATTGGTGGTGGTCGGCACGCCTTCGATGATGCCGACCTGGTCACCGGCCTTGAGCTTTTGCTGGGTCAGGTAGTCGCCGACCATACGCGCGCCCTTGCGGTTGTCCGGGCCTACGAACGGCACGCTGATGCCCTTGCTCTTGAGGGTTTCGGGGTCGAGGCGATTATCGATGTTGATCACGATCACGCCTTTGTCCATGGCCTTCTTCACCGCCGATACCAGCGCCTTGGAGTCGGCCGGGGCGATAACCAGCGCCTTGGCGCCCGAGTTGACCATCTGCTCGACGATACGGATCTGCTCGCCAGTATCGGTCTCGTTCTTGATGCCGTTGGCGACCAGCTGGAATTCGCTGGCATGGGTTTTCTGATAATCCTTGGCGCCGTCTTCCATGGTGCGGAAGAACTCGTTGGCCAGGGATTTCATCACCAGGGCGACCTTGGGCGCCTCCTCGGCGTGGGCGACAGGCAGGGAGAATATCAGCGACGACAGAACGGCGAGGGCCAGAGGACGGCCAGAGAACGGCAGCTTCATGGAAATGACTCCGAATCTTGTGGTTTTTATCGGATCGCAAACGTTTGCGGTGACTAACTATGTAAACAGGCCGCAGGTTTGTCAATCCAGCGCGTAGGAAGCCGCAGCTACGCAAGAGGGATTATCCGCAATTCGTCCGAAAAACCGAACACATTTCCTACTCTCGTTCGGCCAGCCGAATGACCTCACGCAACTTGACCAATTGGTCGGATCGCGTACCTCCAGTCCAGACAAGGGTTTCAAGATGAATTACGACGAACGGTAGTTGATGGTACGAAATCTGCCTTACTGCAGTGCGACTTAACGCACATCTCACCGTGGAAGAGAGAAGCAGAAATGATGAAATCCGCTATCAAGACCTTCGCACCGAGCGCCCTGGCGCTGTTGCTGGTACTGCCGACTACCGTTTCCGCCAAGGAAGCCGCGCAACAACAGAAGCTCGCCAACGTGGTCATCCTCGCCACCGGCGGCACCATCGCCGGCGCTGGCGCCAGCGCGGCCAACAGCGCCACCTACCAGGCCGCCAAGGTAGGCATCGACAAGCTGATCGCCGGCGTGCCAGAGCTGAAAGACCTGGCCAACGTGCGCGGCGAGCAGGTGATGCAGGTCGCCTCGGAAAGCATCGGCAACGACGACCTGCTCAAGTTGGGCAAGCGCGTCGCCGAACTGGCCGACAGCAAGGACGTCGATGGCATCGTCATCACGCACGGCACCGACACCCTCGAAGAAACCGCCTACTTCCTCAACCTGGTAGAGAAGACCGACAAGCCGATCATCGTGGTCGGCTCGATGCGTCCGGGCACGGCGATGTCCGCCGACGGCATGCTCAACCTGTACAACGCCGTGGCCGTGGCCAGCAGCAAGGACGCCCGCGGCAAGGGCGTGCTGGTAACCATGAACGACGAGATCCAGTCCGGCCGTGACGTGAGCAAGGCGGTCAATATCAAGACCGAAGCCTTCAAGAGCCAGTGGGGCCCGCTGGGCATGGTGGTCGAAGGCAAGTCGTACTTCTTCCGCCTGCCGGCCAAGCGCCACACCGTCAACTCCGAGTTCGACATCAAGACCATCAGCAAGCTGCCGGCCGTGGATATCGCCTATGGCTACGGCAACGTGACCGACACCGCCTACAAGGCGCTGGCCCAGGGCGGCGCCAAGGCGATCATCCACGCCGGCACCGGCAATGGCTCGGTGTCGTCGCGCGTGGTGCCGGCGCTGCAGGAGCTGCGTAAGGACGGCGTGCAGATCATCCGCTCCTCCCACGTTAACCAGGGCGGCTTCGTACTGCGCAATGCCGAACAACCTGACGACAAGAACGACTGGGTCGTGGCCCATGACCTGAACCCGCAGAAGGCGCGGATCCTGGCAATGGTCGCAATGACCAAGACCCAGGACAGCAAAGAGCTGCAGCGGATCTTCTGGGAATACTGATCGGCGTGCACTTCGGGTTGGTATGTTGAAGATACCGACCCTATCGCGGGGCAAGCCCGCTCCCACGAGGCACACATGACCTTTGTGGGAACGGGCTGGCGCTGCGATGTCTTCGATTGAACCAATCCCTCTACCACGGTCTTATACGGCTTTCATCCTACCTGCGGTTGCGAAATGGCTTACGGTGAAATACTGTATGCGCATACAGCAAAACAAGGAACAGCCCCGTGGCCAAACCCGCCCCAGCGTCGCCAAGCAGTTATGAACTACTGGGTCAACGCATCCAGAAGATCATCAACAGCCCCACCGCCCAGCGCAGCCGCGCCGCCCTGATCTTCCGCCTGGAGCACGAATCGCCCGATGACTGGGCCACGCTGCTCGAGGAAATCGCCGAGAACGACAACGTCACCCTCGCCCACCGCGACGATGGCGGCGTGCAGGTGTTCTGGACCGTGCCGAAGGAAGACTGATTGCACATGAGAGTTTCGCTTTTCGCTGCCTGCCTGCTGCTGCTCCACCCCCTCGCCCACGCCGACGCCCCGCGCACCTTTCAGGAGGCCAAGAAGGTTGCCTGGAAGCTGTACGCGCCGCAGTCCACCGAGTTTTATTGCGGCTGCAAGTACCAGGGCAACAAGGTCGACCTGGCGTCTTGCGGCTATGCGCCGCGCAAGAACCTCAACCGTGCCTCGCGCATCGAGTGGGAGCATATTGTCCCGGCCTGGCAGATCGGCCATCAGCGCCAGTGCTGGCAGGACGGCGGGCGCAAGAACTGCTCGCGCAACGACAAGGTCTACCAGCGCGCCGAGGCCGACCTGCACAACCTGGTGCCGAGCATCGGCGAGGTCAACGGCGACCGCAGCAACTTCAGCTTCGGCTGGTTGCCCGAGCAGCATGGCCAGTACGGCAGTTGCCTGACCCAGGTCGACTTCAAGGCCAAGAAGGTCATGCCTCGCCCGTCGATCCGCGGGATGATCGCGCGCACCTACTTCTACATGAGCAAGCAGTACGACCTGCGCCTGTCCAAACAGGACCGCCAGTTGTTCGAGGCCTGGAACAAGACCTACCCGCCGCAGCCCTGGGAGCTGCAGCGCAACCAGCAGGTGGCATGCGTGATGGGGCGCGGCAACGCCTTCGTCGGCCCGGTCAACCTCAAGGCCTGCGGCTAAAGGCCCTCAGGCCAGCGTCTGCAGGTAGGCGCTGGCCTGCTGGTACCGGCACAGCCGGGCCACATCGGCCGGGCCTGGGCAAGGGATGCGCGAAAGGTCGCTGTTGTCGGCCAGGTCCGCCAGCTTCACCTGGCGCGCCAAGGGGTCCACACCCAGGCGAATGACGAACGCCTCGTAGCTCTCGCCCTCGCGCCGGCTCAGCGCCAGCAGCGCGGCGAGGATCTTCAGCGGGAAACCTTCACGGGCGAGGTCGGCCAGGGTCAGCGGCGTGTCTTCCAGCACATCGTGCAACACCGCGACGATGCGCTGCTCGGGGGTGATCACCCGCCCCATCACCCGCAGTGGGTGAAGGATGTAAGCCGCCCCGCCTTTGTCGAACTGCCCTTCGTGTGCCTTGATGGCCATCGCGATGGCCCGCTCCAGCGTCGCCATGAGGCGCTCCCCCACTCAACCCGCGCACTAGACAGCATAGCCGTTGCGCCACGGGCGTGTTCACCCAGCGCCAGCGCGTCATGCCGGCGAGCTTGCGCCGCCCACGCCAAAGCGTTTGCCAGCCTTAGGTTTTTTAAGGCTCATGAGCACAAATTTACTAATTTCTCGATACCCGCCCACCCCGCATCATCGCTCCAACAAGAACGCGTCGCCCCTTGCCGGCACGCACCCGGGCCTCCCCCGATGCCCCACCTTGCCTTGGAGTCAGTCATGACCAGTGCAGCCAATTCGGCCCCCCTCATCGAGAAACACACGATCGGCTACGTGCCGCCGCATGACCGCCATGGAAAGGTAAGGGATCTGTTCACACTGTGGTTCGGCGGCAACATCGCGCCGCTGCCCATCGTCACCGGCGCACTCGGCGTGCAGCTGTTCCACCTCAATCTGGTCTGGGGCATCGTCGCGATCCTGGTCGGCCACCTGGTAGGCGGCGTGCTCATGGCCCTGCACTCTGCCCAGGGCCCGCAGATGGGCATCCCGCAGATGATCCAGAGCCGCGCCCAGTTCGGTTCGCTCGGCGCCCTGCTGGTGGTGGTCATCGCCGGGGTGATGTACATCGGCTTCTTCGCCTCCAACATCGTCCTGGCCGGCAAGTCGCTGCATGGCGTGGTCGAGACGGTGCCGGTGTCCGTGGGCATCGTCATCGGTGCATTGGGCTCGGGCATCATCGGCATCATCGGCTACCGCTTCATCCACGTGCTCAACCGCATCGGTACCTGGGTGCTGGGCATCGGCATCGTGGTCGGCTTCGGTTACATCTTCAGCCATGTGCAGAGCGACGATTTCCTCACCCGCGGTGGCTTCAACCTGGCCGGCTGGCTGGCCACCGTGTCCCTGGCGGCGCTGTGGCAGATCGCCTTCGCGCCCTACGTGTCGGATTACTCGCGCTACCTGCCGGCTGACGTGAAAGTGTCCTCGACCTTCTGGACCACCTACCTGGGCTCGGCCCTGGGCTCGAGCCTGTCATTCATCTTCGGCGCGGTGGCGGTGCTGGCGATCCCTGCCGGGATGGACACCATGGACGCGGTCAAGCTTGCCACCGGCAGCCTCGGCCCGCTGATGCTGGTGCTGTTCCTGCTCAGCGTGATCAGCCACAACGCCCTCAACCTGTACGGCGCGGTGCTGTCGATCATCACCCTGGTGCAGACTTTCGCCTATCGCTGGATCCCCACTGCCAAGAGCCGCGCCGTGCTGTCTCTGGTTGTCCTGGCGGCCTGCTGCGTGGTGGCCGTGTTCGCCTCGGCGGACTTCATCGGCCACTTCGTCGACATGGTGCTGGTGTTGCTGGTGGTGCTGGTGCCGTGGACGGCGATCAACCTGATCGACTTCTATGTCATCCACAAGGGCGACTACGACATCGACTCGATCTTCAAGGTCGACGGTGGCATCTATGGTCGCTACAACCCCCAGGCGCTGATTGCCTACGCGGTGGGTATCGTGGTGCAGATCCCGTTCATGAACACGCCGCTGTATGTCGGGCCGGTGTCCGCGCACATCAACGGCGCCGACCTGTCGTGGCTGGTGGGGCTGGCGATCACCTCGCCGTTGTACTGGTGGCTGGCCAGCCGTGACAGTGCGTATCGTCGTCGGCAGGTGAGTGCGAAGCTGGCGGCGGGGGTCTGAGTCCGCCGGGCTGAAAGTTGACGAGGGGACCCGCTGCGGCGGGTCTTCTGTCGTCAATATCAGCCACCACGACCCAGGCAGGAAACCCTAGCGCTCGCTACGGAGCATTTCCTTCGGCACATACTTGCCAATTTCATACTTGCCGATCGCCGCCCGGTGCACCTCATCCGGCCCGTCGGCCAGGCGCAGGGTGCGCTGCATCGCGTACATGTAGGCCAGCGGGAAATCACCGCTCACCCCTGCCCCGCCATGGATCTGGATGGCCCGGTCGATTACCTTCAGCGCAACGTTCGGCGCCACCACCTTGATCTGGGCGATTTCGCTGCGGGCCACCTTGTTACCGACAGTGTCCATCATGTAGGCGGCCTTCAGGGTCAGCAGCCGGGCCATGTCGATCTCCATCCGCGAGTCAGCGATCTTGTCGACATTGCCGCCCAGCCGCGCCAGCGGCCGGCCAAAGGCGGTGCGCTCGACCGAGCGCTTGCACATCAGCTCCAGGGCGCGTTCGGCCATGCCGATCGAACGCATGCAATGGTGGATGCGCCCAGGCCCGAGGCGGCCCTGGGCGATCTCGAAGCCACGGCCCTCGCCGAGGAGCACGTTCTCGTAAGGCACCCGCACGTTCTCGAACAACACTTCGGCATGGCCGTGTGGCGCGTCGTCGTAGCCGAACACCGGCAGTGGGCGGACGATCTTCACGCCGGCTGCGTCGGTGGGCACCAGGATCATCGAGTGCTGTTGATGACGCTGGCCATCGGGGTTGGACAGGCCCATGAAGATCATCACCTTGCAGCGCGGGTCGCAGGCGCCGGAGGTCCACCACTTGCGGCCGTTGATCACCCACTCGTCACCGTCGCGCACGGCGGTGGCGGCCATGTTGGTGGCATCCGAAGAGGCCACGTCCGGCTCGGTCATGGCGAACGCCGAGCGGATCTCGCCGCGCAGCAGCGGCTCGAGCCACTGGCGCTTCTGCGCCTCGCTGCCGTAGCGCACCAGCACTTCCATGTTGCCGGTGTCCGGCGCCGAGCAGTTGAACGGCTCGGGCCCCAGCAGCGAGCGGCCCATGATCTCGGCCAATGGCGCGTACTCAAGGTTGCTCAGCCCTGCACCATATTCGGATTCGGGCAGGAACAGGTTCCATAGCCCTTCCTCGCGGGCCTTGGCCTTGAGCTCCTCCATGATCGCGGTAGGCTGCCAGCGGTCGCCCACGGCTACCTGGCGCTCGAACACCGGCTCGGCCGGGTAGACGTATGCATCCATGAATGCGCTGACGCGTTCGCGCAGTACCTGGACCTTGGGCGAATAGGCGAAATCCATCGGGGCTACCTTCCGTCAATGAAGAACATGGACCTGAGCCTAGAACAGCCACCCTTCATCCACCTAGTCTATTTTCTTCGTGTATAAACATTCATAACCAATATATGATCGATCCATAACTCCAACAAAGAGCGGCGCCCATGAACCTCAGCAAGGTCGACCTCAACCTGTTCATCGTCTTCGACGCGATCTACACCGAAGCCAACCTGACGCGCGCCGGGCAGATCGTCGGCATCACCCAGCCGGCGGTATCCAACGCCCTGTCACGGTTGCGCGAGACATTCAACGACCCGCTGTTCGTGCGCACCGCCCAAGGCATGGTGCCCACGCCCATGGCGCAGAACATCATCGGCCCGGTACGCAACGCGCTGTCGCTGCTGCGCACCTCGGTACAGGAAAGCCGCATCTTCACCCCGCTGCAGGCGAGCAAGACCTTCCGCATCAGCATGACCGACCTTACCGAAGCGGTGATCCTGCCGCCGCTGTTCCAGCGCCTGCGCCGGCTTGCCCCAGCCCTGGTGATCGAGAGTTTCCTGTGCAAGCGCCGCGAAACCACAAAGGAGCTGGCCGCCGGGCGCCTGGACTTCGCCGTCGACGCGCCGCTTAACACCGATCCGCAGGTTCGGCACGTCAAGCTCATGCAGGACCGCTACGTCTGCGCCATGCGTCCCGGTCACCCCCAAGCCGACGATAAGCTGACTCTCGACGGCTACCTGGCCATGACCCATATCCATATCTCCAGCCGCCGCAATGGCCTGGGCTATGTGGACCTGGCCCTTGGCAAAATGGGGGTGCAACGCCGTGTCGCCCTGCGTTCGCAGCACTACCTGATGGCCTCCCAGGTGCTGCAGCAGACCGACATGGTGATGACCGTTCCCGAACGTTTCGCCCGCCGCCACCAGTTGCGCCACCAGCCACTGCCAGTGGAAGTTCCGCCGCTGGAGACCCATCTCTACTGGCACGAGAGCACCGACCAGGACCCGGCCAACCGCTGGATGCGCGAGCAGATCATCGAGTTGTGCGAGCGGGTGGTGGCCCAGGACGACCAGGAACAGGCAAGCCCGGCGATCGCATCGGCCTGAGTCGCCTACACTGTCGATGATTGCCTCTGAACCCAGGAGCCACTCATGGACGACCGCCAACATGGCAAGCCACCGACCTTTTGGCAGATGCTGCAGAGCATCCTTGCCGCGGCGTTTGGCGTGCAAAGCGGCAAGAACCGCGCCCGCGACTTCACCTATGGCAAGGCCAGCCATTTCATCGTGATGGGGACAGTGTTCACGCTGATCTTCATCTTCGTGCTGATCGGCCTGGTGCAGTTGGCGATGCACCTGACGGCGCGCTGATCACAGGGCAAATCCGCCAATACTGCTCGCCAAAACGCAATCCGCCCGCGGATATCCCTTCCGCGGGCGGTTCAGGTGCTTCTCACGGTCTTGAGCAGTTATCCGCTATTGATGGCTGACCCAGTACACCGCGGTGACCACCACCAGCACGATCAGACAGAGGATCGCCCAGGCATCGACACTGCTGTCAGCTTTGCGGACCTTGGTAGAGTTTCCCATTGCATTGCCTCTTGTAGTGGTTATGGGAATGCACTTCACAAGCAGCAGTTAAGTCCAGCAATGCCCTTCGCTCAAGCAGGGTCTTTCAATACTCGACGGGTGACGTGAGAAACGGGTAGCGGAAATCCGCCGGTCGCCCTTCGGCACTGAAACGGTGGAAGTCGATACCATGGCCATCCTGCTCCAACAACTCGAGCCAGCGCCGCGCCTTGGCTGAGTCGATCAGTTGCAGAGCCGGCGCGCTGTGCTCGCGCTGGCCATCGCGGTCTACCGCCAGCCCTCGGGCGTCATCGTGCAGCATAACCATGGCCCAGCCACCCAAGGTGAAATGCCCCCCCATGAGCACGCTCAAACGCCCGTCGATTCGCGCGCGCAGAGCCTCAGGCGAGCTATTGACCGCACTGAACAGGACATCGCGCCCGGGCACCTTGCCTAGTGCCTGGAACGCCTGCATGGCACCGAATGCCATCTGGTCGTTGGCTGACCATACCAGGCGGGTGTCGGGGTAACGCTCGAGCAGCATCTGCGCTTGTTCGAAGGCACGCTGGCGGCTCCAGCCGCCATACACCACCTGGCGCAGGCGCACCTGGGGGAACTCGGCCAGTGCCCGGCGCATGCCCTGCACGCGCAACTGCGAGGCCGGCGTGGTCTTGACCCCGGCGAATACCAGCAAGTCGACCGCCCCGGGTGCGGCAGGCAGTTGCGCCGCCAGCGCCTTGAGCATCTGGTAACCAGCCTCCTCGTCGTTGCTGACCAACGAGCCGAGCACTTCAGGATATTTGTCCGGCTGCGCCTGGACACTGTGCGCCTGGCTGTCGGTGAGGCCGTTGTTGACCAGGAACAGCTTGACTCCGGTGCCTCGCGACAAGCGGATGATCTCTGGGGCAACGTACAGCTCGTTGACCAGCACCAGGTAGTCCGGGCGCTGTGGTCCTTGCAGCACCTCTCGGGCCTGAGTAAGGGCCAGGTCGGCGCGACGCTCGCTATATTGCACGCGCAAGGTCATGCCGAGGTCGCTGGCGGCGGCCTGCATGAAGCGTGAATAGTCAACCCAGAACGTTTCGTTGGAGTAGCCTGGATTGAGAAACACCACCGAAGCGGCCTGTGCGCTAGCTGCCAGCGGCAGGCTCAGGCACAGGCTCTGGCACAAGGCCTTGAGCATGCTGTTACATCCCTGCGGAGCAAACCCCGGATTATAGCCCTGTGATGTACCGCAGCGGACAAATGCCAGTCAGTCTCACTTAGTCCAAATAGTTCTTTTCATATGCTAAAACATCACTTTAGCGCATAAACCCACTCTGCTATCGTTTCCCCGCTCCGACCCGGAGTGCGCGGCCGTGCGCGCGATTAGCTGCATGCAGCCTGAGACAGGACTTATATGTACGTATACGACGAGTACGATCAGCGGATCATCGAGGACCGCGTCAAGCAGTTCCGTGATCAGACCCGCCGCTACCTGGCCGGTGAGCTGAGCGAAGAAGAATTCCGCCCTCTGCGCCTGCAGAACGGCCTGTATATCCAACGTTTCGCGCCGATGTTGCGAGTCGCCGTGCCCTATGGCCAGTTGAACGCACGCCAGGCCCGTATGCTGGCGAAAATCGCCCGCGACTACGACAAGGGCTACGCGCATATCAGCACCCGCCAGAACGTGCAATACAACTGGCCGGCGCTGGAAGACATCCCGGACATTCTCGCTGAGCTGGCCACCGTGCAGATGCACGCGATCCAGACTAGCGGCAACTGCCTGCGCAACGTCACCACCGACCAGTTCGCCGGTGTCGCCGCCGACGAGCTGGTCGACCCGCGCCCGTGGTGCGAAATCGTCCGCCAGTGGACCACCTTCCACCCGGAATTCGCCTACCTGCCGCGCAAGTTCAAGATCGCGGTGATCGGGTCGGAACATGATCGGGCGGCGATGCGCACCCACGATGTCGGCCTGCAGATCGTGCGCGATGCGGCGGGACAGACCGCGTTCCGCGTCTTTGTCGGCGGGGGTCAGGGTCGCCTGCCCTACCTGGCCCAGGAGATCGCCAGCGCCGTGCCGGGCGAGCAGATCCTGGCCTATCTGACGGCCATCCTGCGGGCCTATAACCTGCTGGGACGACGCGACAACATCCACAAGGCGCGGATCAAGATTCTGGTTGCCAGCCTGGGCATCGACGCCTTTCGCGAAGAGGTCGAGCGTCATTTCGCGGCCCTGGCCCACGAGGACCTGAGGGTGGCTGAAGAAGAACGCGCCCGGATTGCGGCCTATTTCCAGCCTCCCGTCTATGAGGCGCTGCCCGTCGTCAGCGCCCGGCTTGAAACAGCCAAACGTCTGAACCCCGAACTGGCACGGTTCGTCCGTACCAACCTGCGCGCCCATCGGCAGGACGGATATGCCGCCGTGGTCATATCGCTGAAGCCGCTCGACGGGGTGCCCGGCGACATCACCGCCAGCCAGATGGACGCCGTGGCCGAGCTGGCCGCCCGCTATTCGCTGGATGAGGTGCGCGCCGCCTATGAGCAGAACCTGGTCCTGCCCCACGTTAAGCTGGACGATGTCCATGCCCTGTGGAGCGCCCTGCGCCAGGCCGGGCTGGCGACGGCCAATGCCGACCTGGCGACCGACATCATCGCCTGCCCTGGACTGGACTACTGCAGCCTGGCCAATGCGCGCTCCATTCCCGTCGCCCAGGCCCTGTCCCGCCAGCTGGCCGATCCCGACCATCAGGAAGCCATCGGCCCTGTGCGCATCAACATCAGTGGCTGCATCAATGCCTGCGGCCACCATCACGTCGGCCACATCGGCGTCCTGGGTGTCGATCGAAAGGGCGAGGAATACTATCAGATTACGGTGGGCGGCTCGCCTGATGAGCAGGCCACTCTGGGCGAGATCGTCGGGCGCAGCCTGCCCGCTGACGAGGTCGCCCCGGCCATAGGCCGCGTGCTGGGCCGCTATGTGCAAATACGTCGCGAGGGGGAGCGCTTCATCGACACCGTGCGCCGTTTGGGTGCCGATCCCTTCCGCGCCGCCATCTATGAGGTGACCGATGCAGCGGCTTGAACCGGGCCAGCCGGGCCCCCGCCTGTCCGTCTCGGCACCCGAGATGGAGGTCCTGGCCGCCGCGCGCGGCCAGAAGCAGCTGGTGCTGGAGTTTGACGTCTTTCGTGATGGGCGCGGCTTTTCGCTGGCGGCTTTGTTGCGGGCGCGTGGCTTTCAGGGGCGGCTGATCGCAGCAGGCAAGGTCCTGCCCGATCAGGTGCGCCATCTGCGTCGAAGTGGCTTTGACGCGGTCGAGTTGGCCATCGGCACCGACCCTGCGCCCTGGCAGAAGCTGGACCAGATCTATTCCGCCGCCTATCAGCCGGGCGGTCACGACCGACAGGTCCGGCAGGCCCGGCTGGCCAGTCGTCGCGACGAAAGCCTGCAAGCCCTGGCCGCGCGACTGAATGACGACCACGCCGACAGCCCGGCCGAGGCTATCCTGGCAGCCGCCCTGTTGCCGGAACTCGGCCGTCAGGCAGCCGCGATCTCGTCCTTTGGGGCCGAGGCGGCGGTGTTGTTGCATCTGGTGTCCCGCATCCGGCCGGACCTGCCGGTCATCTTCCTCGAAACCGGCCAGCACTTCTTCCAGACCCTGGCCTATCGCCGCACCCTGAGCCAGAGCCTGGGCCTGAGCGATGTGCGCAGTGTCCAGCCCGATCCGGCGACGGTAGCCCGGCAGGACCCGAAGGGTGACCTGTGGCGCGACGACGCCAATGCCTGCTGCGCCCTTCGCAAGATTCAGCCGCTACAGGACGCCCTAGCCGACTTTGACACAAGGATCACGGGCCGCAAACGCTATCAGAACCGAGAGCGCGCCGGGCTGCGCCCGTTTGAGGTCATCAACGAGGATCTGGTCGTCAATCCCCTGGTCGCCTGGACGCCACGGCAGATCGAGGCCTGGATCACCGAGCACCGCCTGCCGCGCCATCCGTTGGTCGAGCAAGGCTATCCCTCGATCGGCTGCTGGCCCTGCACCCGCGCGGTCGAGCCGGACCATGACCCGCGCGAGGGCCGCTGGGCCGGTCAAGCCAAGACCGAATGCGGCATCCATCGCCCGACGCGGCGCGAGCCCGCCTGACGTAGGCGCTCTGCCTGTATCCTCCCTGCCTTCATGACCGAGACTGTTGTGGCCACCTCTTCCATCATCCATCTGATCGGCAATACGCCCCTGATCCGCCTGAATCGCCTGTCGGACCAGACGGGCTGCGAGATTCTGGGCAAGGCCGAGTTCCTGAACCCGGGACAGTCGATCAAGGATCGCGCGGCCCTGTCCATTGTCCAGAAGGCCCGCGCGTCAGGGGCGCTGAAGCCCGGTGGGGTGAT
>DLIT01000117.1:16264-38393 GCA_002483865.1 Brevundimonas sp. UBA7635
GCGGCTCCCTTTTCCAGCCCGAACCATTTCGTCCACTATTCGGCCGAGGTGGCGCGGCAGCTGGACGCCAGCGAGCCCAGGGGGGCCTTCTGGGCCAACCAGTTCGACAATCTGGCCAACCGCGCCGCCCACTATGAGGGCACAGCAGCCGAAATCTGGGATCAGACCGACGGCCGACTGGACGGCTTTGTCTGCGCCGTGGGCAGCGGTGGCACTCTTTCCGGCGTCTCGGCCTTCCTGAAGGAACAGAACCCTCGAATCCGTGTCGGCCTGGCTGACCCGGCCGGTGCGGCGCTGCACAACTGGTTCACCCAGGGCCAGATGACCAGCGAAGGCAGTTCCATCACCGAAGGCATTGGCGTGGCCCGGATCACGGGCAATCTGGAAGGCCTGACGCCCGACTTCGCCTATCAGATCGAAGACGCGGAGTTCCTGCCGATCCTGTTCGATCTGGTCGAGCATGAAGGGCTGTCGCTGGGCGGCTCATCCGGCGTCAATCTGGCCGGAGCGGTGCGGATGGCGCGAGACCTGGGACCGGGCAAGACCATCGTCACTGTGCTGTGCGACCCCGGCGCGCGCTATGCGTCCAGAATCTTCAATCCCGACTTCCTGTCCAACAAGGGTCTGCCGACGCCACCCTGGGTGACGACCGACGCGCGGGTGGCAGCCTGACCGCGTGGCGCAGAATGTGCGCCACAGACCTCTTCGCTCTTGACGATGCGGGTACGCTAATGATGGCCTTACAGCAGACAAAAGCCCCGCCTCATCCCAGGCGGGGTTTGTCGTTCTAGAACCGCAGGCCCAGGAAGGTGCCTACGTAGGACTGGTCCGAGCTGTGGGTGGTCTGCTCAAGAAAGTCGCCCGCCTTGGTATAGTTGGCCACGCCCGTGATGCTGACGAGGGGGTTGATGGCATAGCGGGCAAAGACCCCGGTGCGCCAGCCGATATAGGCGGCATCGCCCTCGGTCGCGCTGCGGATCACCATACCGGACAGAGCATAGAAGCCGTCATCCTTGCTCTGGCGCCACAGGCCCGCCGTATTGGCACCGACCATCAGTTTCGGCGTCGGACGGGCCGTGATCTCGGGCTGAACCAGGATCAGGTTGGCAAAGCCCAGGTCCGTGCGCAGGCCGGTCGGCTGCGGGAACAAGGGGTTGTAGCTGTTCAGCTCCCCATCGTTCGGGTTCTTGTCACCCGAGCCGACATCGATGCGAAGCGCCACACGCGGCGACCACTTCACATCGGCAAAGCTGCGGCCGACCACGCCCGAGACATACCAGGCGTCGATGTCAAGGTCGCCGAAATCGCCCCACTGCTTGACCGCCTCGACGTCATAGTCCCACGGTGACACACGGCCGGTCAGGCGAGCCGAGACCGTATTGCGGTCATCGCGGCCGGTGCCCACGCGGTCAAAGACAGCGCCCATGCGGTCGGTGTTGGCATAGAGCAGTTCCAAACGCGGAGCCGTGGCCCCCTCGCCCAGGGTCTTGGCGGCCGTCGCGCCAAACAGGCGGTAGTCATAGTTGGTCGCATCGTCCCACGACGCCTTGCTTTCACGCAGGGCATAGCCGACAAAGGCACCGCCGCTCCAGCCGGTGGGGCTGTCATACAGGACGCGGACCAGGTCCAGGGCAACGCGGGCGTTGGCCCCTTCGCGCATGTCGAACAGGCGATAGGCCCCCTGGCCGAACTCCTGGCGACCGATGCGGGCGCGCAGCCTGCCACCGGCCAGGTCAGTGCGGGCCTCGATAAAGGCCTGGTGCAGGTCGGCGCGGCTTTCCTCGATCACCGGCTCGCCGCTGTCCAGACCCGAGCTGCGGGCGTCCTGGACATCGACGAAAGCGCGAAGATTATCGCCCAGGTTCAGCTCGCCCCACAGGCGGGCGCGGGTCTGGAAGTTGCCGTCCTGGTCCTGGGCACCGCGGCCAAAGCGCTCGTTGTTGCGGTGCTCGGCACGGAAGCGAAGCTCGCCGCCAAAGCTGGCCCAGACACCGCTGTGCTCGCCGGCGATCGGCACATACTTCAGTTGCGACCAGGTCGAGGTGCGTTTGGCCGGATCGGCCAGGTAGGCGTAGTTTTCGTCGTGATTGATCAGCTTGAACGGCGGTGGCGCGGGGGCGGCCACGGGGGCTGGGGCCGAAGCCTGGGCGACGGTGGCGGCAGTGTCAGTCGCTGGTATGGCGGCGTGCGAAATCAGGGCAGCCGCGGCTGCTGTCGTGATAGGCATGGATATCCTCCGGTAGCGGCGCGGTTGGATCCGCGCTCAGTTCGGTCAGGGTTTCAGGGAGATTTATTCGGCGTCGGCCTGTCTGCCCGGGGCCGCGTCGGCGAAAGCCGGAAGCTCCAGACAGGCGGTTTCAAGGGCGATCAGGCGCGGCCAGCGCAGCTCAACACCAAATCGTCGGGCATTGCCCAGCTGTGGCACGATGAACAGGTCGGCCAGGGTCACCTCAGGGCCAAAGGCAAAGGGACCGGGTTGATGGGCCAGAAGCTGGTCAATGGCGTCCAGACCCTCTTCGATCGTGGTCGCCGCCCAGGCCTGGACCTGGTCTTCCGACAGGCCCAGGGCACGCAGGCGCGCCAGCACCTTCAGGTTCTGTACCGGGTGGATGTCACAGGCGACTACCTGGGCCACCGCGCGGACCTTGGCCTTGAGCACAGGATCGGCGGGCAGCAGGGCGGGCGACGGTGCCACTTCGTCAAGGTATTCGATGATGGCGAGAGACTGGGTCAGCACCTCGCCGTCATCGGTCACAAAGGCAGGCAGCAGCCCCTGGGGGTTGAGCGCCAGATAGTCTGGTGCCCATTGCTCCCCCCTGCGCAGGTGATGAAACGCCTGCTCGGCTTTCAGACCTTTCAGTCCCAGGGCAATACGCACGCGCCAAGAGGCCGTCGATCGAAAATAACCGTGCAGGGTCATCACTTCAGACTCCCGAACGACGGCGGACGCCGCCCAGAATGAAGACCGCCAGCGAGGCCACGACAGCGGGAATGACCGCCAGCAGGATCAGGCTTTGTGGGGTCCAACCCGCGCCCAGCAGCACGCCGCCGACCAGCGGGCCGACGATGGCACCGATGCGGCCAACGCCCAGGGCCCAACCCACGCCTGTGGCGCGGATGTTGGTCGGATAGACAGCAGCCGTCAGGGCATTACAGCCGATCTGGGCACCGACGACGCCGAAGCCCGAAAGGGCCGCGCCCACCAGCAGCACGGTCAGGTTGGTGCCTCCAAAGGCCAACAGGGCGATGAAGGCAGCTGAAGCTGCATAGGCCGTGCCCAGGACGAGGTAGGGGCTGAAGCGGTCGATCATGCGACCCAGGGCAATGGCACCGACGACGCCGCCCAGGTTCAGGATGGCGGTGGACAGGATGGCCATCGACAGCGGCAGGCCCGCACCCTTCAGCAGGGTCGGCAGCCAGTTCACCAGGAAGTACATGACCAGCAGGTTCATGAAGAAGGCGACCCACAGCAGCAGGGTCACCGGGGTGCGACCTTCACGGAACAGCTGGAAGACCGAGAAGCCCTTGGCAGCTGACGACTGCTCATGCTTCAGGCCGTGGATGAACTCGGCGACCGAGGCGTTGGCGTCGATCTTCTTGACGATCGGGGCGATCCTGGCTTCCGGCGCGCCCTTGGCGACCAGGAAACGCACCGATTCCGGCAACATGAAATACAGAACCGGCAGCAGCAGCAACGGCAGGATGCCGCCGACCAGGAAGACCGATTCCCAACCCCAGTTGGCGATCAGCCCGGTCGAGATCAGGCCACCAATGGTCGAACCCAGGGGGAAGCCGCAGAACATCACGGTCACGAGGGTCGCACGCAGGCGGGCTGGGCCGTATTCGCTGGTCAGGGCAATGATGTTCGGCATTGCCGCTCCCAGCCCAACCCCGGTGATGAAACGATAGATCAGCAGTTCCGTCATTGAACCGGCAAAGGCCGTCAGCAGGGCAAACAGGCCAAAGACGAGGGTCGAGATCAGGATAACGGTCTTGCGGCCGAACTTGTCAGCGGCGGGGCTGAGGGTAAAGGCACCCACGGTCAGACCCAGCAGGCCGATAGCGAAGATCGGGCCGAACTCGGACGGAGACAGGCCCCATTCCTCGGCAATCTTTGGTGCCACGAAGGCGATCGACTGGGTGTCGAAGCCGTCCAGCATGGCGATGATAAAGCACAGCGCGGTCACGCCGAACTGCAGCGGGCCGAACTTGGCCCGGTCGATTACGGCGTTGCCGCCGCCTTCCCCCATAGCAGCCATGGGATACATCCTCCTGCAGGAGGGCACGTCTAGCGCGTACCTCTCCTTGTTGAAATTTAGACGTTTTTATTAGGCGACAGGCTTACCCACGCTGATTTCCAGATCGCTGAGGCCGTCGATGGTGACGCGGATGTCGTCGCCGGGGACCGCGGCCCCGACGCCGGCGGGCGTGCCGGTGTAGATCAGGTCGCCCGGATGGATTTCCCAAAGCGTCGAGAGATAGGCGATGATGTCATCGACCGGCCAGATCAGTTCGGCCAGATCGGCGTCCTGCTTCACCTCGCCGTTGACGGTCAGCTTGATGGCACCCTTGTTCGGGTCGAAATCGCCTTCGCCCGCCTTGTGGATCAGACCCAGGGGCGAGGACTGCTCGACATTCTTGCCGGTATCCCACGGACGGCCCTGAGCACGGGCTTCCAGTTGCAGGTCGCGGCGCGTCATATCCAGGCCCGTGGCATAGCCCCAGACGTGGTTCTGAGCCTGCTCGACGGGAATATTGCGACCACCCTTGCCCACCGCGATGACCAGTTCGGCTTCGTAGTGGAAGTTCTCGGTCTTGGACGGATAGGCGATGGTGGTGCCCGACGGCACGACCGTCTCGGCCCAGGCGGTGAAGAAGAAGGGCGGCTCGCGGTCCGGGTCGCGACCCATCTCGCGGGCGTGGGCGGCATAGTTGCGACCAACGCAGAAGATACGGCGAACCGGGAAATCGTCGCCGGTCGAGGTCTTGGCCAGGACCGGATCGGGCAGTTGGAACAACAGGCTCACGCGTTTTCTTCCTTATAGAGATTGAGTTTTTCCTGACAGGCCTTGTCCGAATAGCCGAACAGGACCAGCTGCGAGTTGGCGCGGAAAACGACTTCCTTCCACGACGGCACCACCAGGATGTCGCGCGGGCTCAGCACCGTGGTCTCACCATCGATCACCGCCTCGCCGGTTCCTTCGACCACCACGAAGATGGTGCCATCGGTCGCGCGGCGCGGCTTGGTTTCGAAGCCGGCGGGCATCAGCCGGACATGGGCCGAGATGGTGGCCATGATCGGCCCGCCGTTGATCGGGTTCAGGAACTCCAGGGCATGGCCCAGGTGCGGATCGATCTCGGCCCCGGACGACGCCATGGCATCCAGCGTCGGCCGCCATTCAGCATAGGGATAGTGGAACAGCGGCTGATGCGCCGGACGGCGGTCGGCCGTATGCCCCTTCAGCGGGCGCATGTTGCGGCCATAGCGGGTCAGGCTGTCGCCTGCCGGTGCCGCCTCGGGGAACTGATCCTCGTGATAGTGCTCGGCAAAGCTGGCGTCGAAATGGCGCACGGTCGGGATATCCAGGCCATCCAGCCAGATCATCGGCGTGTCGGTCGGATTGCCGTGGTCGTGCCATTGACCGCCCGGCGTCAGAACCAGGTCGAACTGGTGCATCACCGCCTTCTCGCCATCGACCGAGGTAAAGGCTCCCCCGCCTTCCATCACGAAGCGCAGGGCGCACTGGGTATGGCGGTGGGCAGGCGCAATCTCGCCCGGCAGGATCAGTTGCAGACCGGCATAGAGGCTGGGCGTGATGCCCGACTGGCCCGCAAGGCCCGGATTTTCAAGGATCAGCACCCGGCGCTCGGCCTGCTTGGCGCTGATCAGGTCGCCAGCGCGCATCAGATAGTCGCGGGCCTTGTCATAGTCCCATTTGTGAACCTGGGCTGGCGATTGCGGCTGGGGCAGCACCAGAGCCGCCAGCTTCTCCCACAAAGGATAAAGACCTTCGGGCTCCATCTGCTGATAGAGGTCGTTCAACTGGACCTGATTGTCATTGGTCAGTTGCGTCATGGTTCAGCCCTCCCAACCGACGTGCAGCACGCCGTCCTGAAGTTTTACCGGAAAGGTGCGCACAGCCACCGAGCACGGGGCATCGATCGCTTCTCCGGTTTTGACGTTGAATGTGCCCTGATGCAGCGGGCACTCGATCAGGTCGCCGTCCAGATAGCCGTCCGCGAGGCTGGCATTGCCGTGGGTGCACAGATCGGCAGTGGCGAAATACTCGCCCTCGACTGCATAAAGCGCCACGTTGATGCCGTTGACGTGAGCCTTGGTCACGCCGTGTTCTTCAAGGGCTGCAGGCGGCACGGTGGCCACCCACGACAGGGTTGCTGTGTCGGTCATGCCGGATACACCAGAGAGTTCGGGATCATTTCGGAATCGAACACGACAATGCGTTCGACAAAGCGGAGGCGGTCGCCATCGCGCACGATCTTGTCGTGACAGACCGCCGACAGGACGATGTCCGAGGACTTGTCGATCAGGGTCTGAACCACCAGAAGATTGTGGCGGACGCTGGCAACGCCATCCTCTTCACCGATCAGGCGCGGAGCCGTCGGGAAGCGGCGATAATAGCGCGGGGCGTACATCTGGGTACGCGTCAGGCCCGTGACGCGGTCCTTCAGCATCCCCCGGCTCTCGGCCTGCATGGTGCACAGAGTGTAACCGGCCTCAAAGTTTTCGCGCGGGATCACGCGATACAGGCAGTCCTCGGTAAAATATTCCGGCCAGGCGTCCAGGTCGACATCGTCGAGCGCGCCGTAATAGGCATCGTACAGGTCACGGATTTCGTCGCGTGTAATGCTCATGCTTACAGCCCCATGACCTTGCGCCAGTAGCGCCACATGCCGCGAACAGCCGTCTCGGTCACCTGGTGGTCGGTCGGCTCGATTTCGCGCCCGCCCATCAGCAGGACCATGTTCTCGTCCGGCGAACCGGCCGCCCCCTGCTGGGTCATTTCCAGAACTTCGCCGTCATCGGCTGACACAAAGCCTGCCGGACCGAACAGGTTGGCCTGGCGGGTGCGACGCAGCTTCATCTCGGCGGTGTCGTCGGCATAGCACCAGTGGGTCCAGTGGAAGTCGAACCCGCCCGGCCCCTTTGGCACGATCTGGCGTGTGGTCAGGCTGTTGACCTGCTGCTGCAGGATCACGCTGGGGAAGATGGTGATCATGCCGACGGTCTCTTCGCCGGGGAACTCCTGCACCACGTCCATGACACGGGGATCCTCCAGCACCAGATCGCCCTGGAAGTTGCGGATGTCGGCCATATCCTCGGTCTTTTCCTGCTCGCCCTTGCGCGAGATCAGGATGCCGTGACGGCCGTGCTCGTCGATATCGACCGCAGACTTCTGGTCGGCGCGGAACAGGCCGAAGGTGGCGAAGAACACGTGCAGCAGGCCCGCATGGTACGGGTCCTTGATGTTCTCCTGCATCTGCTTCCAGTTGGCGGGAATATGCTGGCGGTTATAGCCCAGAACCTGCAGTTTCCGGCCATCATAGACGCGGGTGTAGTGCTTCCAGAACTTCTCGCCGAGATACTCGCGGAACGGCGGGGTGTCGTCCGAGAAGGTGGCCCAGACCACGCCGTTGACGACTTCAACGCGCAGCTTGTTCAGCCCGTTGTCCTTCAGGTCAAAATCTGCGGGCATCCCCCCCTGGCGCTTCACGCCACGACGGAAGGGCACACCCTGCAAGTCGCCGTTCAGGGCATAGGACCACTGGTGATAGGGGCAGATCAGCTCTTTGGAGTGGCCGAAGCGCGACTGACAGAACTTCACGCCCTTGTGGGCACAACGGTTCTCGACAACCGAAATCTCATCCTCGGCCGAGCGCACCATGACGCAAGGTTTCTCGCCCAGAGTCGTGGTTTTCCAGTCGCCGACTTCGGGAAGCTCGCACTCCAGACCGACATACAGCCAATGAGGGCCGTACCAGATCTTCTGCAGTTCCTCTGTGTAGATATTCGGGTCCGTATAGACCCAGTACGGCACCGCTGCGTCCGTATCAGACGGCCATGCGTAAGCCTTGCTTCCCTCCGGAGGGGGCGGGTGGACTGTCATAAGTAACTCCCCGGACAAAAAGTGATCGTGACGAATTCATGTCGCCGTTGACCAAGTAAGTGTCGTGGTTTTTGATCTATGTCAAATGCGTTGCACAGTGTGCAGAGATATGGAGTGATCACAAATGGCTGATCGGGTCGTTATTCTTGGCGCAGGCCACGCGGGTGGCCTGGCGGCTATCACCCTGCGAGACTTGGGTTTTTCAGGGACTATTACCGTTGTGGGCGATGAACGGGTGCCGCCCTACGAGCGCCCCAGCCTATCCAAGGAATTCCTGTGCGGGGCCGAACAGGAGCCGGTCTGGCTTGCGCCTGAGGAAAGGTGGGCTGCCCTGGCTATCGACCTTCGCCTTGGCGTGGCGGCCGAGCTCGTGGATCGCAATCAACGTCACGTCGTCCTGTCTGACGGTGCCCGACTGGAATATGATCATCTGATCCTGGCCATGGGCGGCAAGGTGCGCCCCCTGCCCCAGGCTGAGGCCGTGTCGCACGCGGTGCATTATCTGCGCACGACCGAGGATGCCCGCGCCCTGGCAGCGGCGGCGCGTCCCGGGCAGCACGCCGTAATAGTCGGCGGCGGCGTCATCGGGCTGGAAGCCGCTTCGACCCTGCACGGCCTAGGTCTAAGCACTACGGTTCTAGAAGCTGGCGAGCGGATCCTGGGCCGCAACATTCCAGCGGAGGCCGCGGATTGGCTGTCCAATGCCCATGCCCGCGACGGTATCGACATCCGCACCAACAGCCTCATCACCCGGATGGAAGCCCAGACTGACGGGCGGGTGCAGGTGCATCTGGAAAATGCCGACCCGCTGGAAGCCGACCTTGTCATCGTAGGCATTGGCATCATCCCCTGCACGCATCTGGCGGAACAGGCCAGACTGAGTGTCCAGGGCGGCGTGGTCGTCGGCGACGACTATCGCTCGACCGAAGACGCCCGGATCTTTGCCATCGGAGACCTGGCAGCGCGCAAGCGCGGCGAGAGCATCGGCCGCACGGAAACCTGGGCCCACGCCCAGTCATCGGCCCGCACGGCGGCTCGGGCCATCATGAACCTGCCCGCCGAGGCCGAACCGGCTCCGTGGTTCTGGACGGCCCAGTGCAGCCACATCCTGCAGATTCTGGGCGATCCGATCCAGGGCGACAGTGTGATCGCGCGAGGAGATCATGTGCGGCTCTATACCCGCCAGGGAGCCTTGGTGGGCGCGGTCTGCCTGGACCAACCCCGCGACTTTGCCTCGGCTCGGCGGCTGTTGGGCAAGACCCTGAACCCCCAGCTGGCAGCCGACAGCTGCAGCGATCTGCGCAGGGCCGTCGCCTGACGGCTCAGACGGTCGGGCGGATGCCGCCCGTCGCGCGGGTAACCTCGTTGCAGACTTCGATCAGGCGTTCGCGCGCCTGATCGTCGTAGGCAGGATCAAAGACATCCGTGGCCAGCATCGTGGCCGTAAAGACCACCTCGCCTTGAAGATCAAAGATGGGCACGGCGGTGGCACGAAGACCCGGGATCAGATCTCCACGGACCGACGAAAAGCCCTGCTTGCGGACACGCTGGCGCAATGCCTCGACATCGCTGGGCTTCAGATAGGCGAGGGTTTCACGCTCGACGATCTCGCGGGTCGTATTGGGTGAGCGAAAGGCCAGGAAGACATGGCCTGTCGCCGAGGTCAGCAACGGCAGGGGCGATCCCACCATCAGCGACGTCGAAATGGCGGGTGTGCCCATGATCCAGCGCACCACTATGGGTCCGGTCGGACCCAGGGCAGCCATCTGTACCGTCCGGCCGGTCTCTTCCATGAAGGCAATCAGCCCAACCACGGACTCGCGGAAGGCGTCGATGCGTGACAGGGCGGCCAGGCCCAATTTCAGCGCCCCCGGTCCCAACTCATAACGGCCACTGACAGGATCCTGTTGAGCCATACCGGCGGCAATCAGGCTGGCCAGATAGCGGTGCGCCTGGGATGACGACAGTTCGGACGCCGCCGCAATCGCCCCAAGACCAGCCGAGCCGCTTAGAGACGCCAAGACATCCAGCACGCGCAAGCCGATGCCCACCGACTGAATACCGCTTCGACGTTCTCCTGCCTCAGCCATGCTATGCCGGTCCTCAATAAGCTGCTCAAGGCACAGGTTAGAAGGTCCGCGCGGATTTTAGAAGGCCAGCGATGCCAAGGGCTTGATTGAATTACAATCCTTGTTCGGATCCGGCCCGAACCGCTTGCCTGGTCGCAACCGGGGCCGCAGACCCGGCGTTAGCCCTTGATGAACCCGCCCTCGCCTGGACGCGATGCCAACCGTTTTGCCGCCGTCCTTCGCCCAACGCCGCAGGGGCTGTGGTGCCCCGAGGGGCATTTCTTCGTCGATCCGCCGCGTCCGGTGGACCGCGCCGTCATCACCCATGGCCATGCCGACCACGCCCGCTGGGGCCACGGCCATGTGCTGGCCACGCCCGAGACCCTGGCCATCATGGCGGTGCGCTACGGAGCTGATTTTGCAGGCAGCACCCAGAGCCTCGCATACGGCGAGCGAGTGAAGGTGAACGGGGCCGAGGTGTCGCTGCATCCGGCGGGCCATGTGCTGGGCTCGGCGCAGGCGCGTATAAAGTGCGGCGGGATCAGCATCACCGCCTCGGGCGATTACAAGCGCCGCCGCGACCCGACCTGTGCCGGGTTCGAGCCGGTGCAGAGCGAGGTCTTCATTACCGAGGCGACATTCGGTCTGCCCGTTTTCCGACATCCGCCCGATACGCAGGAAATCGGCAAGCTGTTGCACTCAATCCGGCAGTTCCCCGAGCGGGCGCATCTGGTCGGAGCCTACGCCCTGGGCAAGGCGCAGCGGGTGATGAAGCTGCTGCGCGAGGCGGGCTATGACGAGACCATCTATGTCCACGGTGCGCTGGAAAAGCTAAACCGGCTGTACGAGAGTTTCGGCGTCGATCTGGGGCCGTGGGAACTGGTGTCCGGGGTAAAGGCCGATTTTGCGGGCAGGATCATCATCGCCCCGCCATCCGCTATTGCCGACCGCTGGAGCCGCCGCTTTCCCGATCCGGTCGCAGCCTTTGCATCGGGCTGGATGAGTGTGCGGGCGCGGGCGCGGCAGCGGGGCGTGGAATTGCCGCTGATCCTGTCGGACCACGCCGACTGGGACGAACTGACCGATACCCTGAGCGAGTTGAACCCCGCCGAGGTCTGGATCACCCACGGGCGCGACGATGCCCTGTGCCGCTGGTCCGAAATCAACGGCATGGCAGCGCGGGCGCTGCATCTGGTCGGCTATGAGGACGAGGACGACGAGCCAGTCGAGGAAGTCACGGCATGAGGGCCTTTGCCGAACTGCTGGACCGCCTGTCGCTGACGGCATCAAGGAATGCCAAGCTGCGGCTGATTGCGGACCACCTGCGGACCGTGCCCGACCCTGATCGCGGCTGGGCGCTGGCGGCGCTGACGGGCGGTCTGTCGTTCAGGGAGGCCAAGTCAAACACCATCCGCAAGGTGGTGGAGGAACGCGTCGATGCCGAGCTGTTTCGCCTGTCCTACGACTATGTCGGCGACCTGGCCGAGACGGTGGCCCTGATCTGGCCTACCCGCCACGGGGCCAACCGCGAGCCGGACCTGCACGAGGTGATCGAGGCGCTGGAGACGGCCAGGCGCGGCGAGGTGCCGGGCCTGCTGGAAAACTGGCTGGATGCACTGGATGCGGAAGGGCGCTGGGCCTTGCTGAAACTGGTGACCGGCAGTTTGCGCGTGGGCGTGTCGGCGCGGCTGGCATGGCAGGCGGCGGCCGATTACGGCGGCGTCGAGATGGCCGACATACAGGAAGTCTGGCATGGCCAGGTCGCGCCCTATCCCGACCTTCTGGCCTGGCTGGACGGCAGGCGGCCTCGGCCCGCCGTGGAAACCCATGGCCGCTTTCGCCCCGTCATGCTGGCCCACCCCATCGACGAGGCGACGGAAATGCCGCGCCTGGACCCCACCGATTTTGCCGCTGAATGGAAATGGGACGGTATCCGCGTTCAGGCGGTGTCGGAAGGCGGCATCAGACGGCTGTATTCGCGCACCGGCGAGGATATCGGCCACGCCTTTCCGGATGTGATCGAGGCGATGGATTTCGAAGGCGTTCTGGACGGCGAACTGATCATCCTGCGCGACGGGGTGATGGGCAGTTTCTCGGACCTGCAACAAAGGCTGAACCGCAAGAGCGTCGATGCCAGACGGCTGGCGGCCTTTCCGGCGGGTATCCGGGCCTATGACCTGCTGGCCGATGGCGATGAGGACACCCGCGCCCTGCCCTTTTCCGAGCGCCGCAAACGGCTGGAAGCCTTAATCGCCGCCATCGCGTCACCGCGCATCGACATCTCGCCGCTGGTCGATATCGAAAGCTGGGCGGCGCTGGCCGAACTGCGCGCCAATCCGCCCGAGGGGGATGCGCGGCTGGCCGAGGGCTTCATGCTGAAACGCCGGGACAGCGTCTATGAGGCGGGCCGCCCCAAAGGGCCGTGGTTCAAATGGAAACGCGACCCCATGCTGGTCGATGCCGTGCTGATGTATGCCCAGCGCGGGCACGGCAAACGCTCCAGCTTCTATTCCGACTTCACCTTCGGCGTCTGGACCACCGACGATGCCGGACAATACGTCCTCACCCCCGTCGGCAAGGCCTATTTCGGCTTTACCGACGAGGAACTGAAACGGCTCGACAAATTCGTGCGCGACAATACCACCGAACGCTTCGGCCCTGTGCGGGCGGTCAAGGCCACGCGCGACTTCGGACTGGTTGTCGAAGTCGCCTTCGAGGGCCTGCAACGCTCCACCCGCCACAAGTCCGGTGTCGCCATGCGCTTTCCGAGGATCAACCGCATACGGTGGGACAAGCCTGCGGGAGAGGCGGATGAGTTGGTAGTGTTGGAGCGGATGCTGGCGGCAGTCGAAGGGTGATGAAAGGCCGTGCCTCCGTTCCCATATCGAACAGCGTGACCCTATCCGCCGACACCCTCCTGCCCGCCCCCTTCACCGACTGGTTAGCCAGTCGTGGCTGGAGTGCGCGTCCGCATCAGTTGGCGATGGTGGAGAAGGGTCTGGCAGGTGAGGATGCCTTGCTGGTGGCACCCACGGGCGGGGGCAAGACTCTGGCGGGGTTTTTGCCCAGCCTGATCGAGCTGTCGCAGCGGGTGCGGGTCGAGGGCGATCTGGCTTCGGTGCATACCCTCTACATCTCGCCGCTGAAGGCGTTGGCGGTGGATGTGGAGCGCAACCTGCTGACGCCGGTGCGCGAGATGGGCTTGGATATCGCCATCGAAAGCCGCACGGGCGACACCAATCAGGCCAAGCGCGCGCGTCAGAGGCTGGCCCCGCCAGACATCCTTTTGACCACGCCGGAACAGCTGGCCTTGTTCTGCGCCTGGGAAGGGTCGCGCGAGTATTTCAAAGGCCTGCGATGTGTGGTGATCGACGAGATCCATGCCATCCACGGGTCAAAGCGCGGGGACCTGCTGTCGCTGGGGCTGGCGCGCTTGCGGGCCTTTGCACCCAGGATGCGCAGCGTCGGCCTGTCGGCGACGGTCAGCGATCCGGCGGCCATTCGCGGCTGGCTGTCGGACAAGGGTGATGCCATCGTATTTGGCCAGTCGGGTGCGCCGCCGGAACTGGATGTGCTGCTGAGCGAAAACCGCGTGCCGTGGGCGGGCCATACCGCCCAGCACGCGATGCAGGAGGTCTATGACACCATCAAGACCGCCAATACGGCTCTGGTCTTCGTCAACACCCGCTGGCAGGCCGAGTTCGCGTTTCAGGAGCTGTGGCGGCTGAATGATGATGGCCTGCCGATTGCCCTGCATCACGGCAGCCTGGCGGCCGAGCAGCGCCGCAAGGTCGAGGCCATGATGACGCGGGGCCAGCTGCGGGCCGTGGTCTGCACCTCCACCCTCGATCTGGGCATCGACTGGGGCAGTGTTGACCTGGTGATCCAACTGGCCGCGCCCAAGGGGTCGTCGCGTCTGGTGCAGCGGATCGGGCGCGCAAACCACAGGCTGGACGAGCCGTCGCGGGCGGTCCTTGTCCCCGCCAGCCGCTTTGAAATGCTGGAATGCCAGGCCGCCGTCGAGGCGGTGATGGAGGCCGCCCACGATGGCGAGCCCCTACGCAGCGGGGCCAGGGATGTGCTGGCCCAGCACGTCATGGGCTGTGCCTGCGCCGAGCCGTTCGATCTGGAGACACTTTACGATGAGGTGCGCACCGCCGCCCCCTATCGCGACCTTTCCTGGGAGGATTGGGAACAGGTGGTCGATTTTGTCTCGACCGGCGGCTATGCGCTGAAGACCTATGACCGTTATCGCCGCCTGATCCGCGGGCGCGACGGTCTGTGGCGGGCGCGGACCAGGGAGACGGTGGCGCGCCATCGCATGAATGTAGGGGCCATCGTCACGGCCCAGACCCTGAGCGTGCGTGTCGGCGGACGGCGCGGCGGACGCAAGATCGGCGAGACTGAGGAAGGCTATTTCGAGAACCTCGACATCGGCGACAGCTTTGTCTTTGCGGGCGAAATCTGGCGCTTCGAGGGGGTGGAAGGCACCAGCGCCTTTGTCAGCCGCTCCAGCGATGCCGAGGCCAAGGTGCCCAGTTGGGGCGGGTCGCGCATCCCCATATCCTCGCACCTGGCCGCGCGGGTGCGACGCCTGATGCATGACCGGGACGCCTGGCGTCGCCTGCCGCTCGATGTGCAGGAATGGCTGGGCGCGCAGGAAGACCATTCCGGCATCCCGGACCTGGACGCCCTGCTGGTCGAGACCTTCCAGCGCGGACGCAAGCATTTCATGGTCTGCTATCCCTATGAGGGACGACTGGCCCACGCCACCCTGGCCATGCTGCTGACCCGGCGGCTGGACCGCGCCGGGGTCGGGCCAATAGGCTACCTGGCCAATGACTATGCCGTCTGCATCTGGTCGATGCGCTCGATGGCGGACCTGGATTTCGACGACCTGTTCCAGCAGGACATGCTGGGCGACGACCTGGAAACCTGGCTGGACGAGAGCTTCATGATGAAGCGGGCCTTCAAGGAAGCGGCGCAGATTTCCGGCTTGATCGAGCGGCGGATGCCCGGCCACGAAAAGACCGGGCGTCAGGTGACCTTTTCGGCGGACCTCATTTACGACACCCTGAGACGGCATGATCCCGAGCATCTGCTGTTGAAATGCGCCCGCGAGGATGCGGCCAGGGGCCTGCTGGACGTGGCGCGTCTGGGGGACCTGCTGTCGCGCGTTCGTGGAAAGATCCGGGTCTATAACCTGTCCAAGGTATCCCCCTTTGCGGTGCCGCTGCTGATGGAGATCGGCAAGGAGCGGTCGCCGGGCACCTCGGCCGCCGAAATGATGCTGGACGAGGCCGCCCTGATCGAAGAGGCCATGGGCTAGGATGGGCGAACAGGCTGTCATCATCGCGGGCGAGTCCTGCTGCCTGCGCCCGGCAGGAACCCTGTGGCTGCCGCAGCACGGGACGCTGGTGGTGTCGGACCTGCACCTGGAAAAGGGCTCGGCCTATGCTGCCCGAGGCCAGCTGCTGCCGCCCTATGACACCCGCGAGACCCTGGACCGCCTGCTGGTCGAGGTGGTCGAGACGGGCGCGACCCGCCTGGTCCTGCTGGGCGACAGCCTGCACGACATGGGGGCGCTCAGCCGCATCCCCGTTGCCGAACGCGAGACGGTGTTGGATCTGGCCGCCCAGCTTGATCTGATCTGGATTACCGGTAACCACGACCCGGACGGAGGCGCGGCTTTCGGCGGTCTGTCGATGGAGACCCTGCAATTGGGGCGACTGGTTTTGCGGCATGAACCCCTGCCCGGCCCGGCACCGGGCGAGGTGGCCGGGCACCTCCACCCCTGCGCGCGCGTCCTGGGTGCAGCGGGCAGTGTACGACGCGCCTGTTTCGTTTCGGATGGATACCGGCTGATCCTGCCTGCTTTTGGGGCTTACACTGGCGGGCTCAGTGTCACCGATGCGGCATTTGGCACCCTGTTTACACGCTCCCCGGTCGCCTACATGCTGGGGAAACGTGTGATTCCCGTGGGATTCGACCGGCTTGCGGCTGGACGACAGGCATCGGGTAGGCCACAAAAACATAGATGAAATAACGACTAATCAAGCACAGCCAGGCCTGTGTTAGGCTGGTCGGCATAATCGATTACGAGAAGGACACCCGCCACGTATGTCCCAGCCCTTGTTGCTGCTTATCCCGCTCGCAACGCCTTTTGTTGCCGCTCTTATGGCACTGTGCTTGCCATCCAAGGCGCGGAATGCTGCAGCAGCTCTGGCCTGGCTGACGGCCCTGGTGGGTATGGGATGTCTGGTCGCGCTGTTTTCGGCGGTCGACTCTAACGATCCTGTCCGTTTTTCCCTGGCCTGGCTGCCCAGCCTGGGCGTCAACTTCACCTTGAGACTGGATGGCCTGTCCTGGCTGTTTGCCTTTATGGTTCAAGGGATTGGCGCGCTCGTCGTACTTTATGCGCGATATTATATGTCGGCCGACGATCCGGTTCCGCGCTTCTTTGCCTTCCTGCTGGCATTCATGGGAGCCATGACCGGCCTGGTCATGTCGGGCGACCTGATCCAGATGGCCGTCTTCTGGGAGATGACCAGCCTCTTCTCCTTCCTGCTCATCGGTTATTGGCACCACAACTCGGCCGCGCGTGACGGCGCGCGGATGGCCCTGACCGTCACTGCGGCCGGCGGACTGTGCCTGTTTGCCGGTGTTATCGTGCTGGGCCGGATTGCCGGCAGCTTTGACCTGGACGTGGTGCTGGGATCGGGCGCTGCGATCAAGAACAGCCCTCTTTATCTGCCAGCCCTACTGCTGATCCTGGCGGGTGCCCTGACCAAGAGCGCCCAGTTTCCGTTCCATTTCTGGCTCCCGCGCGCCATGGCCGCCCCGACCCCTGTCAGTGCCTATCTGCACTCGGCCACCATGGTAAAAGCGGGCATTTTCCTGCTGATCCGTTTCTGGCCAGTTTTGGCGGGCACCGACGCCTGGTATTTCCTGCTTAGCGGCATTGGCATCACCACCCTGCTGTTCGGCGCATGGGCGGCCATTTTCCAGAATGATCTCAAAGGCCTGCTGGCCTATTCAACGATCAGTCATCTGGGCCTGATTACCCTACTGCTGGGGCTGGGCAGCCCCCTGTCAGCCGTAGCGGCCATCTTTCACACGGTCAATCACGCGACCTTCAAGGCCAGCCTCTTCATGGCCGCTGGCGTAATCGACCATGAGACGGGCACTCGCGACCTGAGAAAGCTCAGTGGACTTCGCAAATCCATGCCCTGGACCGCCGCCCTCGCCATTGTGGCAGCGGCGGCCATGGCCGGCGTGCCCCTGCTGAACGGTTTCATCTCCAAGGAGATGTTCCTGGCCGAGGCCATTGCCCAGACGGGCGGTCGACACACGAACCTGACCCTGCCCATTCTCGCTACCCTCGGCAGCCTGCTGAGCGTGCTCTATTCGGTGCGTTTCATCCATCAGGTCTTCTTTGGTCCCGAAGCGACCGATCTGCCCAAGAAGCCCCATGAGCCACCGCGCTGGATGCGTCTGCCGATCGAGATCCTGGTGGGCCTGTGCATTCTGGTCGGCATCCTGCCCGCCCTGATTATCGGGCCGGTGCTGAACATCGCTGTGCGCTCGGTTCTGGGCGACGACATCCCATACTACAGCCTGGCCCTGTGGCACGGTTTCAATCTGCCGCTGCTGATGAGCATCATCGCCCTGGTCGGCGGTGTGGTCGCCTATCGTCTGTTCGGGCGACGCATCAATGCCGCCGAGCGCCCGTGGATCGTGGGCCGATTCAACGGCGCGCGCGCCTATGACCGAATGATGAAGCTGGTCACCTCGTTTGCCGAATGGACTGTGCGCCGCATGGGCGCGGCCCGCCAGCAGGCCCGGCTGCGATACATCGTCTTGACCTGCCTCCTCGCCGGGGTTCTGGCCTCAGGCCTGACCGGCCTGGGCTTTAGCGAGACGGGCATCGATATGCAGCGCCCCGGCGTTGGCTTTACCGTCATGTGGATCGTCGGGGCCGGTTGCGCCATCGCCGCCGCGTGGCAGGCCAAGTATCACCGCCTGGCCACTGTGATCCTGGTTGGCGGGGCAGGCCTGGTCAGCTGCCTGACCTTCGTCTGGTTCTCTGCACCTGACCTAGCCACGACCCAGATGCTGGTCGAGGTGGTGACGACCGTTCTGCTGCTGCTGGGCCTGCGCTGGCTGCCGAAACGAGTAGAAGGCCTAGCCTCGACCGATGAGCTGAGCCGTTCGCGTCGCCGTCGCCTGATCGATCTGGGCATAGCCGCCGCGATCGGAAGCGCCATGGCGGTCGTCGCCTTTGCCGTCATGACCCGGCCGAACACGTCGCACCTGACGCGCTTCTTCCTGGAAAACTCTTATTCCGAGGCGGGCGGGCGCAATGTCGTCAATGTCCTGCTGGTCGATTTTCGCGCCTTTGATACCCTGGGCGAGATCACGGTGCTGGGCATTGTGGGCCTGACCATCTGGGCCTTGTTGCGCCGTTTCCGCCCGGCCGCTGACAGCATTGGCGAGACTGACCAGAAGCGCATCCAGAATGACGCCGACCATCGCCGCGAGAACCGCAAGCAGGGCGACACCCTCAGCGACACCATGCTGATCCCGCGCGTCGTCATGCGCTGGCTGTTCCCGTTTATTATCCTCCTGTCCGTCTATCTGTTCATTCGCGGCCACGACCTGCCCGGCGGCGGTTTTGCGGCTGGCGTGGCCATGTCGATCGCCTTTATCCTGCAATACATGGCTTCGGGGGCCCGTTGGGTGGAAGAGCGTCTGGAAATCCGGCCGCTGGTGTGGATCGGCGGTGGCCTGCTGATCTCTGCTTTTACGGGGCTGGCGTCGTGGATCTTTGGCTATCCCTTCCTGACGTCCTGGTTCAGCTATGCGGACCTGCCGTTGGTGGGCAAGACCCCCCTGGCCACGGCCCTGGTGTTTGACGCGGGCGTCGCCCTGCTGGTCGTGGGGGCCACGGTGCTGATGCTGGTGGCCATCGCGCACCAGTCGCTGCGCAAGCCAAGAGTGACCGACCCTACCCCACCTGCCCCTGAGGAGACCGCCTGATGGAGCTTATTCTCGCTCTGGGAATCGGGATCCTGATGTCAGCCGGGGTATGGCTGCTGCTGCGCCCCCGCACCTTTCAAGTCATCATCGGCCTGTCTTTGATCGGCTATGCCGTGAACCTGTTCCTCTTTGCCATGGGAAGGCTGCGCAGCGGTATGCCGCCGGTCCTGCGTGACACCAAGACCCCTGTGATTCCCGAAACCTATGCTGACCCCGTGCCCCAGGCCCTGGTGCTGACGGCCATTGTTATCGGCTTTGCCCTCACCGCCCTCTTCCTGGTGGTTCTGCTGACCAGCCGAGGCATCACCGGAACCGACCATATTGATGGACAGGAGGCGGGCGAATGAGCCAGCTTCTCGATCACCTGATCATTGTGCCCATCATTCTGCCTCTGGTAGCTGCGGCAGCCATGCTGATCTTCGATGAACGGCACTACCAGCTAAAGGCCTTCATCAGCCTGGTCTGCATGAGCATCCTGGCGATCACGGCCGTTGTCCTGCTGCACCAGGCCTCGGTCGGCGGTGCCGACGGCCAGGACACGGCCTGGGTCTATAGCCTTGGCAACTGGGCCGCTCCCTTCGGCATTGTCCTGGTCGCGGACCGGCTGTCCACCTTGATGCTGGCACTGACGGCCGTGCTGGCTGCGGGTGGGTTGCTGTTTGCCTTTGCCCGCTGGGACCGGGCCGGTCCGCGTTTCCACGCCCTTTACCTGCTTCTGGTCATGGGGGTGAACGGAGCCGTGCTGACAGGCGACCTGTTCAACCTCTTCGTTTTCTTTGAAGTCATGCTGGCGGCCTCCTACGGCCTGCTGTTGCACGGGTCGGGTGACAAGCGCGTCCGCGCAGGCCTGGGCTATGTGGCCATCAACCTGACCGCCTCCTTCTTCTTCCTGATCGGGGTTGGTCTGATCTATGGCGTGACCGGCGCGCTCAACATGGCCGATATTGCCAGTCGTGTTGCCCTGATCCCGGCCCACGACCGCGCCCTTTTCCATGTGGGTTGCGCGGTGCTGGGTATCGCCTTCCTGGTCAAGGCGGCGGCCTGGCCGCTGGGCTTCTGGCTGCCGGGGGCCTATGCAGCGGCAACCGCGCCTGTGGCGGCCGTGTTTGCCATCCTCAGCAAGGTTGGCGTCTATGTCCTGATCCGCCTGTGGATGCTCCTTTTCGGAGAGCAGGCCGGTGCTTCGGCCGGGTTCGGGCAGAGCTGGATCCTGATCGTAGGCATCGCCACCGTCCTGTTCGGCGCTGCGGGCATTGTGGCCTCTCGCCGACTGGAGCAGGCGGCAGGCTATGCCATCATGACCTCATCGGGCACCGCTCTGGCCATCCTGGGCACCGGGGATACGGCTGCGCTTGGCGGGGCCCTCTTCTATATGGCGGCCTCGACCCTGGCGGCGGCAACCCTGTTCCTGATTGCCGAAATCCTGGCGCGTGGCGAAGACCAGTCCATCCTGCCCGACGACGCTGTGTTCGACGACGAATATGACGATCCCTTCTCTTCGGACGAGGTGCAGGAAGTGGGCCGGGTCATGCCCGCCTCGACGGCCTTCCTGGGCTCGGCCTTCATCTTGGCGGCGCTGGTGACCATCAGCCTGCCGCCACTGGCCGGTTTCGCGGGCAAGCTGACCATCTTCGTCTCGCTGCTGGCCGGCGACGGCGCGGGGCTCAGCGCGACCTGGGTGCTGATCGGGGCCCTGACCCTGTCGAGCCTGGCCAGCCTGATTGCCCTGTCGCGCTTTGGCGTGGCGGGCTTCTGGCGCGAGTTGGACGATGCCCTGCCCATGGTGCGCAGCCCTGAATTCGTCGCCATCGGCGGTCTGGTTCTGGCTTGTCTGTGGATGAGCCTGGGCGCGGCAGCAGGCCTGAACTTTGCTGAACAGACCAGCCTGTGGCTGGCCGAACCACAGGCCTATATCCAGGCTGTGCTGGGAGGGGGCCAATGAGGATTCTTCGTGCCATCTTCCCCCATCCGCTTCTGGCCCTGGGCCTGTTCACCGCATGGCTGTGGCTCAGCGGCCCCGTTACGTCCGGCAGCGTCACTCAAGGCCTGCTTATCGGACTGATCGTCCCTCACGTCATGCGACGGCTGGAGCCTGACCGGTCGAACATCGGCAATCCGCTGGCTGTGCTCAAGCTGGCGGGTTACGTCGGCGTGGATGTCATCCGCTCGAACTATGCGGTCTGCCGCATCATCCTGGCCGGGCACCCCGAGCGGGTTTCAGGCTTCCTTCACGTGCCACTGGAAATGCGCAATCGCTATGGCCTGGCTGTCCTGGCCATCATCCTGACCAGCACCCCCGGCACCTTGTGGGTTCAGTATGACCGGATGACAGGTCAACTACTGCTGCACGTCCTCGACCTGGTGGACGAGGAGCAATGGATTCACCTGATCAAGAACCGCTACGAATCCTTGTTGCTGGAGATATTCCCGTGACCGCCGCCACTATTCTGCACTGGGGTCTTGGCCTGGCCCAGCTAATCCTGGTGGCCGCCATGCTGCTGTCGGCCCTGCGCATGATCAGGGGTCCGCGCGCCCAGGACCGCATCCTGGGTTTGGATACTCTCTATCTGAACGCCATGCTGCTGATATTGGTCCATGGCATGAGAAGCGGCATTAACCTGTATTTCGAGGCTGCCCTGGTCATCGGCATGCTGGGCTTCACTGCCACGGTCGCCCTGGCCAAGTTCCTTATGCGGGGAGAGGTGATCGAATGAGTGGCCTGTCTGAACTGCCTGTGTGGGCAGCCTGCCTCGTGGTTGCTCTGGCGCTGTTCGGTGCCAGCCTGTCGCTGATCGGGGCAATCGGGATGCTGCGACTCAAACGCTTTTATGAGCGCGTTCACGCGCCCACCCTGGGTACCACCCTGGGCATGGCCAGCATCGTCATCGCCTCGGT
>DLIT01000117.1:38470-47021 GCA_002483865.1 Brevundimonas sp. UBA7635
TGATCCTGCTGGCCCGTGCTGCGGCCTATCGCGATCGCGTCGAGGGTACGGACGAGGTTCCGCCAGAATAGGCTCTCGTCTGCCCTGATCGTCGAACACAAAAGGACCGGTCTGTCTCGCGTAAGACGGCGGCAGCACCGGGTCGTCACATCACCATCGAGGCACAATGATCCGGTCCTTCCGATCCTGCGCGCCGACCGGCGCGGCAATAACTCGTCCTTCCCCGGCAGAACCGTGTAAGCCTCAGGTATAAAACCGGCTTCTCTCGGCCACCTGACCCGCCAGATGGAGGACGAGGATAACGGCCTGGCGTCTTATGGTGCTTTTATCAAAGCCGGTCCGTTGCTGTTTCAAGGACCTTGCGGAGAGACTGCTCGATCTGTCCGCCGCAATAAACGTCGCCATAGTCGTGCCGCGACCGCGATGCCAATTCTGCCAACCCTGGAGCCTGCGACACCCGCCTCACCAGACTGGCCGTCAGAGGTGCCTCAGCCTCCAGCATGACACCGATCGAGGGGAACCGCTCGATCAGGGTCGACCATAAGGTCGCCGTGGCGATGTCAGCGACACCTGGCTCTGAGCCTCCCAAAAGAAAACCGGATTGGTCAGCCAGACCGTGGCGCTTTCCGAGTGCTTCCGACAGATGCATCCACTTTTGCAGGCGCGGGACAAAGCTGACCCACTTGGCCTCAGTCCACATCTCACGTCCGCCATCGAGAGTGATTTCGTCGATTACGTCATTGGCATCATTAACCACCTTGATCGACAGAGCCCGAAGGGCCAGATCGTCTGGAAGCAGTCCCAGCTTTTCACCCAGGTAGAACATTATCGCCGGCATCTGGGACACGGCCACGCCAGCCTCGTCATCGATGAGAACCGGCGGCCCCATAAAGGGCACCGGCATATCCTGCGGCTCTCGTTGCATCAGCGCCTGGATGGCGTCGTCTCCGACCTCGTTCCATGCCTGGCCATCATAGGCCAGAAGTGCACGCACGAACTGACCGCGGAACGGGACAGCCCAATAGTAGAGGGTATAGCTGGACATGACGGTCTCCCTGACGAGGAACATGTGCAACGGCCTGGATCAGCATCCGTTCTGAGGCCGATCTTCTGGGCGATCCGATGCAGGATGAGAAAATAGCCCGGGACCATCATCGGCCGGTCGTCATAGATCATGGTGGCCGTCATCTGTTCTGGTTCACGTACCAACCCGAGCGCGACGCTAATTGCGGAATCATCAGCCACTCGAAGGCAGGTTGATGTTGTCACTCGGTTGCTAGAGGCTCAGGGAAAGGATGAGCGGTCAAAAACGAGCTAGTATGGCTGCCTCAATGGGTCCACCGCGACCGCAAGCAACCTCGCCTGCATTTTTACAAACTTAGGTTTGCAGACAGGGAACCACTCTAAATGCAAAGCGTTGCGGTTCGACTTGTGTGGGTGGCGCGCCTGCGTAATGCATGGCGCGAGGTTCCGAGAAGTTGTTTTTGGGCGGGGCGCTCCTGCCGTTCTCGCTCCGGGGGGAGCCATAATTAAATGTTCGAGAAGATCCGTCTGACCTCCTCGTCACGCGCTGAAGTGTGGACTGCGCTCGGGCTGGTGCTTGTGCTGGCGTTCTTCTGCGCCACGGGCGTCATCGCCTATATGAACATTCAGGTCCTGAAGACAAATAACCAGCAGATCATGCAAACCCACAGGGTGATCGTGGGCATTGATGGCCTGATGACGTCGATGCTGGATGCCGAAACAGGTCAGCGTGGCTATCTGCTGACCGGCAACACGGCCTATCTTCAACCCTATGAGCGCGCAGTTGAGGGGCTGGAGGAGCGTCTGAAGGAGCTCGCTGACCTCACCAGAAACAACGTTATACAGACCACACATCTTAATCAGGTCCGTATTCACGTCGCGACCCGCATGGACGAGCTGGAAAATGCGTTAGCGGCCCGCGACGAGCGCGGCATTCCGGGCGCGGTTGAGCACCTGAACTCCGACCGAGGCAAGGGCGAGATGGATGCGGTCCGCACCATCGTTACCCAGATGCAATTGGAAGAGCAGCGCGTCCGCGAAACCCGCATTAATCAGATGGAGGCTGCTGCCCGCACGGCCGTGGTCAGTGGCATTTTCTCAAGCCTTTTTGGCGCATTCCTTACAATCGTCGTCTTCCAGCTTATCCGCCGCAGCGCGCGCGATCGCGCCCGCCAGGAGTGGCTGCACGAGGGTCAGGTCGGTTTGGCCAAGGTCATGCTGGGCGATCAGACTCTGGAGAGGCTGGCCGAGAACATACTGGCCTTCCTGACGCGTTATACGGGAGCGCATGCTGGTGCCCTGTTCAAGGGCGAAGATAGCCAGTTTAGACGTGTTGCCATGACGGGCGTGCCGGGCGACGCTTCTGTGCCAAGCCGATTTACGGGCAACGAAGGCTTGTTGGGTCAGGTTGCCGTTGATGGAAAACCCATTGTCCTGAACGACGTGCCGGAGGGCTACCTGACCATTGGATCCGCGCTGGGCCGTGACAAGCCGCGCAATCTGATCATCGCACCGGGCAAGGCGGACGGCTCGGTCAATGTTGTGCTCGAACTGGGCTTCTTGGACAGCATCGACGATCGTATCCGGGCCCTACTGGACGAATCTTCATCCGCCATCGGTGCTGCACTGCGCTCGGCCCGCTATCGCGCCCGCCTGCAAGATATGCTGGAGGAAACGCAGCGCCAGGCCGAAGAGCTTCAGGTCCAGAGCGAGGAACTACGCGTCTCCAATGAAGAGTTGGAAGAACAGGGCCGTGCACTGAGGGAATCCCAAATCCGTCTGGAGCAACAGCAAGCCGAGTTGGAACAGACCAACAGTCAGCTGGAAGAACAGGCCCAGATGCTGGAGACCCAGCGCGACGATCTGGAACGCAGCGGGGCCGATCTGGCCCTCAAGGCTCGCGAGTTGGAACAGGCCAGCCAGTACAAATCCGACTTCCTCGCCAATATGTCGCATGAGTTGCGCACGCCCCTGAACTCGCTGCTGATCCTGTCGAAACTTCTGTCTGACAACAATGACGGCAACCTGACCGAGGAGCAGGTCAACTATGCCCGCACCATCCAGTCTTCGGGTAACGACCTGCTGGATCTGATCAACGACATCCTAGACCTGTCCAAGATCGAGGCTGGGCATATTCAGATCCGCCCCGAAGCTGTGTCCGCCCAGCGCCTCTGCGGCGACATCCGCCAGGTGTTCCAGCCGGTAGCCGACGAGCGCGGCCTGCGCTTTGAGATTGACACCTCGACGGCGGGCGAAGGCGAGGTCGAGACGGATCGCCAACGCTTGGAGCAGGTGATCAAGAACCTGCTGTCAAACGCCTTCAAATTCACCGAAGCGGGCACGGTCAAACTATCGGTCGAAAGTGTCGGCATCGACGAGATCGCCTTTGTGGTCTCCGATACGGGCATCGGCATTTCGCCCGAACAACAAGCCGCCGTGTTTGATGCCTTCCGCCAGGCCGATGGCACGATCAGCCGCAGATACGGCGGCACGGGTCTGGGTCTGTCCATCTCGCGCGAACTTGCCCGTCTGCTGGGTGGCCGGATTACGCTGGAAAGTATGCCCGGCAAGGGCAGTACCTTCGCCCTTATCATCCCGCGTATCTATCACGCCGAACGCGTCACGCCACGCGAAGCCCTGTTGCCATTGGCTCAGGGGTCCTCCCGCATATCAGAAGCGTCCGTCCCTCCTGCAGTTCCGGCCGGCATCGACCTGTCGCAAGAGCCGGTCCGCCCGGCGTCACGCTCCGTTGATGATGACCGCGACCACCTGACCACGGCGCGGCGCGTGCTGCTGGTCGTAGAAGATGATGCGCGCTTTGCCGCCATCGTGCGGGACCTGTCGCGCGAGCTCGGTTTCCAGGTTCTGGTCGCAGGAACCGCCGAGGAAGCCATGCGCCTGGCCAAACGTTATCAGCCCAACGCCGTAGTGCTGGATGTCGGCCTGCCCGACCAGTCAGGCCTGACCGTCCTCGACGTGCTCAAGCGCGATGATGATACCCGCCACATTCCGATACACGTAGTCTCGGCCGACGATCACAGCCAGACCGCCCTGTCGCTGGGTGCCATCGGCTATCTGATCAAGCCTGTGAGGCGCGAGGATCTGGTCGGTGTGCTTCAGACGCTGGAAGAAAAATTAACTCGCTCGGTCCGCCGCGTGCTGATTGTTGAGGACGATCTGGTCCAGCGGGATGCCGTCAGCCGCCTCCTGGCTACCGGCGATGTGGAAACCGTGGGCGTCGGTACCGCTGCCGAATGTCTGGAGCAGCTTAAATCGCAGACGTTCGACTGCATGGTGCTTGATCTGACCCTGCCGGATGCCTCGGGCTTCTCGCTGTTGGAAACACTGAGCCGTGAAGGCAACTACGCGTTCCCCCCGGTGATCGTCTATACCGGTCAGGATCTGTCGCCTGACTACGAACAACAGCTGCGCCGCTACTCCAGCTCTATTATCATCAAGGGTGCCAAGTCGCCCGAGCGCCTGCTTGATGAAGTCTCGCTCTTCCTGCACCAGGTCGTGTCCGAGATGCCGCCCGAACAGCAAAAGATGATCCGTCAGGCTCGTCACCGCGATGCCGTGCTGGAAGACCGCCGCATCCTGATCGTCGAAGATGACGTGCGTAACGTCTATTCCCTGACCAATGTACTGGAACCCCGCGGAGCCAAGATCGAGATCGCCCGCAACGGCAAGGAAGCGCTGGAGGCCCTCGACAAATCTGCGTCTGACCCGGCCAAGCGGATTGATCTGGTCCTGATGGACGTGATGATGCCGGTGATGGACGGCCTGACGGCGACACAAGAGATCCGCAAGGACGGTCGCTGGAAAGATTTGCCTGTGCTGATGCTCACGGCCAAGGCCATGCCTGATGACCAGGAGCGCTGCATGGCAGCCGGGGCCAATGACTACATGGCCAAGCCTCTGGACGTCGATAAATTGCTTTCCCTGGTTCGTGTGTGGATGCCGCGTTGAGTTCTGTTGCACAGCTTTCTGTAGAGGACATCGAAATACAGCTTCTGCTGGAGGCTGTTTTTCTGCGCTACCACTATGATTTCCGTCATTACGCCCGCGCGTCGATCAAACGGCGGTTGATCCAGGCGCGTATCCATTTCGGGGTGCCCAACATCACCGCCCTTCAGGAACGCGTGCTGCACGATCCGGCAATCATGGTCCAGATGCTGGGCTTCCTGACGGTTCAGGTCAGCGAGATGTTCCGTGATCCGTCCTATTTCCGCGCCCTGCGCGAACAGGTCCTGCCGCATCTCAAGACCTACCCCTCCCTCAAGGTGTGGATCGCCGGATGCAGCACTGGCGAAGAGGTCTATTCCATGGCCATCCTCTTCAAGGAGGAGGGTCTTCTGGATCGTACGCTTTTCTACGCCACCGACATCAACCCACATGCCCTGGCCGCGGCAAAAACTGGCGTCTATCCGCTGGAGCGCATCCGCAAGTTCACCGAAAACCACCAGCAGTCGGGCGGTCGCTCGTCCCTCTCCGACTATTACACCGCTGACTATGGAAGAGCAGTGTTCGACAACAGTCTGCGTGCCAATGTCGTCTTTTCGGACCACAGCCTGGTGTCCGATGCAGTCTTTGGTGAAATGCAGCTGATCTCGTGCCGCAATGTGATGATCTATTTCGATCGCGCGCTTCAGGATCGCGTCGTCGGCCTGTTCAAGGACTCGCTCAGTCGTAATGGCTTCCTGGGCATCGGCTCCAAGGAAACCCTACGCTTTTCTCGGCATCTGGGTGCCTTTAGCGAGTTCGCCCACTCCGAGAAAATCTACCGGAGGCAGGAGGGATGAAGGGAATCGAAGCCGTGGTCATCGGCGCATCGGCCGGGGGTGTTCAGGCTTTGCTCGAAATCCTGCCGGAACTGCCCGCCGATTTCCCTGCGCCGATTCTGGCCGTCGTCCATATTCCGGCCGACCGTAGTAATGTCCTGGCTCCGCTGTTCTCCAGAAAATGTCGCATTTCCGCCAGAGAGGCAGAGGACAAGGAAGCGGCGGTCCCCGGTGTGGTATATTTCGCCCCCTCCGACTATCACCTGCTGGTGGAGGCCAATGGAGATCTGGCTCTTTCATACGAAGAACATATCAACTTCTCGCGCCCCTCTATCGATGTGCTGTTTGAAAGCGCTGCCGATACCTATAGGGAAGGTCTTCTGGCAATACTGTTGACCGGAGCCAATGACGATGGCGCTCGCGGACTGGCCGCTGTCGCTGCTGCGGGCGGCCACGTCATCGTGGAAGACCCCGCCACTGCCTATGCCCGCGCCATGCCCGAGGCTGGCCTCAAATTTTGCCCGACCGCCCAGGTTGAAAACCTTCAGGGCATCGTCGAACAATTGAGAGCGATTGCAACGCCATGAGCACCGTCGATCAGCCTGTTAATATCCTTCTGGTCGATGACCTCGAAGAGAACCTCGTCGCTCTGGAAGCTCTGCTCGCCAAGGAAGATGTGACCTGTTTAAAGGCCCGATCCGGGGATGAGGCGCTGGAGCTTCTTCTGGTGCATGACGTGGCGCTGGCCTTGCTGGATGTGCAGATGCCCATGATGGACGGCTTCCAGCTCGCGGAGTTCATGCGGGGCAATGTAAATGCGCGCGACATCCCGCTCATCTTCCTGACGGCAGGAAGTGCCGATCTGTCCCGTCGTTTCCGAGGCTATGAGGCCGGTGCAGTGGACTTCATTCAGAAGCCCATCGAGGCCGACATTCTGCGTAGCAAGGCCCGGGTTTTTATCGAGCTCTACCGAAACAAGCGCAAAATCATGAGCCAGTGCGAGGAGTTGGAAGACTTAGCCAATGCGCTGCGCACCGCCGACCGACGCAAGAACGAGTTTATTGCAGTTCTGGGCCACGAACTTCGCAATCCGATTATGGCCCTGACGGCAGGTTTCCGGCTTTTGGAAAAAACCAACGACCAAGACCGCCAGCTGGCCCTTCACGAACGTATGAAGGTCCAGACCCGACATCTGTCACGACTGGTCGAGGATCTCCTGGATATCGCCCGTATCGATCAGGGCAAGATCTCGCTGAATCCGGAAAAGGTCAGCCTTCAGGACGTCATCCAGTCAGCCGTGGACATCGCTATGCCAAAGATGGAGGCGGGGCAGCATAACCTAACGATCGAGGCTCCCGAACAGACCATATGGCTGGACGGTGACTTCACGCGCCTGTCCCAGATTGTCAGCAATCTCCTGACCAACGCCGCCAAATATACGCCCATCCAGGGCAAGGTCTATCTCGATGCAACGGCTGACGGGAAGCAGGTGCGCATAGCGGTCAAGGATAACGGCATCGGCATCCTGCACGAAGCCCGCGACTATATCTTTGACCTGTTCGCCCAGTCCAAAGGCCCTGATCACCGCGCCCGAGACGGTTTGGGTATCGGACTGGCTTTGGTAAAACAGCTGGTGGACATGCACCACGGCACCATCGAGGTGCAGAGCGACGGCCTGGGCAAAGGTAGTTGCTTTACTGTGCGGATGCCTATCGTAATCGAAAGGGCACCTCAGGCTTCAACGTGTTGAAGCTTAAGGAAAAGTGCTGGGTATCGGCATTTCTGGCATCCCGGGACGGTCAACATGATTGTTGGCCGGCGCTATCGCCAGGCTTTCATTACAGGTTCGGACCACGGGATGCCCAACGGTCTTCCAAAAATAAGGCCGCCTTCCCCGTTGAGGACGACGGCCCAGGTTCAGTGGGGATGCGTGTTCAGTAGGCGAAGGATAGATTAAGGCCAAAGGTCCGCGGTCGGCCCGCAAAGCGAACGGCCAGGTTCGCGTTCGAGGATACCGAGGTCCAGTAGTACTGATCGGTGATGTTGCGGCCCCACAGGTTCAGCTTCCACTTGCCGCCCAGGTCATAGAGCCCGATCGAGCCGTTCAGGGTACCAAAGGCGTCGATTTCAAACAGTGGCCCCTCGCTGAGGTCAGAAGCCGTCTCTGATTGCCAACGATAGTTCACCGTGCCCTGAAGACCCAGGCTTTCGCTGACCGGGGCGTCATAGCTGGCCGTGACACTGGCCTGCCATTCGGGGCTGTTGGGGAAGGGAATGCCGTCGTAGAGCTGGGGCAGCCCGTTGGCATTAGTACCCTGATAGTTGATCACCTCGGTGTGCAGACGGGTGGCAGCGACATTCAGGGTGAGGGCTTCGGTCAAACGCCAGGTCGCCTCTGCATCAATGCCATAGGCCTTGGATTCCGGCACGTTCTGCAGGCGGCGCAGGGCCGTGTAGATCGGGTCGGCGAAATAGACCGAAATCTGCTTGTCCGTATAGTCATAGTAGAAGCCCGCAACATTCAACTGAATGCGGCCATCGGCCAGGCCCGACTTGACCCCCAGTTCATAGGCCAGCATTTTTTCCTGAAGCGCCGGCTCGTTCTGGGTCGAGACGTTGGCCGCATTGATCGGTGTATTGCCAGCCTTGTAGCCCTCGGAGATAGAGCCATAGACCAGGGTCTCGGGCGAGGCCTTCCAGTCCAGCCCCAGTCGCCAGCCCACGTTTTCCTCATCGATCTCGTGGCG
>DLIT01000117.1:47231-49316 GCA_002483865.1 Brevundimonas sp. UBA7635
TATCGGCATTGATCTGGCCCAGATCCCGATAGCCCCGGAAGGCCCCCAGCATATCCTCCGGAGTATAACCCAGCGAATTGAACGGCGTACCCAGCAACAGATTGCCCTGATAGCGGATCATCGTGACGTTGGCATTGTCGTTCAGATTGGTGATGTTGTTGTCGATCAGCTTGTCGTCGGCATAGTAGGCACCAACCAGCCAGGTCAGGAGGCCCGTCTGGCCTTCCAGTCGCAACTCCTGCGAGAAGGACTTGGCCTCGCCGTCAAGGCGCTGGATCATGATTTCGTAGGGCACGCCCGACCAGTCGGACAGGGCATTGCGATCCAGATAGTTATAGCTGGTCAGCGAGACCAGGCGGACATCCTCGCTGAAGCCGACCGTGGTGCGCAGGGCGGCACCAAAGAAGCTGGAGTTCTCCTTCAGGTCGCCGTCAAGCCCCGGAATGGTCCCGACGATACGATTACGGACGTTGCGCGGGGCCCAACCGGCCTGGCTGCCCTTGGTTGGCTGGTTGTTGGCGATATAATCGACCAGACCCGGGGCATTGAAGGCCGCGAACCGGCCGCCGATCCCCGGATCGGTTGCGGGGGTATAGCCAATGGCCTGGCCCGTGATGGTGTCGGAATCATTGGTCCAGCCCGACAGGCTGAGGTTGAACTCCAGCCGGTCCGTCGGCTCCCAGTCCAGACGGAAGCGGGCCCCGATGCGGTCGATCTCGCCCTGCTTCTCGCCCGAGGCTATGTCCTGCTGCCAACCCTCGGCGGAGGACTCGCGACGCACCGCCAAGCGCATCCGCGCCGTATCAGAGATGGGGCCCGAAACCGCGGTCTCAAAGTTGAAGGTCTTGTAATTGCCAAGCTCGACCGCGCCAGTCGCCTCGAACACATCCGTCGGGGCATTGGTGACGAAGCTGACCAGGCCTGCCGTGGTGTTGCGACCATAAAGGGTGCCCTGCGGCCCCTTCAGAACCTCTACCCGGCCAATATCGAAGATCGGTCCCGACAGCATGAATGGATAGGCATAGGCCACCTCGTCAACATAGGACCCTACGGTCGAGGTCGAGGACAGGTTGATGGTGTTGAAGCCAATGCCCCGCAGCGTATAGATCGGCACCCCATGATAGCCCTGGGTGACGGTGAATGACGGCGCGACGATGGTCAGGTCCCTGACGTCGGTCACCTGAAGATTGTCGAGCGCCTCCTCGCCAAAGGCCTGGATACCCATGCCAACCGAATTGATGCTCTGCTCGCGACGCTGGGCGGTGACCACGATGTCATCAATGGTCGCCGCAGCCTCCTGCTGAACCGCGCCCTGCTCTTCGGCCTGGGCCGCCCCCGCCAGGACTGCCGCCATCAGGGCTGTGCCCGTCAAGAGCCGCATTCTGAAGCCGCTGTGATGTCTCATGGTCTTCCTCCCGATAAGTGCTTTGGCTTCAGGGCCGCGGCTTATTGTGGTGATGTTGGACGCGCGTTCGAACAATGGGGGCCGTCTCATCGTCGCCGCCCGCCGTAGAGAACCCGGGGATCCACCCCAACCCGGCGACAGGCCTGAACCGGCGGCAGGGACGACAGCGGCAGATGATCCAGGCTCCAGCCCAAGACCTTGAGCAGCCCCCTCTCCCATCCCTTGATCTGCCACCTTGGCCCCAGGCCCAGGATGGCGTTCACCTCGGGGGGCAGGTTGCTGATCCCGGCGCGCACACACATGCGCTGCAGCCAGCCCAGGCCCGTCGGCAGCTTCTTCACCGTAGTGATGATCTGCAGGAACTCGCCGATGATGGGGTGCGGCTCCATACGGGGCAGCATGGCCGCCATCAGAGCCTTCTGTTCCTCAAGAGAGGTGGGCTTGGATACTGCGCCAAACAGGCGGGCCGAGACTATGGATTCGGCATAGAAGGCGTCGCGCTCCTGGTCCGTCAACGGCCCGCCATACGTGGCATAGGCCTCCATGAAACCGAAATCGACCGTGGCCTGGACCCAGTCCAGAAGTGCGACGTCGTCGGCGCGATAGGGCACGCCATCAGCCGTGGTTCCGCTGACCCGGCTGTGCATCCGGCCCACATTGCGGATCATTCGCTCGGCCTG
>DLIT01000117.1:49478-53266 GCA_002483865.1 Brevundimonas sp. UBA7635
TTTTTATAGACGCGCCAGGCGATGGAGTCGGGTGCATAGAGGGCCGCAGCTCCGGGCGGATTACGGTAGTCGATGCGCGGCCCCACAACGCCGCCCGGCCCCACCTGATGAACGGCATTCTGAGCAAGGGCCGGAATTTCCTTCCCGCCCCCCTGGATAAATGCGGTGTCACCTTCGATCGACACACCCACGCGGTTTCCCCTCTGCCCAACCAGGCATTTATTTAGTCAATCAATTACATTAGTCTTGAAGTCTGGGCAGCTATCAGGCTTGATAGGTTCATGTTCGACGAACAAAACTTGCTTGAAACCCGGGCCCAGCAGGTCGCGGATCGGGGTCAGGCCATCGGCCTGCCCCAGGTGGCGGCCTGGGCTGATCTTTCTTCGGCGCGCCCTGCCCTGGACCCGACAGGCCAGCCGATCCCCCAACTGTTCCGGTTCACAGAGACTGCCAGCAACTATTGGCAGCAGTCGGATCTGGCGCTGAAGAATGCCGTCGTCACCCTGATCCGCAATCTGTCAGAGCCCTTCTGGTATTCGGATGGAGAGATTGGTGGCTGGCATAATCTGGGCGTTGATCCAAGGCTGATCACCCGGATGCGTGAGACCAACTATAACGTCCGGCGCGCTATCATTGCCCCGGTGCGACTGGCTCATTCGGTGCTGGGGGCTGTGGTATGGGCCAGTGATCAGGATGAGATTGACGTACGTACGGTCTTCGACGCTCATTCCGCCCAGATGTATGCCGAGGCCACCCGCTTCATCAGCGCCTGCGACGAGGCCATGCACGGCCGCCGTGTGGTGGCCCCGATCTCCCTCACCCGGCGCGAAATCCAGTGTTTGAAGCTGGTCGCTGCGGGCAAGAGCGATGGCGACATCGCCCAGATCATGGGCCTGACCTCGCCCACGGTCCGATTCCACCTTCGCAACGCCGGCAACAAGCTGGGCCGCAATGGCCGCCTGCGTATCGCCCAACGCGCCGCTTCGCTCGGCTTCGTCAGTATCCGATGACCGCCATGAACAAACCCGTCAATCCTGCCCGGGGCCGCCCCCGCGACACGTCCTCGCGCGACCAGTTGCTGGATGCAGCCGCCAGCCTCATGAGCGAGCGCGGCTCCGTCAACTTCACCTTTACCGACATTTCGGCCCGCTCGGGCCTGAACTCGGCCCTGATCCGCTATAATTTCGGCAGCAAGGAAGGTTTGCTGATGGCCCTGCTGGAACGCGACGCCGGCAGCACCTTCAAGGCCCTGGACGCCCTGATAAAGTCTGATCTGGATGCCACCTCCAAACTGCGCCACCACATCGAGGGGGTGATCAAGATCTATCACCGGCATCCCTACATGAACCGGCTGATAGGGGTGCTGGGAGCGGATATCGATTCCGAGACGGCCCGGTTCATCTCCGAGCGGTTCACAAGGCCCCTGGCCGATGCACAGCGCGCCATTCTGGAACAGGGGCGAAACGAGGGGATATTTCGTGATGTGGACCCGACCCTCTTTTATTTCTCACTGATCGGAGCCTGCGATCACCTGTTCCATGCCCGAAGCGCGCTGAAACACGCCTTTGGCATCGACCAGATCGATGACGACATGCGGGCTCGCTACGCCCGTCATCTGGTCGATATTCTTATGGGCAGCATCCTGAATGAGCCGAAGACCTCTTGATGGTTTCAATTAATTGAGTGATTAATAAAACAGAGGCGCAGCCAGCGGCCGTCAGGGGGAGGAATCCGATATGCAAGCAGCCGCCACCGCCAGCGACATTGACCACGCGGCGATGACGACCCTGGGGGCGATTCCCGCCTACTTCGCCAAGGATCGGCCCCACAGGATTGCGACTCATTTTGCGGGTCGTGACACCTCTTGGGCCGAGTTGGACGCCCGCGCCAATCGGGTGGCCAATGCCCTGATCGCGGCGGGGCTTGAGCGGGATGACCGGGTCGCCTTCATCGGCAAGGGTAGTGACGAGTTCTTCGAACTCCTGTTCGGAGCTTCCAGGGCCGGTGCCGTCGTCGTGCCCATCGTCTGGCGCCTCGCTTCGCCCGAAATCACCGGGATCACAACGGACTGCGACGCGAAGTTCCTGTTCATAGCCCCGGATCAGTTTGATCGCATCGACAGCTTCCGCTCGGACCTGCCCGGTGTCACCCTGATCGGGCTTGAAGACGGCGGCCCCCTTCCCCGTTTCGCCACATGGCGCGATGCAGCCAGCGACCATCCGCCCGGCACCAGCGTCGATCCTTCTCATGTCGCCCTGCAGCTCTATACGTCGGGCACGACCGGCCAGCCCAAGGGGGTGATGCTGACCCATGCCAACCTGCTGCGCGGCCGGACACAGGCCGCCGAGCGCAAGATGGACTGGAACGAGTGGGAACCCCACGACGTCAACCTGGTCCCCCTGCCTATGGGCCACATCGGCGGGGTGGGCTGGGCCATGGTCGGCTATTTCAACGGAGCCAAGACGGTCGTTCAGCCCGAGTTCCTGCCCGACCAGGTCCTGTCGGCCATCGAGTATCAAGGCGTGACCAAGCTCTTCCTGGTGCCAACGGCCCTGCATATGCTGTTGATGCACCCGCGTGTGCGCGAGATCGACTACAGCCACCTGCGCTACATCCTTTACGGGGCCTCTCCCATCGCGCTGGACCTGCTGAAGCAGGCCACTGAAGTCTTTGGCTGTGGCTTCTGCCAGCAATATGGGGCGACCGAGACCTGCGGCACCATCGTCTATCTGCCGCCCGAGGATCACGATCCGGCGGGCAACCAGAGAATGCGGGGTGCCGGCCTGCCCATGCCGGGCGTAGAACTGCGTATCACCGACCGCGACGGCCGGATCCTGCCACCCCATGAGATCGGCGAGATCGAGACCCGCTCGGTCGCCAACATGGCCGGCTACTGGAAGCAGGACCGCCAGACGGCAGAGGTCCTGAACGACGACGGCTGGTTCAAGACAGGCGACGCCGGATACCTGGACGAGGACGGCTATCTCTATATCGCCGACCGCTTCAAGGACATGATCTGCACCGGGGCCGAGAACGTCTATCCGAACGAGGTCGAGAACGCGATCTTTGGCCACCCGGCGGTGCTGGAGGTGTCGGTTATCGGCGTGCCCGACGAGCGCTGGGGCGAGGCGGTCAAGGCCGTGGTGGTGCTGAAACCGGGGGCCGAGGCGACCCAGGACGACATCATCGCCTTTGCCCGCACCCGCATTGGCGGCTTCAAGGTGCCCAAGTCGGTGGACTTCGTCGCCGCCCTGCCGCGCAATGCCACCGGCAAGATCCTTCGCCGCGCCCTGCGCGATCCCTATTGGGAAGGCCGCGAAAGGCAGATCAACTAGGATGGGCATTCCCGCGAACCCTGACCTCGAGGCCTTTCGCCGCGAGGTAAGAGACTGGCTGTCCGCGAACCTGCCCCCTCATCTCGCCGAGGTGGGACGCAAGGCCACCAGTGTCTTCACGGACCTGAAGCCCAGCCTGGAATGGCAGGCCATCCTGCACGGCCAGGGCTGGGTCGCGCCCGGCTGGCCTGCTGAACACGGCGGCCCCGGCTGGGATGAGGCGCACCAGCACGTCTTTGCCACCGAATGTGCCCGCGCCCACGCCCCTCACCTGGCCCCCATGGGCCTGAAGATGGTCGGCCCCTGCATCATGCGGTTCGGCACACCCGAGCAGAAGGCCCACTACCTGCCGCGCATCCTGTCGGGCCAGGACTACTGGTGCCAGGGCTATTCCGAGCCCGGTGCCGGCTCGGACCTGGCCAGCCTGTCGCTGAGCGCACGGCGCGAGGGCGA
>DLIT01000048.1:0-5371 GCA_002483865.1 Brevundimonas sp. UBA7635
CACGACCAGCTGGGCGGTCGAGCAGTTGGGGTTGGCGATGATGTTCTTCTTTTTGGCCAGCTTGACCGCGTCGGGGTTCACCTCCGGCACAATCAGGGGCACGTCCGGGTCCATGCGGAAGGCCGAGGAGTTGTCGATGACGATGGGGCCGGCGGCACCGATCTTTTCCGACCAGGCCTTGGATACGGCACCGCCCGCCGACATCAGCACGATGTCGACCGTGGAGAAGTCGAACTGCTCCAGGTCCTCGCAACGGATGGTCTTGTCGCCGAACGCGACCTCGACGCCCTTCGATTTTCGAGAGGCGATCGCATGCATTTTATCGACCGGGAAGTTCAGCTCCTCGATGATGTTCAGCATTTCCCGGCCGACATTGCCGGTGGCGCCAACGATGGCGACGCGATAGCCCATGATGAAATTTTCCTTTTAAGGGCGTGGGGACGAAAAAAGCGGTTATGCATTTGGGTCTTTCGCAGCCGCGAAGCAACCGCTTTTCACAAACAAGGCCAGACTTCTTTCGTCGAGGGGGCGCTTCTTCCCTGTTGGGACGCATAAGGCTATGCCCCTGCCATGACCTCGCGCATTCGTAACGCCTATGACATTCGTATCGAGGAAGGCGTCATCACGCCCGATCCGGCCCAGCAGGGGCTGATCGCCGAACTGGAGCGGCTGGAAGCTGACCTGGCCAGGAAGGGCCTGTTCGGTTCCGTGCCAGAGGTGCGCGGCATCTATATCTGGGGACCGCCCGGGCGCGGCAAGTCCATGCTGATGGACCTGTTCTATTCCTCGACGCCGGAGCAGAGGAAGGTGCGGGCCCACTTCCACGCCTTCATGGCCCGCATCCATGACCTGGTGCGGCAGTGGCGCGAGGGCAGCCGCAGCCAGCGCAAGGCCGTGTTTGGCCAGCACAAGGGTGATGATCCGATCCCGCCGGTCGCCGCCCTGATCGCCTCGGAGGCGCGGCTTTTGTGTTTCGACGAACTGCAGGTGACCGATATCGCCGATGCGATGATCCTGGGGCGCCTGTTCGATGCCCTGTTCGACAAGAAGGTGGTGCTGGCCATCACCTCGAACCGTGCGCCCGAGGACCTGTACAAGAACGGCATCAACCGCCAGCTTTTCCTGCCCTTCATCGACATCCTGCGTGAAAAGACGGTGGTGGTGGAGACGGCCGGAGCCAAGGATTTCCGCCTGGATCGCCTGTCGGGCGACAAGGTGTGGTTCGCGACCGATGTCGAGGGCAACGCCGCCGCCTTTGAGTTGTTGTGGTCGGACCTGAAGGGCGGCGAAACCGAAGAGCCGACCGGGCTTCAAGTCCTGGGCCGCGAGGTGAAGCTGGAACGCACCGTGGGCGGCATGGCCCGCGCCAGCTTCGATGACCTGTGCGGCCGGCCGCTGGGTCCGCAGGACTACCTGGCCATCGCCCGGCGCTTCCACACCCTCTTCCTAGAAGGCGTGCCCAAGCTTGGCCCGCACAGGCGTCAGGAAGCCCGTCGTCTCGTGACCCTGATCGACGCCCTCTACGAGGCGAAGACGCGCCTGGTGGTCATGGCCGAGGCCGAGCCCGAGGCGCTTTACCCCAAGGGCGATGGGGCCTTTGAGTTCGAGCGCACTGTTTCGCGCCTCAACGAGATGCGAAGCCAGAGCTGGCTGGAGCAGGAGCCCGTCAGCATCACGGGCGGGGAATAAAAAAACAGGGTCTGGAGAGTCTTGTCTGTCTAATCCGCCCTGGGATGGGAAAGGGGTCGGGCAGGTTAGGCGCAAGGGGGACCGAGGCGGGCTGATGGCCCTTGCATGCGGCCAGTCGCGGGATTTTACCGGGATTGGCGGGGGAAGACAGGCGGGTGGAGGCTGTAGTGCCTGACGTGGTCTGGCGTCTGGCGGTGTCACCCCCATCCCCGACCCTTCCCCCATCAAGGAGGAAGGGGGCAGAAAAAAGGGCCGCCCAAACCGGAGCGGCCCTTTCCTTATTCCGAAGCCCGTTCCCTCAAGCAGCGAGCGACCGCGTCGCGAGCGCTAGGGAACGGGCGTGACCCGCTCAAAGAGCGGGCCTGTCCTATCAGGCGAGAGACGGGTCGGCCTGCTTGCAGGCGTCGATCAGGCCGTTCACCGAGGCGACCGACTTGGCCAGCATGGCCTTTTCTTCGTCGTTGGTGGTGAACTCGACGATCTTCTCGACGCCAGCAGCACCGATCATGGCCGGCACGCCGACGTACAGGTCGCTCAGGCCATATTCGCCGTTGACGTAAACAGCCGACGGCAGGACGCGCTTCTGGTCCAGCAGGTAGGAGCGGGCCATGGCGATGGCCGATTCAGCCGGAGCATAGAAGGCCGAGCCGGTCTTCAGCAGGGCCACGATCTCGCCGCCGCCCTTGCGGGTGCGCTCGACGATGGCGTCCAGATCGGCTTGGGACAGGAAGCCGGCAGCCACGGCGTCCGGCAGCGGCAGACCGCCGACGGTCGAGTGACGCACCATCGGGACCATGTCGTCGCCGTGACCGCCGAGGGTCCAGGCGTGGATGTCCTGGATCGATACGCCGGTCTTTTCAGCCAGGAAGTAGGCGAAGCGGGCCGAGTCCAGAACGCCAGCCATGCCGACGACCTTTTCCTTCGGGAGCCCGGAGAACTTCTGCAGGGCCCAGACCATGGCGTCCAGCGGGTTCGTGATGCAGATCACGAAGGCGTTCGGAGCGTATTGCTTGATGCCTTCACCCACGGCCTTCATGACCTTGAGGTTGATGCCGATCAGGTCGTCGCGGCTCATGCCCGGCTTGCGCGGCACACCGGCGGTGACGATGCAGACGTCTGCGCCTTCGATGGCCGCATAGTCGTTGGCACCCTTCAGGGCCACGTCCTGACCAAAGACGGCCGAGGCTTCGGCGATGTCCAGACCCTTGCCCTGCGGGGTGCCTTCAGCGATGTCGAACAGGACAACGTCGCCCAGGGCTTCACGGGCTGCGATATGGGCCAGGGTGCCGCCGATCATACCGGCGCCGATAAGGGCGATCTTTGCGCGAGCCATGTTAAGGTCTCTCCAGTCGGGTTGCGTGTGCGAAACGGTATTCGATGGCGGCGGGTCTAGACCCGCACGGGAGCGGGAGCAAGCGTCGGACGTTTCGGCTTTGGTCGCCAAGGGCCGGACCCGTTATCACGAAAAGGGCGTCATGAGCCTCGAATCTGATCCAACCGCCTACGAAACCGAAGCTTTTGCCGAAAACCAGACCTGGAAGAAGCGCGTCTGCAAACGGCCGGGCCTTTGGGACAGCACCACCCGCGCCACCCAGGACCGGATCAATGGCATGATCCCCGAGCCGGTCCACAAGGTGGTGACGGCCACCATCAGGCAGGTGACGCAGGGCATCATGACCGGCTCGGGCTGGCTTTCATCCCGACCTCTCAGCTTCGGGACGCTGCAGGAACGCGAGGGGGCCGTCCGGGACCGGATGAAGGTCTATAGCCGCACCGCCAGCGTCGAGGGCGGGGTTGCCGGGGCCGGGGGCCTTGTCTTGGCGGCGGCGGATTTGCCAGCCCTTATGACCATCAAGATCAAGCTTCTGTTCGAGATCTGCGCCTTTTATGGCCACGACAACCGCGATCCGGCCGAGCGGCTGTTCATGCTGCGGATATTCCAGCTGGCCTTTTCCAGCGCCCGCCATCGGCCCCGGGCGCTGGAGGCCCTGGAAAACGCCCTGCCCGGCACGCCCCAGGCCGAGGCTCAAGAGAATTTCGACTGGCAGCATTTCCAGCTGGAGTACCGCGACTACCTCGACCTGGTGAAACTGGCCCAGCTGCTGCCGCTGATCGGAGCGCCGGTCGGGGCAGTGGCCAACTGGAACCTGACCCGGCATCTGGCAAGGACGGCTATTCAGGCCTATCGCCTGCGCTGGTTCAAGGAGCACCCACCCTCATGATCCCTGCCGATCTTTTTCAGGCCGATCCTGCTTTCGAGGCCGGTTCTCTTCACGTCACCGACTGGCCGCTGTGCCAGGTACGCCTGCAGGATGACGCCCGCTTCCCCTGGCTGATCCTTCTGCCTCGTGTAGCGGGGACGACCGAGCTGGAGGACCTGGACCCGGCCCAGCGCCAGGCCCTGATGGAGGAGATGATCCGGGCCGGTGGCCTGGTGCGTCGCCTGGCCGTGCAGGCGGGCCGCCCGGTGGACAAGCTGAACATGGCCGCCATCGGCAATGTCACCGCCCAGCTCCATGTCCATGTGGTGGGCCGCCGCCGAGACGATGGCCTGTGGCCCGATCCGGTCTGGGGCCGCCCCGGTGCCCGCCCGCTGGCCGAGGACCTCAGGACATCGATGATGCGAACGATTCGCGACTTTACGGGCTGATTTGGACTTCCGACCAAGGTTTTGGTCCGCCTTCGTTGACACCCGGCCTTTGCGGAACCTAAAGCCTATCGCACTGCAACCGGCCCTGTTTTTCCACAGGTTTTTTGAGAATCATTCGCATGTCGAACCTTCCGCAGGGCGCGAGCGGCGACCGGACCGGCCGCTACGTCCGTCAGCCAAACGGCCACGTCACCCCGATGTCGCCTTTCACCTCGGTCTGGCGCTGGCACATCACCATGGTGGCCTCGATCCTGTTCCGCGTCACGATCGGCGCCGCGACGGTCGGTGCCCTGTTCATCCTGGGCTGGGCGGCCATCGCTTCGAACGGCACCGAGGCCTATAACCGCCTGGTCGAGTGCTCGGCCTCGCCGCTGGGCCTGCTGGTCTGGTTCGGCCTGACCCTGGTGCTCTTCTCCTTCCTGCTGAACGGCGCACGCCACCTGATCAACGACACGGGTAACGGACTGACGGTCAAGTCGGCCAATGCCCTGTCGCACATGGCTGTCTGGGGCCCGATCGTCCTGGCCGTGCTGTTCTGGGTCGCCCTGTTCGCTACCGGAAAGGTTTCACTGTGAGCGCCGCTCCCAAGTTCAAGAACAATGTGAAGATCTCGCAGCGTCATGGCGCACGTGAATGGCTGCTGGAAAAGGTCCTGCTGCTGATCCTCATGCCGCTGTCGATCTGGGTCGCCTTTACCGGCTTTACCCTGGCGGGCGCTGATGCCGGTGAGCTGGCCCGCTGGTTCGCCACGGCACCGAACCTGCCGCTGCTGGGCGTGACGGTCGTCGTCTTCTGTGCCTTCGCCCACCTGGCCTGGAAGGTCATCATCGAAGACTATGTGCCGGCTCCGTCGACCCGTGCGGTCCTGAGCCGCGTCTCCATGGTGGCCTTTGCTGCCCTGGCTTCGGCCAGCCTCTTCTTCATCGTGCGCGCCGCCCAAGCGCTGGCCGCAGGAGCTTAATCGACCATGGCTGCTTACGAGCTTATCGATCACGAATACGACGTCGTCGTCGTCGGCGCGGGTGGCTCGGG
>DLIT01000048.1:5438-9503 GCA_002483865.1 Brevundimonas sp. UBA7635
GGCGGTATCTCGGCTTCGCTGGGCAATATGGGCGAAGACTCGTGGCAATGGCACATGTACGACACCGTCAAGGGGTCGGACTGGCTGGGTGACCAGGACGCTATCGAGTATCTGGTCCGTAACGCGCCCAAGGCCGTTTACGAGCTGGAACACTGGGGCGTGCCCTTCTCGCGTACCGACGAAGGCAAGATCTACCAGCGCGCCTTTGGCGGCATGACCCGCAACTTCGGTGAAGGTCCGGTGCAGCGTACCTGCGCCGCCGCCGACCGCACCGGCCACGCCATCCTGCACACCCTGTACGGCCAGTCGGTCCGTCGTGAAGTGAAGTTCTTCGTTGAGTACTTTGCGCTCGACCTGATCATGGACAACGGTACCTGCACCGGCGTGACGGCCCTGCAACTGGACAATGGCCAGATGCACCAGTTCCGCGCCAAGCTGGTGGTTCTGGCCACCGGCGGTTACGGCCGTGCCTACTTCTCGGCGACCTCGGCCCACACCTGCACCGGCGACGGTAATGCCATGGTGCTGCGCGCCGGCCTGCCGCTGCAGGACATGGAGTTCGTTCAGTTCCACCCGACCGGCATCTATGGTGCCGGCTGCCTGATCACCGAGGGGGCTCGTGGTGAAGGGGGCTACCTGACCAACTCCGAAGGCGAGCGCTTCATGGAGCGTTATGCCCCGACGGTTAAGGACCTGGCGCCGCGTGACATGGTCTCGCGCTCGATGACGATCGAAATCCGCGAAGGACGCGGCGTGGGCCCGAACAAGGATCACATCCACCTGCACCTCGATCACCTGGATCCGGCCATCCTTGCCCAGCGCCTGCCGGGCATCTCGGAAAGCGCCAAGATCTTTGCCGGCGTGGACGTGACCAAGGAGCCGATCCCGGTTCTGCCGACCGTTCACTACAACATGGGCGGTATCCCGACCAATTATCACGGCGAGGTTCTGACCCTGCGTGATGGCAACCCTGACAGCGTGGTCCCGGGCCTGATGGCTGTGGGCGAAGCGGCCTGCGTTTCGGTGCACGGTGCCAACCGTCTGGGCTCCAACTCGCTGACCGACCTGGTGGTGTTCGGCCGCGCCGTCGGCCTGCGCTGCGGTGAAGTGGTCGACAAGGCCTCGGCGGTTCCCGCCGCGCCGAAGTCGCAGATCGATGCCCACATGGCCCGTCTCGACCGCTTCCGTTACGCCTCGGGCTCGACCCCGACGTCGGAACTGCGCCTGTCGATGCAGCGCGCCATGCAGTCGGACGCCGCCGTCTTCCGTACCGGCAAGACCCTGGACGAAGGCGTTCAGAAGCTGCGCGCCATCGACGCGGCCGGTTCCGACATCAAGACCACGGACCGTGGCCTGATCTGGAACACCGATCTGATGGAAACCCTCGAATACGACAACCTGATCGCCCAGGCTCTGGTCACCATCGAGGGCGCCGCCAACCGTACGGAATCGCGCGGTGCTCACGCCCGCGAGGACTTCCCGGATCGTGACGACGTCAACTGGATGAAGCACACCCTGGCGTGGAAGCGTCCGGGCGAAGGCGTCTCCATCGATTATCGTCCGGTTCACAACTACACCATGTCGGACGAGGTCTCGTATATCGAGCCCAAGGCCCGCGTGTACTAAGGAGGATTTGAAACATGGTTCAACTCAACCTCCCGCGCGGCTCAAAGCCGACCACTGGCAAGGTCCACAAGGCCCCGGCCGGGGCCAAGAACGTCAAGACCTACAAGGTCTATCGTTATGACCCGGAAACCGACGCCGATCCGCGCTGGGACAGCTATGAAGTGTCTTCAGACGACCACGGCCCCATGCTGCTGGACGCCCTGATCCACATCAAGAACACGATCGACCCGACCCTGTCGTTCCGCCGCTCGTGCCGTGAAGGCATCTGTGGTTCGTGCTCGATGAACATCGACGGCACCAATGCCCTGGCCTGCACCAAAGGCTGGGAAGAGTGCAGGTCGCACAACATCACCATCTCGCCCCTGCCCCACCAGCCGGTGGTCAAGGACCTGGTGACAGACCTGTCGCTCTTCTACGCCCAGTATGACAGCATCCAGCCCTACCTGCAGTCGGACGTCGAGGATCCTGAGGCCGAGCGTCTGCAGACCCCGGCGGACCGCGAGAAGCTGGACGGCCTGTACGAATGCATCCTGTGCGCCTGCTGCTCGACCTCGTGCCCGAGCTACTGGTGGAACCAGGAAGAATACCTTGGCCCGGCAGCCCTGCTTCAGGCCTACCGCTGGATCGCCGACAGTCGCGATGACGCGACCCAGAAGCGCCTCGACGACCTTGAAGACCCGTTCAAGCTGTATCGCTGCCACACCATCATGAACTGTGCCCAGGTGTGCCCGAAGGGTCTGAACCCGGCTAAGGCCATCGCCGAGACCAAGAAGCTGATGGTCTCGCCGTCGCGCAGGAAGACGGCGGCCTGAGACACCTCTGCGCTCTGAATACGGACCCCCGGTGCCAGCCACCGGGGGTTTTTTCTTGCCGCCATGTGCCTAGTCTCTTGCCAGACCCACCCGCTGGGCTAAGACGCCTTCATGGCCAAGATCACCTACATCGAGTTCAACGGCACCGAGCACACGGTTGAGGTCCGCAATGGCCTGAGCGTGATGGAAGGCGCGATCCGTAATAATGTGCCGGGCATTGATGCCGACTGCGGCGGGGCCTGCGCCTGCGCCACCTGCCACGTCTATGTCGACGAAAACTTTGCCGCTGAGACGGGGCGTCCCTCGGCTATGGAGGAGTCCATGCTGGACTTTGCCGAGAACGTCGAGCCGAACAGCCGCCTGTCCTGCCAGATCCGTGTCAGCGACGACCTGGACGGCCTGATCGTGCGCCTGCCCGAAAGCCAGCACTGAGATGATAGACGCCCGGCTGCTGGAAGCGGTCGGGTCAATGGTGCGCCGCCACACGAGGCCGGGGCATATTCCGCTGATAGGCATTGCCGGGTCGCAGGGCTCGGGCAAGACGACGCTGGCCAGGGCCGCAGCGGCGACGCTTCAGGCTGCCCAGTTTTCGCTGGATGATGTCTATCTGACCAAGGCGGAGCGGGTGGAGATGGGCAGGGCTGTCCACCCCCTGTTCGAGACACGCGGCGTGCCGGGGACCCATGATCTGGGCTTGCTGGCGACAAGCGTGGCGGCCTTGCGGGGGGCTGGGGCTGATAGCCGGACGCCCATACCCAGCTTTGACAAACTGGCTGATGACCGGCGCTGCGAGGCCGCCTGGCCGGTGTTTGAAGGAAACCCCACGGCCGTTCTGGTCGAGGGCTGGTGCCTGGGGGCGACGGCGCAAGGCGAGACGCATCTGGCTGAGCCGCTGAATGATCTAGAGCGGGATCGCGACCCTGAGGGGATTTGGCGCAGGGCCGTAAACGAGGCCTTGGGCGATGCCTATGCTGAAGCCTTTGCGGCCTTTGACGCTGTGCTGTTCTTACGGGCACCCGGATTTGAGACAGTGCTGGACTGGCGTTGTGAGCAGGAGGCGGGGCTGCTGGGCATTGCGCCCGAAAACTTGCCGAACGGGCGGCGGGCCGAGGTGGCGGTCTTTGTGCAGGGGTTTGAGCGAGTGAGCCGTCACATGCTTGCCGGGGGCGTGCGGGCGGATGTGGTGGTGCAGTTGGATGAGGGGCGGGGCGGGGTGTGGTGGGCGTGCGGTCGTGTTAGTCGCGGGTGGCGGTGTCACCCCCATCCCCGACCCTCCCCCCCATCAAGGGGGAAGGGGGTTTAGGCGAAGAAACCCCTCTACCACTTCGTGATCGGGAGGAGAGGGGTGAGCTATTTGATGGGAAGGCTGCGGATGTGCCACCCCCGCAAGCAGGGGAGGATGAAGACGACGCCGTCCAGGCCGCGTCGGGTCGGGAGGTCCCGAAGGGCCGACGACCGCGGCCCACCAAAAACAGGCCTGCTGACTTTAGTCAGCAGGCATACGTCCGTAGTTGACGGCGATGCGGCCGATCAGGCCCTTGACGATGAGGTCGACGGGGGTGCCTTCGCGGTAGTCGCCCTCGGCGACGAAGTTGACCCGGTCCTCCGAGATCAGGCGGTGGATCTT
>DLIT01000048.1:9722-9888 GCA_002483865.1 Brevundimonas sp. UBA7635
GAACAGATACTGGGTCTTGGTCGTGTAGTTGACGCCCACGGCGGGCCAGACGGCCACGTCATTGTCATCATAGGCGTATTTGGACGCAAAAACGTGGGTGAAGGCATCGGCGATGGGGCAGCCGTGGATCATCTCCTCCAGCCCGGCCGAGATGATGTAGTGCTCG
>DLIT01000037.1:0-9415 GCA_002483865.1 Brevundimonas sp. UBA7635
GCGACCTGCAGCACGGTCATGCCCGGCTCAAACTCGGTTTCTACGCCGTTGACCTTGGCGATAGGCATTAGACTTACTCCGCCGCAATCGCATGGCCGGCGAAGTTCGCACGGCGGCTGCGGTAGGTGTTGATGCGGTCTTCGATCTCGTGACGGAAGTGGCGGATCAGGCCCTGGACGGGCCAGGCCGCGGCGTCGCCGAGAGCGCAGATGGTGTGACCTTCGACCTGGCCGGCAACGTCGAGCAGCAGGTCGATTTCCGACGGGTCAGCATCGCCGACAGCCATGCGCTCAAGCACGCGCCACATCCAGCCGGTGCCTTCGCGGCACGGCGTACACTGGCCGCAGCTCTCGTGCTTGAAGAAGTAGCTGATGCGGGCGATGGCGCGGACGATATCGGTAGACTCGTCCATGACGGTGACGCCGGCGGTGCCCAGCGACGAGCGATGCTCACGCATGGAATCGAAGTCCATCAGGGCGACTTCGGCCTGCTCACGCGTGATGACCGGGCAGGATGCGCCGCCCGGGATGATGGCCTTCAGGTTGCCCCAGCCGCCGCGCACGCCGCCGCCGTGATCCTCGATCAGCTGACGCAGCGGGATCGACATGGCTTCTTCGACGACGCAGGGCGTGTTCACGTGACCGGCCAGGCTCATCAGCTTGGTGCCGGTGTTGTTCGGGCGACCGAAGCTGGCAAACCAATCTGCACCACGGCGCAGGATGGTACCGACCACGGCGATCGATTCCACGTTGTTCACGGTCGTTGGGCAGCCATAGAGGCCGGCGCCAGCCGGGAACGGCGGCTTCAGGCGCGGCTGGCCCTTCTTGCCTTCCAGCGATTCCAGCAGGGCGGTTTCCTCGCCGCAGATGTAGGCACCGGCACCGTGGTGGATATAGACGTGGAAGTCCCAGCCGTGGACGTTGTTGTCACCGATCAGGCGGGCCTCATAGGCCTGCTTCACAGCCGCTTCCATGCGCTCGCGTTCCAGCACGTACTCGCCGCGCAGGTAGATGTAGCAGGCGTGGGCCTGCATCGCGAACGAGGCGATCAGCGCGCCTTCGATCAGCAGTTGCGGATCATGACGCATGATCTCGCGGTCTTTGCAGGTCGCCGGCTCGGATTCGTCGGCGTTGATGACGAGGTAGTGAGGACGATCCTTCACTTCCTTGGGCATGAACGACCACTTCAGGCCGGTCGAGAAACCAGCGCCGCCACGGCCACGAAGGCCCGAGGCCTTGACGTTGTTGATGATCCAGTCGCGGCCAAGGTCCAGCATGTCCTTGGTGGCGTTCCACGCGCCGCGCGTCTTCGCTCCCTCCAGGCCCCAGTCGTGGAAACCGTAAAGGTTGGTGAAGATCCGATCCTTGTCTTCGAGGATTCCGACCATGGTTCCTTAAAGTCCTTCCGCCATACGGCGTTTGTGGTGGCGGGTGCGTTGGAAAATGGCCGTGATGACCAAGGCCCAACCGGCAAATAGCATGCCGTACGCAACCTTCACCGCATCATCAGTCAGGCCAAACTTGCCGTCCCGCGCGATCACTACCAACAGGGCCGCGATCACGATCAGCACAAAGCCGCCCAGGCGGAACTTCCAGCCGACGCGCTTCAGCTCGGCGCGATAGGCGGCCCTGCCCTCCGGGGTTTCGAGATCGGGCCGCGCCATCAGGCGTCAACCTTTGCAGGTTCAGAGTTCGGCAGCTTGGTGATCGGCTTGGCAGCCGAGCCATCATACAGCGCGGGATCCAGCAGAACCTTGGCCCCGCCGATGGGTGCCGAGTTGTGACGACCGTTATACGGGCCCGGCTTCGGCGTCGTGCCAGCGGCAAAATCGTCGATGATCTGAGCCATGTTCTCGGGCGTCAGATCTTCGTAATAGAGGTCGTTGATCTGGGCCATTGGGGCGTTGGAGCAGGCCCCAAGGCACTCGACTTCCTGCCAGGTGAAACGACCGTCAGCGGACAGGGTGTCCTTCGGGCCGATCTTTTCCTTGCAGACGCGCATCAGGTCCTGCGAGCCACGCAGCATGCACTGGGTGGTGCCGCAGACCTGGATCAGGGCAACCTTACCCACCGGCTCCAGCTGGAACATGGTGTAGAAGGTGGCCACTTCCAGCACGCGGATATAGGCCATGCCCAACAGCTCGGCGATGGCGCGGATGGCAGGCTCCGAGACCCAGCCTTCCTGCTTCTGCACCAGCCACAGGACCGGGATCACAGCCGACTGGCGGCGCGATTCCGGGTACTTCTTGATCCACCACTGAGCCTTTTCCATCGTCTCGGTCGAAAACTCGAACGAGGCCGGTTGCTCCTTGGCCAGACGACGAACGCTCATCGGTCCACTTCTCCGAATACCATGTCGAGCGAGCCCAGGATGGCGGAGACATCGGCCAGCATATGGCCGCGGTTCATCCAGTCCATGGCCTGCAGGTGGCGGAAGCCAGGGGCCGACAGCTTGACGCGGTAGGGTTTGTTGGTGCCATCCGACACCACATAGACGCCGAACTCGCCCTTGGGCGCCTCGACGGCCGCATAGACCTCACCCTCAGGCGTTCTGAAGCCTTCGGTGTAGAGTTTGAAGTGGTGAATCAGCGCTTCCATCGAGCGCTTCATCTCGCCACGACGCGGCGGGGNNCGGTCCCAGCAGTCGCCGTTCTTGCCGACGACAACGTCGAATTCCATGTCTGCATAGCAGTCATAAGGCATCGATTTGCGCAGGTCCCAGGCGATGTCCGAACCGCGCAGCATGACGCCCGAGAAGCCCCAAGCCAGGGCTTCTTCCTTGGACACCACACCGATATCAACGTTGCGCTGCTTGAAGATGCGGTTCTCAGTAACCAGGCTTTCGATGTCGGCCAGCTTGGACGGGAACTCGGCGCACCAGCGGCCGATGTCGTCGATCAGCTCGGGCGTCAGGTCCTGGTGGACGCCGCCCGGACGGAAGTAGTTGGCGTGTAGACGAGCGCCACAGGCGCGCTCGTAGAAGACCATCAGCTTCTCGCGCTCCTCGTGGCCCCACAGCGGCGGGGTCAGGGCGCCCACGTCCATGGCCTGCATGGTCGTGTTCAGAAGATGGTTCAGGATCCGGCCGATTTCCGAATACAGGACACGGATCAGCTGCCCGCGATAGGGCACGTCCAGGCCCAGCAGCCGCTCGATGGCCAGGCAGAAAGCGTGCTCCTGGTTCATCGGGGACACATAGTCCAGACGGTCCAGGTACGGGATGTTCTGCAGATAGGTCCGCGATTCCATCAGCTTTTCGGTACCGCGGTGCAGCAGGCCGATATGCGGATCAATGCGGGTGACCAGCTCGCCGTCCAGCTCAAGGATCAAACGAAGCACGCCGTGAGCGGCGGGGTGTTGCGGGCCAAAGTTGATGGTGAACTTGCGGTCGTCCATCTTGCGCGCGTGCGCCGTCAGGCCGTCCTCGTAGTCCTCAAAGACATCAATGTCTGCGCCAAGCGGCGGTGCAAGGGTGTTGTGTGCGTCAGCCATTAGACTCAGGCTCCCGCTTTCTCGTCGCCCGGCAGGACCGGTGCCGGATAGTCGGCCCCTTCCCACGGCGAGAGGAAGTCGAAGTTACGATATTCCTGGGCCAGCTTGACCGGCTCATAGACCACGCGCTTCTGCTCTTCGTCGTAACGGACCTCGACATAGCCCGTCATCGGGAAATCCTTGCGCAACGGGTGCCCCTGGAAACCATAGTCGGTCAGGATGCGGCGCATGTCCGGGTGATCCGAGAAGATCATGCCATACATGTCAAAGGCTTCGCGCTCGAACCAGCCAGCCGACGGATAGACCGACGACACGCTGGGAACCGGCTGGACCTCATCGGTCGAGACCTTGACGCGCAGGCGAGCGGCACGGGTCAGCGACAGCAAGTGATACACCACCTCGAAGCGTTCCTTGCGGTCCGGATAGTCGGCACCGCAGACGTCCAGACACTGCTGGAAGCCAAATTGATCACGCAGGGCCGTCATGACCTCGACGATCCGCTCACGCGGGGCGACCAGGGTCAGCTCGCCAAAAGCAACGACGGCCTCGACACCGAGAGCCGCCACCATTTCCGTACCCAGGGGGGTCAGGGCCGATTCACGCTCAGCCACACGAATGAGTTCGCTCATCGTTCGATGGTCCCCGTGCGGCGAATCTTCTTCTGCAGTTGCAGGATGCCGTACAGCAGGGCTTCTGCGGTCGGCGGGCAACCCGGAACATAGACGTCGACCGGAACCACACGATCGCAACCACGCACAACACTGTAGCTATAGTGGTAGTAGCCGCCGCCGTTGGCGCATGAGCCCATGGAGATGACGTAGCGCGGGTCCGGCATCTGGTCATAGACCTTGCGCAGGGCCGGAGCCATCTTGTTGGTCAGGGTGCCGGCGACGATCATCAGGTCCGACTGGCGCGGCGACCCACGCGGCGCGGTGCCGAAACGCTCCAGGTCGAAGCGCGGCATCGAAAGGTGGATCATCTCCACGGCGCAGCAGGCCAGGCCAAAGGACATCCACATCAGCGAACCGGTACGGGCCCAGTTGATGACGTCGTCCAGCGAGGTCGTCAGGAAGCCCTGCTCACCGACCTCGGTGTTCACGGCCTCAAAGAACTTGTCGTGGATCTTGGGATCATACCCCTCCACGGTCGAGCGCGCAGCGCTACCCGCTGGCACCAGAGGCGAAGCCGGCGCGATAACCGACGACGAAGGTGTGATCACTGCCATTCGAGTGCTCCCTTCTTCCATTCGTAGATAAAGCCCACGGTCAGGACGCCGAGGAAGACCATCATCGACCAAAAGGCGAACACCATGCCCCCGGTCGACAGGTCGAACATCGACACGGCCCACGGGAACAGGAAGGCGATTTCCAGGTCGAAAATGATGAACAGGATCGACACCAGATAGAACCGGACGTCGAACTTCATCCGGGCATCGTCAAAGGCGTTGAACCCGCACTCATAGGCCGACAGCTTTTCAGTGTCGGGATTTTTCGGTGCCAGAGCCCAGGCGGCCAGCATGAAGCCAAGACCAAGGACGGCGGCGATCGCCAGAAAGATGACGATCGGAAGGTATTCGAGAAGAAATTCGTTCATTTCGAGCTGCCTCGCCCGCCGAGGGAGGGGGCGGAATCGGGGCTTCTTAGACCCAACCTCGCCAGGGTTCAAACCCATGTCGACAAAGGTTTTTCATTGAGAATGGTTCGCAAGCCTTCGCGCGTTTTGCCGCAGCCTAAAAGATTGCCAGGTTGACCATGGATACCTGACAGTGCGCGCCGCCTTTCATTCCCTGCCGGAAAGCCCTGAATGAGCCTGTCTGCTCGGTTGCTGAACTCCATTGAACGCATCGGCAATCGTCTGCCGGACCCCGTTTTTCTCTTTCTGTGGTTGATCTTAGGCCTGGTTGTCCTGAGCCTGATCGGGTCAGCCCTGGGCTGGTCCGCCGTCAATCCAGTGACTGGCGTAGTGCTCCAGGCAGAAAGCCTTCTTTCACCGGGGAATCTTGAAAAGCTTTTCATCGGAATGCCACGCACTCTGGCCGACTTTCCGCCTCTCGGGATTGTGATCACAATTATTTACGGTGCCTCGGTCGCTGAGCGAACCGGACTCTTTCAAACTGCCATCCGGGGAGCGCTTTTGAATGCACCGCGCTTCATCCTCACGCCGATCGTGGTCATCACAGGCATGGTGTCGCACCACGCCTCTGATGCCTCATATGTGGTGGTCATTCCACTAGCGGCTGTCATTTTTGCCGCTGCGGGTCGCCATCCCCTCGCCGGTCTGGCCGCTGGCTTCGCGGCTGTATCGGGCGGCTATGCAGGCAATCTCTTTCCTGGAGCCAGTGACGCCCTGATCCTGGGTATTACCGAACCGGCCGCCCACCTGATCGACCCGACCTATGCCGTCAGCATCGCGGGCAACTGGTTCTTCATCATCGGCGTGGTCATCGTCTTTACCCCGATTGTCTGGTTCCTGACCGACCGGGTCATCGAGCCGCGCCTGGGGCCCTGGGTGACTCACGACGCCGCCCCGGTCACGACCGAGGAGCGTAATCCGCTGACCGCAGCCGAGAAGCGCGGCCTTGTCTATGCCGGTCTGACCATCCTGGGCACAATCGCGCTTTGGACCGCCATCACCTTCCTGCCCGGCTCGCCCTTCGTCGATGCCGCCGCCGAGCCTGAGCAGAAGTTCAACCCCCTTTATCGCTCCCTGGTCGCCTTCTTTGCCCTGACCTTCTTTGGCGCAGGCGCGGCCTATGGCGTCGGTTCGGGCACGATCCAGTCCCACCATGACCTGGTGCGGATGATGCGCGAGGGAATCAGCCAGCTGGCTCCCTACATCGTCCTGGCCTTTTTCGCCGCCCACTTCGTGGCCATGTTCAACTGGTCGGGCCTCGGCCCCATCCTGGCCGTCAATGCGGCTGCGGGACTTCAGAGCCTGTCCCTGCCCGCCCCGCTGCTGCTGATCGTGGTCGTGCTGGTTTCTTGCGTCTTTGACCTGTTCATCGGCTCCGCCTCGGCCAAGTGGTCCGCCCTGGCCCCGATCGTCGTGCCCATGTTCATGCTCTTGGGCATCAGCCCCGAAATGACCACGGCCGCCTATCGCATGGGCGACAGCGTCACCAACATCGCCACCCCGCTGATGAGCTATTTCCCGCTGATCCTGACCTTCGCCCAGCGCTGGGATCCTCGCTTTGGCCTGGGCTCGCTGATGGCGACCATGCTGCCCTATGCCGGGGCCTTCCTGGTGGCGGGCCTGATCATGGTCGCCGCCTGGGTTGCGCTGGATCTGCCGCTGGGGCCGGGCGTGGGCGTTCACTACGAACTGCCTGCCGCTGCCAGCGCCCCCGCTGCACTGCCAAGCTCCAACTAACAGAGGTCATTGGAAAATTTCACTTATCCACAGACTGGCAGATTGACACTTCCGGGAGCACCCCCCTATACACCGCTCATCGCCGCGGCGGACTTCACCGCCCCGCAGCGATCGCCAAGCGGGTGTAGCTCAGTTGGTTAGAGTGCCGGCCTGTCACGCCGGAGGTCGCGGGTTCGAGCCCCGTCACTCGCGCCATTCTCTTTGTTCCTTATAAAGAGAATGGCGCGCCACCGCTTTTCAGATTTCCAGTCAATCCAGCTCTTATTTCAAGGCCACTCTTCCCGAGCCCGATCGGGATGGCCGATGCTTTCGCTGTTCTGGAAAACCATCCGTGGACGGCCACGGATATCATGGCGAAGTCCCTGCCCTATCTCCGGGCCTGCCTACCTGCTCCCTGCCTGCTGCCAGACACACAACATCGGCCAGAATCAGAAAATCCCGCGCCGGTCGAGCGCAGGGCGAGCATCTCGTGAGAGAAGAAGGAAAGTGGCTGGGGAACTAGGACTCGAACCTAGAATGACGGTACCAAAAACCGTAGTGTTACCATTACACCATTCCCCAGCAGGCCAGACATAAAGTGCCCTTCAGAAGGGCACCTGTCGGCATTATCCGTACAGGAAGTGGCTGGGGAACTAGGACTCGAACCTAGAATGACGGTACCAAAAACCGTAGTGTTACCATTACACCATTCCCCAGCAGGATAGGTGTTCCCGCCGCGCTGGGCGGCGAGGAGCGTTGAAATAGGCCAAGCCTTTTCACGATGCAAGCCCCGAAATTGAAAGAATTTTCAGCGATCATCGTCCCGCTTAAAAGTTTGAAATCAGGGCTTGATCGCCAAAAAAGTCGGTTCTATAAGCCCACTCCTCGGCGGCGGGCACGGCCTTATGGCCCCGCTACCAAGAAAAGTCGGAGTGTGGCTCAGCCTGGTAGAGCACTGCGTTCGGGACGCAGGGGTCGGAGGTTCGAATCCTCTCACTCCGACCATTCTTTTCAGATATGCGTCTGAAATCCCGAGCATTAAAAGCACCGCTCCTCCGGAGCGGTGCTTTTTGCTTGTGGGCCGCTATCATGGCCTCATGACCTCAAAATCCCTCCCGTCCCCCGCCGATGTCGTCAATTTCTGGATCCAGGCGGGTCCGGAAAAATGGTTCGCCGAGGATCTGGCATTTGACGAAGCCTTCAAGACAGCCTGCCTTGACGCCCATTATGCAGCGGCGCGGCGCGAGCTGGACGGCTGGATGGACACAGCCGAGGGAGCGCTGGCTCTGATTCTGCTGCTGGACCAGCTGCCGCGAAACGCCTTTCGTGACACAGCCCATATGTTCGCCACCGATCCCCTGGCCCTGATGTTTGCCAACCAGGCTATTGAGCGCGGCCTTGATCGGCATGTGGATGCAAACCTGCGCCCCTTTATCCTGATGCCGCTGATGCATTCCGAGTCGCTTGGGGATCAGGATCGCCTGCTGGAACTGCTGGAGGAGGCCGAACATCCCGAAACCTGGCGCNNGCCGCTACCCCCATCGCAACGCCAGTCTCGGCCGCGCCACGACACCTGGCGAAACCGAATTTCTGGGCGGAGACAACTTCAAGGGGTGAACCGAGCTTGGGCATTGGGCCAATCCGGGCTATTTTGTGGCAAAACCACCCGGAGGGCTCGCCCAAATGAAGATCGCCACCTTGACTCCAGCCGCCCTGGCCGCCGCGACCATGGCTGTCAGCCTGGCCACACCTGCAGACGCCCAGCAGCGTCGCAGCAGTGCCCAGCGTACGCAGGATGCCCAAATGGCCCAGATTCCGCGCTGCGCCGCCAGCCTGGGCACGGTGACCCTGGCCGATGGTCAATCCTATGCCTGGCGCGAGATGCAGTTGTCACCGCCGCAAAGCCTGCTGCGGGTCGTGATCCAGCGTTCGGGCTGCTTTACCCTGGTGGATCGCGGCACCGGCATGAATGTGGCCCAGCGCGAGCGTGAACTGGCGGGCGACGGCAATCTGCAACGCGGCTCCAACGTCGGTGGCGGCCAGGTCCGCGCAGCTGACTATGTCCTGGTCGGCGAGATCGCCAGCCAGGATGCCAATACGGGCGGTGGTGCCCTGGCGGGTATCGCCGGTGCAGCCCTCGGCGGTCGTGCCGGGGCCCTGCTCGGCGGTATTCGTACCCGGAACATGGAAGCCAATGTCGTTCTGTCCCTGACCAACGTCCGCACCTCGGAAACCGCCCTGGTGACCGAAGGCTATGCCTCCAAGCGGGACATGAGCTGGGGTGCTGGCGGCGGTGGATTCGGCATGGGTGCCCTTGGCGGCGGTGCCTATGAAAGCACCGAGATTGGCCGCATCGCCGCCCAGGCCTTTATCCAGGCCTATACTGACATGGTGACCCAGATGGGTGGTCTGGAAGGCACTTCGGCGGCCCAGCAGGCCCCGATCCAGACCTATACTGTCCAGCAGGCCTCGACCCTGCGTTCCAGCCCGTCCAGCAGCGCCGGCGTGGTCCGCGCCCTGCCAGCGGGCTTGCGTCTCTATCCGACCGGCCAGCGCGACGGCACCTGGTGGGAGGT
>DLIT01000037.1:9569-9857 GCA_002483865.1 Brevundimonas sp. UBA7635
CCTGCTGCGCGACATCCTCGACAACGGCGTGCGCCGCGACGACCGCACCGGCACAGGCACCCTGGGCGTCTTTGGCCGTCAGATCCGCTTTGACCTGCAAAAGGGCTTTCCCCTTCTGACGACCAAGAAGCTGCACACCCGCTCGATCTTCATCGAGCTTCTTTGGTTCCTGCGCGGCGAGACCAATATCGCCTGGCTCAAGGAAAACGGCGTCAGCATCTGGGATGAATGGGCCGATGCCGAGGGTGACCTGGGCCCCGTCTATGGCAAGCAGTGGCGCTCCTGGGC
>DLIT01000037.1:9950-11069 GCA_002483865.1 Brevundimonas sp. UBA7635
CCCAACAGCCGCCGCCACATCGTCAGCGCCTGGAACCCAGCCGATGTCGATGACATGGCCCTGCCGCCCTGCCACTGCCTGTTTCAGTTCTTCGTGGCCGAAGGCAAGCTGTCCTGCCAGTTGTATCAGCGCAGTGCTGATGTCTTCCTGGGCGTCCCTTTCAACATCGCCTCCTATGCCCTGCTCACCCACATGGTGGCCCAGGTCGTGGGGCTGGAGCCGGGCGAGTTCGTCCACACCTTCGGCGATGCCCACCTGTATCTGAACCACCTGGAACAGGCCGAACTGCAACTGACCCGCCAACCCCTGCCCTTCCCGACCCTGGCCGTCGCCCCGCGCGACGACCTGTTTGCCTTTGAGCTGACTGACTTCCAACTAAGCGGCTATGAGCCCTGGCCCCATATCAAGGCCGCAGTCGCGATCTAATGTTTTTAACTAGAGACAATTTAAGAAGCCTCGCCGACAGCAAGCTTGAGGATGCTTTGATACTTTATCAACATCGTCGATATGCAAGTGCTTACTATTTGGCCGGATACGCGGTCGAACTTGGGCTTAAATCAATCGCCAGCAAACAATTTTTAAGGGAGGCTATTCCCGATAAGAATTTTGTACAGGCGCTGATTTTAATGGCATCTTTATTGAAGACGCCTTAATATATAGATTTACATGAACCTCAAAGACCTTCAATCCGACGTCCTTCGGATCTCGGACATCTATGCCCGCGAGCACAACATCGACCGCGACCGTGACTGGGCCCTGCTGAAGCTGCAGGAAGAACTGGGCGAACTGACCAAGGAGCACCTCAATGCCTCTGGTCGCGCGCGCGGCAAGCCTGATGCCAAAGCGCTGGCCGACGAGGCGGCTGATGTCCTGGGCATGCTGCTGGTCTATTGCGACAGCGCCGGCATCGACCTTGAGCAGGCCAAAGGACAAATGGCTCAAGTGGCTTCAGAAACCCTGAATCACCTTAACCTTGACGGGTTGCCTTCCGCTTGAACGGCCCCAGCCTCGGCCTTAAGTCGGCGTCGAGCAAGGGTACCGCATGGCCGCCCTTACCTGCCGGAGTCCTCCTGTGCCAAAGCCCAAAGTCGCCCTCGTCGTCGCCCGCGCCCGAAACGG
>DLIT01000037.1:11081-12961 GCA_002483865.1 Brevundimonas sp. UBA7635
ACCTGGGAAAGCCTGCCGCTCAAGCCCCTGCCCGGTCGCCTCAACATCGTCCTGACCAAGGACGAATCCTATGCCGAATCGGGCCTGGCCAAGGGGGCGGTGGTCTGCACCAACCTGGCCGAGGCCCTGTCGATCGCCCGCGAGACGGCCACTGAGGATGGCGTCGACGAGGTCTGCATTATCGGCGGCACCGCCCTGTTCGCCGCCGCCCTGCCTCGCGCCGAGCGTCTCTATGTCACCGAGGTCGAGGCCTCGCCCGAAGGCGACGCCACCTTCCCCGCCTTTGAGGAGGCCGCCTTCACCGAAACCCTGAACGAGGCCCACCAGCCCGGTGACAAGGACGACCACCCCTTTATCTTCCGCACCCTGGAACGCCGATAGACATGCCACCAACCGTCATCCTTCGGCTTGACCGGAGGATGACGGCAAGACGGGGCCTCGCCTCAGGTCAGGCTCGCCATATGCGAGCGGTCAAAATCGACCAGCGCTGATTCACGTCCCTCTCGCACCTTGACCGCCCAGTCCGGGTTGGCCAGCAGGGCGCGACCCACGGCCACAAGGTCAAACTCCTCGCGCTCCAGCCGGCGCAGAAGTTCGGTCAGGTCAGCCGAGCCGGCCCCGGCTCCTTGCGTCAGGCTGGCCATGAACTCGCCGTTCAGCCCGACCGAACCCACAGTGATGGTGGCCTTACCCGTCAGTTTTTTGGCCCATCCGGCAAGGTTCAGGTCCGAGCCCTCGAACTCCGGCTCCCAGAAGCGGCGCTGCGAACAGTGGAAGACGTCCACCCCAGCCTCAGCCATCGGCATCAGCCACGCCGTCATCTCGTCGGGCGTATGAGCCAGGCGAACCGTGTAGTCCTGCTGTTTCCACTGTGACAGGCGCATGATCAAGGGGATGTCCTCGCCGATCCCACGCCGCACGGCCTTGACGACCTCGACCGCAAAGCGGCTGCGCTCCGCCAGGCTCGGACCGCCCCAGCGGTCGTCGCGCTGGTTCAGGCCATCCCAGAAGAACTGGTCGATCAGATAGCCATGCGCGCCGTGAATCTCGACGGCGTCAAAGCCGACCTCGCGCGCCTGGCGGGCCGAGGCCTCGAAGCCAGCCAGAGTATCGGCGATATCCTCCTCGGACATCGGCTCGTATTTCTGCTTGCCCGGTGCGACCAGGCCCGAAGGCGTGTCCACCTGACCAAATGGCTGCCAGTCGGGCTTTGGCCCCCGGGCTGAGCCGACGTGCCAGATCTGTGGCGCGATCAGCCCACCGGCGGCATGGACTTCATCCACTACCTTCTTCCAGGCGGGTATGGCCTGGCCAAAGAAATGCGGGATGCCTTCGTCGTTACGGGCGGCCGGACGGTCAATCGTCGTCCCCTCGGTCACGATCAGCCCCACCTGCCCCTCGGCCCGACGGCGGTAGTAGGCAGCCACCTCGTCGGTCGGGATGCCACCGGGTGAGAACATTCGCGTCATCGGGGCCATGACCAGGCGGTTCGGCAGGGTCAGGTTCTTGATCGTAAACGGCTGGAACAGCAGCTCAGGGGTCACACGCACACTCCGGGTCAAAAAACGAGGCTTGGTCTCCTGACCCTACAGGGTCCGTTGCCTATGTAAACTTATGCGGCGGTCACTCAGAGGTCCAGCGCCCGGCTGACCGTCTCGGCCACCTGGGCCAAGCTCTCGGCGACCGGGCCGAAGGGCTGGGCAAGCGCCACCGGAATCCCCTTGTCACCGCCCTCGCGGATGGCGGCCGACAGCGGGATCTCGCCCAGGAAGGCCACGCCCAGCCGCTCGGCCTCGGCCCGGGGGCCGCCCCCCCCCCAAACAAAGCCCCCCCCGTTTTTTCTCCAACAAAAAGGGGGGGCCCCCCCTTTTTTTTTTTTT
>DLIT01000028.1:0-226 GCA_002483865.1 Brevundimonas sp. UBA7635
CCAGGGCCCGGAAGCGGGCCGAGGCCGGGTCGAGCACCCGCACCGAAGGCTTGTCACCCTCGGTCATGTCGGCCACCACCCGCACCCGCTCCATGCGATCGGGGTCGGTGACCAGGCCGTCGGGGTTGGGGCTGAACTTCAGGGCGCGAACCACGTCCAGCCCCGAAACCACCTTGCCCCAGATCGTGTAGCGCTTGTCCAGCGGCGGATAGGGCTGGCGCATCAG
>DLIT01000028.1:246-3426 GCA_002483865.1 Brevundimonas sp. UBA7635
CTGGCTGTTGGCGCTGTCGGGGTTGTCGTCACGCGCCATGCCCGCCACGCCAGCGCAGTAAAGCCCCCAGCCGTGCACCTTGCGATCCGCCGTCCCGGCCATGATCTCATCCGGCTGCGTCTGGATCGGCAGGGAATGCAGGAAGCCCACCAGGCTGCCCGCCGGTGCCGCCACTGCCTCGAACGGCGACAGGCTGTCGCGACGGAATGTAAACTCGCCCTTCAGGTCCGGAAACGGGCTCTGGCCATCGCCGGTGCCCAGCGGATCGCCAGTCTGGGCCATGAAGTTGTCGATAACCCGGTGCCACAACAGGCCATCATAAAAACCCCGCGCCGCCAACAGACGGATGCGTTCGACATGGGTCGGTGCCGCTTCAGGGGCCATCTCGACCAGGATGCGTCCCTTGGTTGTATCGATGACCAGCAGGCGATCCTCAGACACAGTGCGCCAATCACTGGCCTGAGGCGTGGCGGCGTCTGGCACCGTCTGCCAATAGGGTCGTTCCTGTGCCTGAGCCGGGGCCGCCAGAGGCAGGGCCAACATCACTGTCGCCAGGGCCGTCATCAATCGCTGCATTCTCGTCTCCCCCGAGCCGCCTGTCAGCGGCTGACTTGAACCACCGGCTGCACGTCGCAGATGTGGAAGGCATTGCCCTTGGCCGTCCGGGCCGCCGCCACCGCCTCGTTGAAGGCGGCCGAGCCGGGCTGGGCCACCCTTACCACCGGACGCTGGCCCTGCGGCAGGGCCGACGCCATCTGGACTTTGACCATGACGTCCGGATCGCCCGCGACCTTGCCATCATCGGCCTCGCTACCGGGCTTCAGAGCTAGAACCACGTCCTGTCCGGCTACCACCCGGCCAAAAGGCGTATAACCCTCATTCAGATTGTCGTTGCGCCCCGACATCAGAAAGAACTGGCTGTTGGCGCTGTCCGGCGAGTTGGCCCGGGCCATGCCTGCCACGCCCGGGCAGAACAGGCCGTGCGCCGAGGTCTTCAGGTCCGCCGTGACGAACATCTGGGCGTCGGGCTGTGTCGCGATGAGCATGCTGCCCATGATTCCGACCAGACCATCCCCGGCATTCTCGACCGGCATGAAGCCGCTGTCGCGGCCGCGACGGAAGCTGAATTCTCCCGGCACGTCAGGCAGGTCACTGCCGCCTGCGCCCGTGCCTTGGGGATCACCGGTCTGGGCCATGAAGTTCGGGATCACCCGGTGGAATTTCAGTCCATCATAGAAGCCGCGCTCGGTCAGGGTGCGGATGCGCTCGACATGGCGCGGTGCCATTCGCGGTTCCAACTCGACCAAAACCTGTCCCTTAGAGGTTTCGATCACCAACAGGTTTTCCGGTGCCACCTCGCGCCAATCGGCCGGTTGGGCATCAGCGGAAGTCGCCAGTAGCGAAGCCGCAGCTGCGGTCGCGGCCGCAATCATCTTGATCGTCATGTCCTATCCTGCAGTCTGGGGCTTCACCTTGGCCCGGACCTGATCAGCCACAGCCGGGCTGACGAAGCTGTTGATGTCCCCATCCAGACGCGCGATCTCCTTGACCAGACGCGAGGCAATGGCCTGATGACGCGGATCAGCCATCAGGAAGACGGTTTCGATCTGGCTGTTCAAGCGCTGATTCATCGCCGTCATCTGGAATTCGTATTCAAAGTCCGCCACGGCCCGCAGCCCGCGCACGATGACATTAGCGCCGACTTCCTCGGCAAAGTGCATCAGCAGGCTGGAGAAGGGACGCACCTCGATGTCGGCATTGAAGCGCTCGACCTCGACCTTGAGCATCTCGACGCGCTCGGCCGTGGTGAACAGGGGCCCCTTGGCGTCATTCTGCGCGACGCCGATGACCAGCTTGTCCACCAGCTTGATGGCCCGCCCGATGATATCGAGATGGCCGTTCGTGATCGGGTCAAAAGTGCCCGGATACAGTCCGATACGCATTAAGGCAGGCTCCCCGCGTTTGGGTGTCGTTTAGCAGGTGCGAAATCAACGGCCTAGATCATCTGACAGGGGTTTGATCGCCAGGCTTCGCTTAGTCGAGCAAGAATTTTCAGGTCCTCGGAGTATTCGCAGCCATCAATGGCCATGATGGCACAGGCCGGTGTCGTTGCATTGCAGAAGAAGGCACCGTCAAACTCTGGTAATTCCGCAAGAAACACTGGGCGCGTGACCGTGGCCATGCCCTGCCCTTCCAGCCCACGACGGATCAGCGCCATGCCCGTGCCAGCCAGTTGGGGAGCCTGGGGCCAGACCACCGTCTCGCCCTGGATCAGGCCAAGGTTCCAGACGGATCCCTCGGAAATCAGGCCGTCGGCCCCCACAAACAGGGCGTCCTCAAAACCAGCCGCCTGGGCCCGCCGCCGGGCCAGGGTCAGGCCCAGGGTGGCGTTGTGCTTCAGATGAGCCATTTCGCGAGCATAAACCTGGGTCTGGACCCGGATTGGACGGTCCAGAGCCGAGGGCGCGGCGCTGAGGGTCGTCAGCACGCGCGGCGTGACCACGGCTGACGGCTGGCGCAGGCTGATCTGGGGCGAGAACAGGTTGACCCTCAGGCCAAACAGCCCGGCCCGGCCCGCCAGGGCCTGCCGCATTCGCGTGCGAAGCACCGCCTCGGGCACCGCTTGGCCAAACAGTTCCAGCGCCTCGGCCTCCAGCCGGGCCAGGTGCAGGTCCAGGCCCCGCACCGCGCCATCCTCGACCACCATGGAGGTAAAGGCCCCATAGTTGGACAGGACAAATTGGCCCAGGTCTTCGGCCAGGGCAGGCTGACCGTCGATGCGTTGCTCCACCATCAGCCCTGGCCCTGGAGTGTTTAGGCTTCGCCCTCGGCCGGGGTATCAGCCACGACCTCGGTGTCACCATCGATCCCGGCGCTGTCGTCCTCGCCCGTCGAGGGCAGACGCTCGACCGAAACGACCTTTTCGTCCGCGCCGGTGCGGAAGATCATGACGCCCTGCGACGAGCGGCCGACGATGCGGACCTGGACCACCGGGGTGCGGATCATCTGGCCACCGTCAGTCACCAGCAGAAGGTCATCGGCCGCATCTACCGGGAAGGCTGCGGCCAAACGCTTGCCCGCACGACCCCCAAGGCCGTGCGCGGTCAGACCTTGACCACCGCGACCGGTGCGTCGGTATTCATAGGCGCTGGAGCGCTTGCCCAGACCGTTTTCACTGAC
>DLIT01000012.1:0-7321 GCA_002483865.1 Brevundimonas sp. UBA7635
TTGCCACGCGTTATGATCGGTGCCCGAACGTCTTCCTCTCCGCCATAGCCCTCGCCGCTACAGTGCTCTTTTGGCTATGAGTCCTGAGCCTAGGGGGAACCCCTTAATAGCGTGGCAGTGCGAATATTGTGCCCAAAGAAAGAAGGTAAATTGTAAATTTAAGTTTTTTTACGCACCCATAAGCTGCGTGACGAGACTTTTGAGATCTCTCAGATTGTCAAATTTCACCTGAAGTGGCCAAAAATTGACACTTTGCCGCCATGTTTGAGGAAGTCTCACCCAGTCCTTTTCGGTGGTCACAATCCCGGCATCGAACACCGCAGCGCGGTCCTTGATGAAGGCAAAGGTCTGTGCGGAAACCTCTGCATGATCCGGCAGCGGTATGAAGTCCTTGAGGTCACAGCCCGCGGCGATCAGGGACCGTTCCACCTTCCAGGGCTTGGCAATTCCCGCAAAACCGACCTGTGGACCGGCGGGGGGCGGCTCCAGCGCCAATAGTTTGGCGGTAAAAACAGGCTTGGAGCCGAACTCTGCGACCAATTCCGGGTCAGCTTCGTCGACATCTGTGGGCAGCAGCACAATCACGGCATCGGCCCGGGCCATGCCTGCCTTGAACGGCTCGCGCATCGGGCCGGACGGAAAAACCGAGCCATCGCCGAAGGGCCACTCCATATGCCGGGTCTCGCCGTCGACCACGATCAGGCTGAGGGATTTTTTCAGGGCGGGGTTCTGGTGGCCATCATCCAGCACGATGACATCGGCTCCCGCCGCGACCGCGGCCTTGGCACCGGCCACGCGATCGCGGCTGATAAAGGCCATGCCGTCCTGCGCCAGCATCAGGGGCTCGTCGCCCACATCAGCGGCCGTGTGCACCGTCAGATCAACCTGAACAGGGCCTTCCAGCTTGCCGCCATATCCACGTGACAGGGCGGCGGGGTTGTGACCCATCTCGCGAAGCAGTTTCAGCAGTTCACGGGTGACAGGGGTCTTGCCCGAGCCCCCGACTGTCAGATTGCCGGCCGAGATGACCGGCACGCCCACGTCCACGCCCTCGGTCTTGGCGATCCGGCGTGCCGTTACAGCGGCCCACAGCCACGAGGCGGGCTTGAGCGTCGCGCGCGTGATCGGGGCGTGACGATGATCACGGCTGTACCACCAGCGCGGGGTGTTGAGCTTCATCGGGGTTTCCGTGGGGCAGTCTTGGGGGCGTCGGGGAGGTGGGCCTGCAGGGCCCCCCACAGGCGGTCGAGGCCGGCGGCGGCTTCATTGGCGGCGCGGCGAGCACGGTGACCCATCTCTTGCGCCTGTTCAGGGCGCTCCAGCAGGGGTCGGACCTCGTCGGGCAGGTGGTCGTGAGACAGGACTGTGGTCAGGCCACCGGCCTGCTTCAAAATGCGGTTCACCTGTTGCCAGTTGGAGGCGTCGGGGCCGCTGATGGCGGGCTTGGCCAGACGCGCAGGCTCCAGCGGATTGTGACCGCCCACCGTGCCACCGCCCAGTGCAGGCGCGAACGATCCACCCATCACCACCACATCGGCCAAGCGCATGAACAGGCCTAGCTCGCCCAGGGTGTCGGCCAGGTAGATGTCGGTATGGTCGGTCACGGCCTCGCCGCGACTGCGCCGGGCAAAGCTGTAGTGGTTCTGGTTCAGCGATTGGGCGATGGCCTCGGCCCGGTCGGGATGACGCGGCACCAAAATCAGAAAAAGTCGGTCGGCCAGCTTGTCCAGGGCCTGGACGATGGCGTCCTCCTCGTCCGCATGGGTGCTGGCAGCCACCACGATGGGCCGGTCGCCGATCAGGGACGACAGGCGTGAGAACTCCATCTTGTCATAAGGCAGGGCCTCACCCGAAAGCTTCAGGTTGACCTGTCCGTCAATGCGAGCCCCCAGGGATTTCAACCGGTTGGCGCTGTCCTGGTCCTGCGGCCAGACGTGGGCGAAGCTGGCCATCAGCCGCCGGGCCATGCCGGGAGCTTTCTGCCAGCCCTCGGCCGTGTGGCGGGTAATGCGGGCGCTGACCAGGGCCAGGGGGATGTCCCGCTCGCGCGCGGCGGTCAGAAGGTTGGGCCACAGTTCGCTCTCGACAAAAATGCCCAGATTGGGTCGCCAGTGGTCGAGGAAGCGCGCGACCGCGGCCGGGCCGTCAATCGGGGCGTACTGGTGGATGATCGACGGCGGCAGCCGCTTGGCCAGGATCTGAGCCGAGGTCAGGGTGCCAGTGGTCACCAGAACCGCGACATCGGGGCGATCCTTCCTGATCCGCTCGGCCAGAGGCAGAATCGACAGGGCTTCGCCCACGCTGACGCCATGCAGCCAGACCAGGGGGCCGTGTGGACGACGATAGGAGGCCTGGCCCAGGCGTTCAGTCAGCCGGATCGGGTCCTCCTTGCCCTGGCGGACACGAGAGTCCAGCAGGCGCGGGGCCAGGGGCTCCAGCGTCCGGGTCAGGAGGCGATAGGCGGCAAGGGCGGGGCTGAAACTCACGGTCAGACCCGCTCCAGACCGGTGATCTCGTCGGCACGGGCCTCGACAGCGTTCATGCGCCGGGTCCATTCGGCAACCACGTCGGACACCTCGGCCCCCTCTGGATAGGTGGCGCGGTCCCAGACAATGGCCCCCTTGCCGAAGGGCAGGGGGATCAGCGCCCGGTCCCACGAGTTCAGGCGGATGGCCGGCTTGCACGACAGGCCCATGAACAGGACCGGCGCGCCCGAGATGCGGGCCATGACGGGCAGGCCCTCGGCCATGGTACGCGCCGGGCCACGCGGGCCGTCCGGCGTCAGGGCCAGGGCTCCGACCTTGAGCTGTTTCAGCCCATCGCGCAGGGCCTGGGTGCCTCCCTTGGCGGCCTGTTTCTTGTCCTTGTTGGCCGCCGAGCCACGCACGGCGGGAATACCCAGGCGAGCAATGGCCTGGGCCAGGAACTCGCCGTCCGAGGACAGGGAGATCATGGCGCGCGCAGGCTGCGCCCGGTCCTGGGGCCAGGCAGCGATGCCCAGAGCCAGGCGCGAATGCCACATGGCGATCAGCACCCCGCCGCCCTGGTCCCAGATCTCCTCGGCCAGGGCCTGGTTCTCATGGTCCCAGCGGATGGTGGCGTAGCAGAAGCGCAGCCATTCCGAGAGCAGGAAGGATACCGTCTTCTGAATCAATGGATTGCGTAGCGGCCTCACCGTCACACCTCGTCCGTGACAACAGACAGCGGGCCGTCCAGCGACTGCTGCTGAGCAAGACGGGCATAGAGACCGCCAGCGGCGATCAGGCTGGCATGGGTGCCCTGTTCGACCACCTGGCCTGCGGCGATGACATAGATGCGGTCGGCGTTGCGCACGGTCGACAGGCGATGGGCGATCATCAGGGTGGCGCGGCCGTGCATCAGCCGCTCCAGAGCCGCCTGGACCAGGGTCTCGCTCTCGGTGTCCAACGCGCTGGTGGCCTCGTCGAGCAGCAGGATGGGCGCGTCCTTCAGGAAGGCGCGGGCGATGGCGATGCGCTGGCGCTGCCCCCCGGACATCCGCATACCCGCTTCACCCACGCGGGTCTGATAGCCGTCAGGCAGGGTCTGGATGAAGTCATGGGCTGCAGCCGCCCGGGCCGCCTCAATGATCTGGTCTTCGGTCACGCTCTGGCGGCCATAGGCGATGTTGGCGGCGATGGTGTCGTCAAACAGGAAGGGCTCCTGGGTCACCAGGGCAATGTGATCACGCAGGGAGGCGAGGCTGAGGTCGCGCAGGTCGATGCCGTTGGCCGTGATGCGCCCGCCCGTCACGTCATAAAAGCGCGGCAGCAGGCTGAGGATGGTTGACTTGCCACCACCCGACGGGCCGACCAGGGCGATGGTCTCGCCCGGCGCGACCGACAGGCTGACGCCGTTCAGGGTCGGGACTGTGCCTTCGGCGGTGTTATAGGCGAACTCGACGTCCTCGAAGGCCAGGGTCACAGGGCCCGGCGGCAGAATTCTGGGATCGACCTGCTCGCGGATCTCGGGCTGGATGTCCAGGGCGTTGAACAGGCGGTGCGAGGCGCTCATGCCCTCGGACAGGACGGTGGTCAGGTTGGTCAACTGGCGCAGGGACTGACCCGCCAGCATCAGCATGGCGATGAAGGAGGCAAAGGCACCGACCGACATATTGCCCTGGCTGGCGCTCCAGCCCGCATAACCCATGACGGCCGCCACGATGGAATAGGCGATGATGTCGGACGCCGGACCCGAGAAGGCGCGGCTGTCGGCACCCTTGATGACATGACGCTGGCGGCGGTTGATCACCTCGGCGACATTGGCTTCTTCGGCCGTCTCGCGGTTTTCCAGCTTGATGACCCGCACGCCGTCCAGGTTCTCCATCAGGGCGCTGGACAGGTTTTCCGTCTCGGTCATGGCTCCCTTGGCGGCCTTGCGCGACTTCTTGCCGAACTTGCGCATGACGCCGCTGACGGCCGGCACACCCAGCAGGACGATCAGGGTCAGGGGCAGGTCGACCAGGGCCATGGCAATCAGCACGCCGACCAGGACCAGGGCATTCTGGGTGTAGTTGACCACGCCGGTGGTGAAACCCTCGCGCACCAGGTTGGCATCGAACAGCACGGCAGAGACAAAGGTGCCAGAGTGCTGGTTGCGCAGGCGCGACAGGTCGGCCCGGATCATGCCCGAGAACAGCTGCTTCTGGATGTCGCCAACAATGCCGTGACCCAGTCGGTTTACCAGGGCAGCCTGGGCCGCCATGGACAGCGAGCGAAGAATGGCCACCACGATGATGAAGGCTGGAACGATCAGCAGCACATGGCGCGCGTCAAAAGTCAGGCCCCAGAGCTGGACCGTTCCTTCATGCGGGGTGAACAGCAGGTCGATGGCCGGTTCAAGGAACTTGAGCAGCAGGGCCGTCAGGCCGCCGGACAGGGCCGCGAAAAGCAGCGAGGAAAAGAAGGCGCGACGATGCTTTGACAAATAGTCACGCCAGATGCGACCCAGTAGGGGGCGGATCGGTTGGCGGTCATCAGTGCCGGGCGCGGAAACAGTCATGGAAGCTTCGGTCGAACGGTATGGGCGCCAAGTCAAGCGCTCCAGCTTCAGCTATGGGTAACGGGATGCGATTTCGGCACTATCTGCGAAATGATGTCGTCGTTTGATCTGACAACGCCTTCTGGCCGGTTTAAGGCCTATTGGTCCTATTTCTGGCAGGACCACGCGTTTCTGCGCACGGCCTTTGCCAATGCCCACTGGATCGGGCCGGACCTGGTCCGGACCAACCAGCCGTCGCCGGGCCAGCTGGCCTACTGGCAGCGGCAGGGCATCCGCACGGTCATCAATCTGCGCGGGCAGAGAAACGAGGCCTATTATTGGCTGGAGGTCGAGGCCTGCAAACGGCTGGGCCTGACGCTGATCGATGCCCCGCTGGATTCGCGCGACCCGCCCCAGCCCGAACGAATCCATCGGGCCAAGGCGCTGTTCGAGAGCATCGAGTATCCGGTGCTGATCCACTGCAAGTCGGGGGCGGACCGGGCCGGGCTGATGGCGGTCTTCTACAGGCACTTCCATCTGGGGGAACCGATTTCGGTGGCGCTGTGTGAGCTGAGCAAGCGCACCTTGCATTGTCGCGAGGGGCTGACAGGTGTGTTGGATTATACCCTGGAACTCTATGTCCGTGACGTCGAGCCCACGGGCGTCAGCTTCATGGAATGGATCGACAGTCCAGACTATGACCCTAAAGCCATCCGCGACGTGTTCCGCAGCACCTGGTGGGGCCGGGTTATGGTGGACCGCATACTGCGGCGCGAGTAGCTCAGCCCCAGGGGCCACGCGGCGGATCGGAGGGCGATTTGTCTTTCACTTGAGGCTTTGGCTCCACCCGAGGCCTTAGGGACGACAGCAACTCGGCCAGGGCGCGATCGCCCCTGCGCTGTCGTTTCAGGACCAGAATCCAGAAGACCAGAACCAGCAGAAGGGACACCAGGCTGATGATCTGCTGCCCATCGAGGGTCGTGCCAAACAAGGTCATCGCGGGCCTCCTTGTGATGCGTGTAGTCCGTATCAGATAGGCAAACAGGCGGTTGGCACCAGAGGGCACAACCGCCTGTTAAAAGGCCTGGCTGTTTCGACGCGGGTCAGGCGTCCGTGCGCGGGTCGATCAGCTTGTGGGCGTGCAGGATGAAGAAGCGCATATGGGCGTTGTCGACGGTGGCCTGGGCGCGAGCCTTCCATGCGGCCTTGGCCTCGTCATAGGAGCCGAAGGCTCCGACAAACTCGACCTGGGTCAGATCGCGGAAAACGGGCTCGGCCGGATGGCGCATTTCGCCGCCGATGACGAGATGAAGCAGTTGGGGGTCGTGGGCGTCAGCCATGGAGAGGGGATCCATTGCAGGGAGGGACTAGATGGCGAGCGGGATAGGCGCTGTACGGCGCACGATCAACGGGTGAAGAGCAGGTGCAGCACAGATCAGGCTCGTTTGTCGCGGGTCGGCGCGATTAAATTGCCACGGTCGGCCCATGTGATCACTTACTTTTGCACCGGCTTCCTGAGCGATCAAGGCTCCGGCACAGACATCCCAGTCCCACTTCGGGCTGATGGCAATGGCCGCATCAAAGGCACCTGCGGCCACCAAGGCCATGCGATAGGCCAGGGCGTTGCGTTTGGAAAACTTCATCTGGGGCCAGGGCTCGGCCCATTCGCGGCCCTCCATCAGGCGAGCATCGGCCAGAAGTTCGGCATCTTCCAGCTCATAGGTGTCCGACGCCGTGATGCGGCGGCCCTGAAGGCGCGCGCCGCTACCGCGGGCAGCCTCGAACATCTCGTCCATCATCGGGGCATAGATGACGGCAGCGACGGGTTGGCCATCCTCGACCACGGCAATGGGGGTGCACCACCACGGCTTGTTGCGCATGAAGGCGACAGTGCCGTCGATGGGATCGACGACAAAGATGCGTTTCTTCGACAGGCGTTCCGGACTGTCCGCGGTCTCTTCGGATAGCCAGCCATAGTCGGGGCGTGCGGACAGCAGGCGCTCCTTCAACAGGGCATCGACCGCCAGGTCAGCGTCGGTTACGGGAGAGCCGCCGTCCTTGGACCAGACCTTCAGGCCCGCCTCGCGATACTCAAGTGCCAACTGGCCAGCCTGGCGGGCGGCGCTGCGGATCAGCTCAAGATCTTCGTCGAAGTCCATCATTTGCCCGCGACAGCCACCGCATCAAACAGCAGGGACGGGGCATTGAATGAGCCGCGAAATTCAAGATCCGAGCCCCGTATCAGGCGGGCGTAAAGCTCGATCAGGTTGCCGGCCACGGTGACCTCGCTGACGGGATAGGCCAACTGGCCATCCTCGAACCA
>DLIT01000012.1:7400-15683 GCA_002483865.1 Brevundimonas sp. UBA7635
GGGGCCAGGTGCAGGTTGTGTGTCGAGACGCCTGAGGGACCCGCCAGCCCGCGTGAGGCATGACCGGTGGTCTGCAGGCCCAGCTGGGCTGCCGAGGCGGTGTTCAGCAGCCAGGTGGTCAGGATGCCGTCCTGGATGATCTCGCGCCGCTCGACGGCCACGCCCTCGTCGTCAAAGGGAGTCGACCCCAGGCCGCGCGGGCGGAAGGGATCGTCGATCAGATCCGTCCCGGCTGGCAGGACCAACTGGCCCAGTCGGTCCTTCAGGAAGGAGGAGCCGCGGGCGATGGCCGGGCCGGAAATAGCTCCGAGCAGGGGCGATAGAACCTGGGTCGTCACCCGGTTCTCGAAGATGACCGGCGCGGTCGTAGAGGCGATCTTGCGCGGGCCGACGCGGGCCACGGCGCGTTCGCCCGCCTTCAGGCCGATGTCCTGAGCACCGGGCAGATCAGACAGGTGCCGTGTCGCCCGGCTTTCGCCGCCACGTTCCATGGCTCCATCTTTTTCAGCAATCACGCCAACGCCGATGGAAAAGGCCGTGCCGCGATGGTGGCCATCAAAACCGTGCGAAGTGACCAGACGCCATTCGCTGGCCGACCACGAGGCATGGCCGCCTTCGGATCGGGCTACGCCCTCGACCGACAGGGCCGCTGCCTCGGCCTCGGCGGCCGCCGCTTCCAGCGCTTCGGCCGAGCGTTCGGTGGGATCATGCAGGTCCAGGTCCAGATGCGGAGCTCTGGCAAGACGATCCTCAGCGGCCAGGGCGGCATAGGGGTCCTCGGGAGCCAGCCGGGCCATGGCAATGGCGCGCTCGACCAGGCGTTGCCGGGTTCCGTCTGACAGATCAGAGGCAGACACCGTGGCCTGGCGGCGGCCGATGAAGACGCGCAGGCCCAGGTCGCGGGCCTCCTCACGCTCGACCTCTTCCAGTTCGGCGTTGCGTACGCCGACGGACAGGGAGGCGCGATGGGCCGACACGGCCTCGGCCGCATCAGCGCCCGCTTTCAGCGCAGCGGCCACCAGATCGGAAAGGATGTCGGGGGAGTGCGTCGTCTGGGACATGCCCCGATATGGCGAACCTGACCGGTTATCGCAACAGGGCCTGGCTCGGGGTATTCGTCGCGAGGCGGTGGCGGCGGCTTACAGAACCGACCAGCCAACCAGGACCACGGCTGCCATAAGCAGGGACAGCCAGGTCAGGAGCATGCCTACGACCCGTCCAAACGAGGGGCCGGTCTGGTAGATCATGCCCAGGCCATGGATGCAGCGGCCGGTGAACATTACCCCGCCGACGCCATGGATCAGCCACGGCGGAACGCCCAGGAAGGCCAGCAGGATCAGGGCGCAGATCCCGATTGGCACATATTCAGTGGCATTGCCAAAGGCGCGGATGGCGTCACGCAGGGGCTCGTGTCCGCCGTCGCCAAAGGCAATCTGGAACCGTCGACGACGACGCACCACAAGAGTTGAAAGCGCCAGAACCAGCAGGATCAGCAACCCGCCCCAAAGGGTCGTCGCCTGGATGGATGGCACCATGTCCTATTGCTCCCGTGCGACCGGATACAGACGGAAGCGCTGATCATAGAAAGGCGTCCGTTCATAGAACCAGGCCAGACGCGCATCGCCGTCAGCGGCAAACTCCGGCTCGGCGGCCAACCTGGCCTCGAACTCGGCCTTGAGCGTCGGATCAGCCTCCATCATCTTTTCGGCCAAGGGCGCGATGGCATAGGCCTCGATGTATTCGACGCGGTTCAGTACCTCGGGGAACATGCCCCAGGCAAAGAAGCTCTCATTTGACTGGGGCTCAAGCAGCAGGATGGCGATGTCGCCCATCGGCTGATCGGTCGGCACGCGCACCGAGCCAACCGGGAAGGTCCAGTCCTTCTGTTCCGGTTTCACATCCGTGACGGTGATCGGCACGTGGCCTTCATTGGTACGGGCCGAGATCTTGGGATCAACCAGGCGCAGCATCTCGACGCTGACGGTGCGCGGGGTGCTCAAGGTCTCCATCTCGACACCCTGCATCCGCAGCCGCTCGATCACGTCGGCACGATAGGATGGGATCCAGTAGGCCGTCGGGCGCTGCAGCGTCAGGCTGGGCCGGGAATCGAAGAAGGGCACCTGCCACAGCTCGGGATCGGCCTCGCCCAGCCAGCGCAGTTCCTCGCGGCCCGAGGCAGGGCTGTGATAGGTCTCGTAGCGGATGCCCTTGAAGGCGCGGATGCGGCGCGGCTGCTCCTCGCCGACAAAGTTGGCGGGCAGCTCGGCGGGGCGCAGGGCCCGGTCGGCCGTGATGGCGGCGCGCAGGCTGTCGCCCTTGTCCGCCAGCAGCTTCAGGGCCGTTTCCAGGAAGACATAGGTGCCCAGGACCCGCTGGTCGTGCGGCTTGAGGCTATGGTTCTCGATCAGGATGGTCGGGATGTGGGCCGCCGAGCCCCAGCCGTTGGAATAACGCTCGCCCAGGCCGCCATCGCTGAGGCCCTTTTTCGGGTCGCGATCGTCGATGGCGAAGACCAGCTCGCCGGGGATGTGACCCTGGGCCTCCAGTGCCGCATACATGTCGGGCTTGAAGGCATTGTCCAGCCATGTGGCGATGGCCGGGCTGCGGCTCCAGTCGTCGTTCTCGCCATTATAGCCGAAGGTGACGTCGTATTGATAATCGATGCCGTCGGTGACGTGGATGTCGACGTAGAGGTCAGGCTTATACTTGTGGATCAGACCCATGACGGCCTGCATCTCGGCCTGGTCCAGCTTCATGAAGTCTCGGTTCAGGTTCTGGTTGGTCGCCGTGTGACGCCAGCCCTGGATGCGCGGCCCGCGCTGGTTGGGGCGCGAATAGGCCCCGGCGCGTTCATGCCCATCAACGCTGAGGATAGGGATGAGGATCAGGTTGACCTTATCCAGCAGGCCCGCCTTCCCGTAGAAGGCAATGTCACGCAGCAGCATCATGCCTGCGTCCTTGCCGTCGATCTCGCCGGGGTGAATGCCCGCCTGGGCCAGAAGCACGGGCTTGGCTGGATCGAACTCTGCGCCGTCCTTTGAGGCGATCACGGCATAGATCGGGCGGCCCTCGGGCGAGGTGCCGAACTGCTCGATACGGATCAGGTCGGACGCCGCATCCAGCCGGTCGAACCAGGCGCGGGTGTCGGCATAGTCAGGGCTGAAGTTCAGCTCCGGGTCCTGCTCGAAGCCGGACGCCCACGGGTCGCTGGCGGGGCGCAGCAGGGCGCGTGAGGGCCCATCCCATTTGGGCGCGGGCGGCAGGAAGGCCTGGTCCCAGGGTGCGGTATTGGCGATGGACTGTGACATGGCAGGACTCGACATCAGGGCAGCCAGAATGACCGCAAGCGTGACCTGTCGCATAGGCCCCTCCCTACTAGCGACTGAACTGGGGGCACCCTATGCAGTTTGGTGCAGAGAAAAAAGCCCGGTATCAGAGCGTTACCATCATCTTCCGGCGAGCGCCCGGGTCCTCCGGTCAAGCCCGAGGATGACGGTTGAGTGAGAGGTTCGGCGATCAGCCCTTCTTCCAGATCGGGGTGCCGTCGCCGGGCAGACCCAGCCTGTCCCAGATATCGTTGACGCGCTCGACCACGTCATCGTCCATCTTGATGACCTCGCCCCATTCGCGCTTGGTCTCGGGTTCCCACTTGTCGGTGGCGTCCAGACCGATCTTGGAGCCAAGGCCGCTCTCGGGCGAGGCAAAGTCCAGATAGTCGATGGGGGTGCCTTCGATGACGGTGATGTCGCGGGCGGGGTCCATCTTGGTCGAGATGGCCCACATGACATCCTTCCAGTCGCGGGCATTGACGTCGTGGTCCACGACGATGATCCACTTGGTGTACATGAACTGGCGCAGGAAGGACCAGCAGCCCATCATCACGCGCTTGGCATGACCGGGATAGGCCTTCTTCATCGACACCACGGCAATGCGATAGGAGCAACCCTCGGGCGGTAGCCAGAAGTCCTCGATCTCGGGGAACTGTTGTTGCAGCAGAGGGATGAAGACCTCGTTCAGCGCCTCGCCCAGAACTGACGGTTCATCCGGCGGGCGGCCCGTGAAGGTGGTCAGATAGATGGGCTTTTGGCGCATGGTAATGGCGCTGACTTGAAACACCGGGAAGGTCTCAACCGAATTATAGTAACCTGTGTGGTCGCCATACGGACCCTCTGGGTGATGCTCGTCCAGCAGGACGTGGCCTTCCAGCACGATTTCCGCCTGTGCGGGAACCATCAGCGGCACGGTCTTGCACGGCACCAGTTCAGCCTTTTCGCCGCGCATCAGACCAGCGAACTGATATTCCGACAGGGTTTCTGGCACCGGCGTGACCGCCGCCAGAATGGTGCCGGGGTCGGCCCCCAGAACCACAGCGCAGGGCAGAGGCTCGCGCTTGCCGGCCTTCTTGTGGCGGGCATAGTGCTGGGCACCGCCACGGTGGGCCAGCCAGCGCATGATGGCCTTGTCCTTGCCCAGCACCTGCATGCGGTAGATGCCGAGGTTGAAGTCGTCCTCGCGGTCGTCGGAGGGTCCCTTGGTGACGACGAGACCCCAGGTAATCAGCGGCGCGGGCTCGCCCGGCCAGCACGACTGGATCGGCAGCTTGGTCAGGTCGATGTCGTCGCCCGTCAGGACGACGTCCTGCACCGGAGCCTTCTTCACGGTCCTGGGGCGCATGGACATGACCGTCCTGGCCAGCGGCAGCATTTCCATCGCCTCGCCCAGACCACGCGGCGGGACAGGGTTCTTGAGGAAGGCCAGCAGTTCGCCCACTTCGCGCAATTCCTGGGTAGTGGTGCGCTGCTTGTTTTCCAGCGTCACGCCCATGGCTACGCGCTTGACCGTGCCGAACAGGTTCACAAGGCAGGGAATGGGGCTGACCGAGCCGTCGGGCATGACAGGCTTTTCAAAGATCACCGCCGGTCCGCCGTTACGCAGCAGACGGGTCTGAATCTCGGTCATTTCCAGCACGGTCGAGACGGGTTCCGACACGCGGACCAGCTCGCCCTGTGTTTCCAGCTGTTCGATGAAATCGCGAAGGGATTTATAGGCCATGCGGCTGGATTAGGCGGCATTGCGCCGTCTGTCACCTGTCGCGGCTCAGTATGCGGGCTGATCGGTCATCAGGGCCCAGACGGGAAGGCGCAGGGCCCGGGTGGCGGCGTCGATCGCCGCCGAATCCAGGTGCTGGCGGCCAGCCTCGACGCGTTTGAGGGCCTCAGGCGTCAGGCCCAGCCGGTGGGCCAGGTCTTCTGCGGTCATGCCCCGCTGGTCACGCCAGTGCCGGATGCGGGCACCGATGGCGGCATCGGCCGGGTCGATTTGGGGAAAGCCGAGCACGGCACCCATGGCGTCCTCCTCACCTGATCGAAGGGTCAGAGATCATTGTCCCATTCAAAGGCCTCGTCCAGCCAGGTGCCGATGCGGCCGTCGGCGTGGGCGAGGGAGAAGATGCGGTCCATCTCCTCGCCGGTCAGCTCGAAGTCGAAGATGTCGAAGTTTTCGGCCGCGCGGCTTTCCCGGGCGGTGCGCGGAATGGCGATGACGCCCTGCTGGACGATCCAGCGCAGGGTCACCTGGCCATTGGTCTTGCCGTGGGCGCGGGCGATCTCGGTGATGGTCGGATCATCGGCAATCCTGCCCTGGGCGAGCGGCGACCAGGCGGTCAGGCTGGCATTCAGTTCATTGGCAGCGCCGATCAGGGTCTTTTGCGACAGGTAGGGGTGGTATTCGATCTGGTTGGTGATCAGCGGGGCCGCCGACAGGCCCTGGGCTTCGCGCCACAGGGCCGAGGGGAAGTTGGACAGGCCGATGTGCTTGGTGAAGCCCAGGGTCTGGGCCTCGTTCAGGGCCTCGACGGTTTCCTTCAGAGCCGGGGTCGGCTTGGGCCAGTGCAGCAACAGAAGGTCGGGCGTCAGGCCCAGGCTGAGGGCGGATTCCTCGGCCTGGCGCAGCAGGGCCTCGCGGTGGAAGTGCTCGACCCAGATCTTGGTGGTGACCCAGATGTCGTCGCGGTCGATGATCCCCTCTGCCACGGCGTCGGCGATGCCGTCGCCCACCGCCTTTTCGTTCTTGTAGATCCAGGCCGTGTCGATGTGGCGATAGCCGATGCGCAGGGCCTCGCGCACCATGCGCCGCGCGGCCTGCTCGTCCAGTTGCCAGGTGCCAAAGCCCAGCAGGGGAATCTCGACCCCCGAGGCGGTCACGGTCGGCTGGTTCGAAAAGGGCATGGCTTACTCCGGTGCGGACAGTGACCGGGATATAGGGACGGGCTCAGCCCTCGCCATGTTCGAGCCAGTGGAAAATCTGTTCCCACAAGGGCGCCATCCCCCGGCGGAAGGCCCCGTCGTGGCCGATCCGCCGCACGCCCAGGTCGGTGGGCCTGATGATTTCCATGCCGATGGGGGCGTTCGGATAGACTGTGAGCAGGTCGGCCCCGCTTTGGGGCGTGGCGATGGGATCGTCGGTGAAGATCCACGAGCGGATCGGCGCGGTCACGGCCTCATAGTGATGCGGAGCCATCGGGCCATCCAGATCCGCGCTGAAATAGTCTCGCGCGTGGCACCAGCGCCGCCAGGTTTTGAAGACCCGGGGCGGCAGGTCGGTCCCGCCCCACAGGCTGCCCTTGATATAGCCGTGGCGGGCCAGGCTGTAGGGACCGATTAGGAACCAGAAGGCCAGTTCCAGATGGCGATAACGCTTCAGGTGCCCGCCCCACCAGCCCGTGCCGACCGAGACAAAGGCATGGCGGCTGATCGCGGCGTGATTGGGCATAAGGCCGATGAAGTGGCCACCGACGCTGTGGCCCACATGGACCACGGGCACACCGGGCGCGGCCTCCATCAGGGCCTCAAGCGCGGCGGGCATGTCGTGACGGCCCCAGTCGGGATAGTCGATGGGCGATGCCTTCAGGTCATCGGGCCGCGATCCGGCGATGCCGCGGAAATCATAGGTCAGGACGGCGGCTCCGCGCTGGGCCATCCAGCGGGCCATGCGGTCATAGAAGCCCTTGGGATAGCCCGTGCCCGACGAGACGAGAACGGCCAGCCGGGGCACCGGGGCCGAGGTCAGCCGCATGGACAGGGCAAACCCGTCATCGGCCGCCTTGATGAAGTCGCGCTGAATCAGATCGCCCATGTCCGTCCCCTTTGGAGACGGACACTAGGGTAATGACGTGGCGTCAGGTCAAGGCCGGTCTCAATAGGCCAGGGCGTTGCCGTCCTTGCGCATCTCGGTGGCGGCCCCGTAGGTCCAGCGACCCTGTTCGTTGATCTGCTTCATCACGTTCTGGTAGCCGCCAAAACCGCCGTCGGGCGGGCCCAGGTCCCAGCCCATGGCCGCCAGCTGGCGCCTGGTCTCCTCGGGCACGCCGGATTCCAGGTGCAGCTTGCCGACGCCCTCGGCGGGCTGGCCGGTCGGTTCGCTTGAGCCATAGTGCTGCCAGCGCGGGGCATCGCCGGCTTCCTGCGGGTCCAGGCCATAGTCGACCATGTTGATGATGATCTGCGCCTGGCCCTGGGGCTGCATCCCGCCGCCCATGACGCCATAGGCCAGCCACGGCTCTCCGTCCTTGCAGGCGAAGCCGGGGATGATGGTGTGGAAGGGGCGCTTGCCGGGGGCATAGACATTGGGGTGCCCGTCTTTCAGGGCGAACAGCTCGCCCCGGTTCTGGAACATGAAGCCCAGGGTCGCGCCGTCGGGGCCATCGGGCACCAGGCCGCCGCCCATGCCGCGATAGTTGGACTGGATCCAGCTGACCATCATCCCGTCCCTGTCGGCCACGCTGAAATAGGTGGTGTCGCCCTGGGTCGGGGCGTCGCCGGGGAAGACGCGGTCCATGACGCGGTTCGGGTTGATCAGCTTCGCCCGCTCGGCCGCATAGGCCTTTGAGTTCAGCCATTCGGTCGGGGTCTTCGAGAACCGGTCGTCGGCGAAGTAGCGGGCGCGGTCCTCAAAGGCCAGGCGCTTGGCCTCGGCCTGGATGTGCAGCGAGGCCGCCGACTGGAAGCCCATCGACTTCAGGTCGAACTGTTCGCAGATGTTCAGGATCTGGTTGGTCGACAGGCCCTGGGTATTGGGCCCCAGGGAATAGACCTCGACCCCGCGATAGGTGGTCATCAGCGGCTCGACCCATTCGGTGCGGTGGGCCGCCAGGTCGCTGCGCCTCAGCCAGCCGCCGATGCGGGCGAAGTAGCGCTCGATGTGGTCGGCCAGGACCCCGTCATAGAAGGCATCGCGCCCGCCCTCGGCAATGAGGCGATAGGTGCGGCCCAGGTCCGGGTTGGC
>DLIT01000087.1:0-2329 GCA_002483865.1 Brevundimonas sp. UBA7635
CCCTCACCCCAAAAGGCAAGCCGGACCTGACCAATGTCGAAGCATAACAAAAAAAGCGTGCGACCCTAACCGACGCTCGCCCCCAGGCCACGCATCAGCTCCACAAATCCGGGAAATGAGGTAGCGATCATCTCCGGGTCCCGCACCGATACCGGCTGGTCGGCATTCAGGCCCAGCACAAGGTGGCTCATGGCAATGCGGTGATCATGGGCCGTCTCGACCGTGGCTCCGCCCCGGACAGGGCCGCCCGCAACAATAAAGCCTTCAGCCTCTTCCTCGACCTGAACCCCGCAGGCGCGCAGACCCGCCACCATCAGGGCGATGCGGTCGCTTTCCTTGACCCGCATCTCGCCAATGCCGCGCATGACGGTTGGTCCCTCCGCAAAGGCGGCGGTAGCGGCCAGGATCGGATATTCATCGATCATGGAGGCAGCCCGATCCTCTGGCACGACAATGCCCTTCAGGGAGGAATGGCGGGCCGTGATGTCAGCCACGTCCTCACCGCCACTCAGACGGCGGTTCGAAAAGGTCAGGTCGGCACCCATATCCATCCAGGTATCGAACAGACCGGTTCGCAGCGGATTCAGCATCACCCCTTCCACCGTGACTTCCGACCCTGGTACCACAAGCGCCGCCGCAAGCGGAAAGGCCGCCGAAGAGGGGTCGCCCGGCACGGCTACGGCGGTGCCGGTCAGCTTTTGCCCGCCCGCCAGCCGGATACGCCAGCCCGTCCCCTCCTCGACCACCTCGATCCGGGCTCCAAAAGCGCTCAGCATTCGCTCGGTGTGATCGCGGCTCTTTTCAGGCTCGACCACTACCGTGTCGCCAGAAGCGTTCAGCCCGGCCAGCAGTAGGGCCGACTTGACCTGGGCCGAGGCCACCGCCTGCACATAGTGGATACCGGACAGGTGCCCGCCTTGCAGCGCCAGCGGCAGCCTGTCCTCAACACTGATCCAATCAAAACGCGCCCCCATCTGGGCCAGCGGCCCCGTGACCCGCTTCATCGGCCGCTTACGCAGTGAGGCATCCCCATCAAGGACGACGCTGAGGTCATAGCCCGCCGCTGCGCCCATCAGGAGGCGCACCCCCGTCCCCGCATTACCGCAGTCGATGGTGGCGGCCGGGGTTCGGAAGCCGCCCTGCCCCTCGATCCGCCAGCAACCATCGCCCAGACGTTCGACCTTGGCCCCGAAGGCCTCGACGGCGCGGGCCGTGGCCAGGATGTCATCACCCTCCAGCAGGCCCTCGACCTCGGTCACGCCTGTAGCCATGCCGCCAAGGATCAGTGAACGATGCGAAATCGACTTGTCACCGGGCGCGCGCACATGGCCTTTCAGGGCCGCACCGCGCTGGGAACTCAGGGTAGAAAAGGCAGTCACCCGACCTGATTCTCCGTCTGTCGAGGAAACGCCAATCAGGCGTATGTAAAGAAGGCTTTTGACAGCGGCCCCCTTGGGTGGCAAGGGAGCCCGCCTGTTTCCCGATTTCAACTCCTGCCGAAGGTTATCCCGTGGCCAAACCCGAACTGGGCCAAAAGCAGGTCTGCCCGAACTGCCAGGCCAAATTCTATGATCTGAACCGTCGCCCGGCGCACTGCCCCAAGTGCGACGCCGAGTTTGATCCGCTTGAAGAAGCTCTGCGTAACCGTCGCGGTCGCCGCGGCCCCGGCTACGCAGCCGACGAAGAGACGGAAGATCAGGTCGCCGACAAGTCGGCGGACGGCGACGAGGAAGAAGAAGACCTCGAGGCCTCGACTCCCGAGATCGACCAGGAAGGCCACGAGCCCATCCTGACGCCGGACGACGACGACGATGCCGAGCCCGCTGAAGACGCTGGCCTGGGCACCACGGATGGCGATGACGACGACGCCCTGAGCGACGACGACGACGATTCCGTGCCCTTCATCGAAGACGAAGACGACGATGGTCTGGACGACGATCTGGTCAAGCCGTCGCGCGACGACGACTAATACCAAGGTTCGGAATTTAGGCGGAAAAAAAGTTGTCAGACCGGCTTGATATCTGAAAAGGCCTGACATAGTTTCCGCGCCTCGCTGGCGAGCATAACTGTTCCCGGCGAGGCCGATCCGAAAGGTTTGGGGCTTTAGCTCAGTTGGTAGAGCGCTTGCATGGCATGCAAGAGGTCAGCGGTTCGACCCCGCTAAGCTCCACCATTCCTTTCTTCGGTAGATAGACCGTGCCATCCGGCATGGGGCTTTAGCTCAGTTGGTAGAGCGCTTGCATGGCATGCAAGAGGTCAGCGGTTCGACCCCGCTAAGCTCCACCATCAAAGGCCTCGCGGACCGCCGCGAGGCCTTTGTCCTATCTGG
>DLIT01000087.1:2423-12129 GCA_002483865.1 Brevundimonas sp. UBA7635
AATCGACGATAGCTGCCCCCGGACTGCCTTTTTCGCTCGATAGGGCGTATTGAGATTTAGAATTCCACGAAGAGGCACCGTGTCCGTGACCGCCAACCCCAACTCAGAAGCCCTGGCCGTGGCTTCGGCCGAGGATCCCAACAAGACCCGTGCCATCGTGCCGGTGTCGATGAAGGCCTATGACACCCACTTCCAGGCCTTCTCAGATGCCCTGGGTGCGTCGTTTCAGCGTTATGGCTTTGCCGTCATCGCCGACCATGGCCTGGATCAGACGCGGATCGATGCCGCCATCGCCGATGCCAAGGCCTTCTTCGCCCTGGATGAAGAGACCAAGCGGCAATACCACATGCCCGGCACCGGCGGTGCCCGCGGCCTGACCCCGTTCGGCGTCGAAACCGCCAAAGGGGCCCAGGCCCACGACCTGAAGGAATTCTGGCACACCGGCCGCGAACTGCCGGAAGGCCACGCCTACAAGAAGTATATGCGCGATAACCTGTGGCCAGCCGAGATCGGGTCGTTCAGGCAGAATGTCTATGGCATGTACGAGGACCTGGATGCCCTGGGTCGCAAGATTCTGAAGGCCGTGGCCCGCTATCTGAAGCTGGATGACGACTACTTCGAGGACAAGGTCCAGCTGGGCAACTCGGTCCTGCGCCTGTTGCACTATCCGCCGGTTCCGGCCGATGCGCCGGGCGTGCGCGCTGGTGCCCACGAGGACATCAATGTCATCACCCTGCTGCTGGGTGCCGAGGAAGCGGGTCTGCAACTAAAGGATGCCGACGGCGAATGGCTGGATATCGCCCCGCCGCCGGGTGCCCTGGTCATCAACATCGGCGACATGCTGCAGCGACTGGTCAACCACGTCCTGCCGTCGACGACCCACCGCGTGGTCAATCCGGCCCCAGAGCGTCGAGGCTTTGCCCGCTACTCGACGCCCTTCTTCCTGCACTTCAATCCGGATTTCCCGATCGAGACCCTGCCGTCGACGATCACCCCCGAAAACCCGGACCGGTATGCTGGCAAGACCATCCTGGCCGAGGACTTCCTGACTGAGCGCCTGCGTGAGATCAAACTGATCTAGGGCCTCTGTTAGCTTATGAAACCGGGGCCGGACGCTCGTTCGTCCGGCCCTTTTTCGTGGCCCGAAGTTCCGATCTATCGTGAGATACGCAGTCGGGTGATGTCGCGCCCGATGGCCTTGAAGGCCTCCTTCAGGTCTGCACCGGAGCGGGTGTCATGGAAGTGGGTGGCCTTGACCGTGGCACAGGTTTCCATCACCTCGATCGCCGTGTCGACGCCCTTACCGCCGCGGCTGCTGCTGAGGTTGAACCCCACGGTATAGACGACGATGTCCTGGGCCTTCATGGCGTTGCACAGCTTGACGGCCTGGGTGAAGGGATCGCCATTGGAAGCGGGACACCTGATCAGATTGCTATTGCCGACATAGCTGCCGATGTCGGCGTCGGAGGCGACAACGCCGTCGCAATAGGGCGTGTTGAACTCCCCATCGGTCATCAGCACCACCACCTTGAGGGTCTTGTCCGTATCGTGGGGTGCCGGTGCACTCGAGCCGCCCCAGAAGGATGCAAACCGCGGGGACACCAGATACCAGCCCCAAGCCACGCCGATCTGCCCGGCTGTTGTTCCTTCAACCTTCAGGTCATCGATCGCCTCGATCAGGTTCTCGCGCGAACTGGACAGGGCCGTAGTCTCGGAAGCGGGACAGGCCGCCCGGCTGGAGGGATAGTTAAAGCCGACCGGGGCACTGGATGGCGGCGCATCGGTATAGGCCTCGCTTCCCGCCCGTTCGCTGACGCAGTTACTGACAAAAAGTACGCTCTGGGTGTTCTGCTTGTTGGTAAAGCGATAGCGCTCGCACCCCAGGGTAGTGCACCAGACCCGGCCATTGCTGGAATAGGCTCCCAGGTTGTGTCCGAGCAAACCCGTCGAGAAGCTGTCCGGCGTCACGTCGCCGACGCGCAGGTAGGACCGGTTAAGCCCTGTCATGCCCCGAACCTCATCAATCCAGACGTATTCGCCGCTCTTCAGCCCGTGACGGGGCGCGGTGACCACGGCTGAGCAGTCCGCCACCAGGCACTTACGAATTTGACCGTTTCCCTGATAGGTAGAGAAGTTGCGGCTATCCAGAAGCCTGGACTGTCCCTGTCGTCTCACCCTGAAACTGTTTGTCTGAGCTCCGGTGACCTCATAAGCATAGCCATTGATCTGGGTCATGCCACGGACCCCGGTGATCATCACCGCATCCCCGTTGGAAAATCCGTGATTGGTGGCCGAAATCACCCCTTCGCTAGCGCGGGTGATGCCAGAGATCGACTTGACCGCTCCCGTGGTCCACTGCGCATTCTGGACAGTGACCGGCCCCTTGACCGCGCCGCGCGCGGCATTGGCACGTGAGCCCAGATTCACCCCAGCACCATAGGGCGCAATGCCGATCTTGGAATAGAAGGGGGTTTGCTGGTCCTGCACTACAATGGTGACCAATTCCCTGGCCGCCTCCTTCAGGGCCGCAAGCGGCGCGCCCTCCATCGACACAGTCACGTCCAGTGCCAGGCCCACCTCGACGTTGCGCGAGGACCGCAGGACCTCCGAATGACCCGATACCGGCAGATAGTCATCGAGCAGTTGGCCATAGGGTGGCAGGATGATGTTGGCGACCAGCACCTTTACCTGAACCCGGGCATCCGCCAGCAAGGTATTGCCGTCCAACACAAAGGTCGCCGTGTCGCCGCCCCCATCGCGGAAATAGTCAGGCATATTGGCCTTGAGCGCATCCATCCCCATGCGCTGGATGCCAGCAGCATCGGAATGGCTGGAGCGGGCGGCGGCCAGGGCGGCGGCGTCCAGGGCATCCTGAAGATTGGCCTTGACGCGCGAAGCCTGGTGGATGTCGATGGCCCCAAGGCTGATCATGACCAGCAAGGGCAGGGCCAGGCCAAACATCATGGCGACATTGCCCCGGGTCTCGCGCCCAAAGGCCTTCGCGCCTCCGATCAGGCGGCGAAGCCATGCGCCCCGCATCAGCTCACCAAGTTTCGCCGTCATGCCTCGCCCGCTGCGGTTGGATATCCGGTTTCTTCCGCGAAAGCGTCAGTGTGGCATTACAGGGTTATGGAAACCCCAAGAGGCAGAGTTAACAAGTTTCTGTAGAAGGACACAGCGGTCCAGGCCCTGGGCCCTGACCTCGCCCATATTGGCCTGGATGCGGCGGGCGCGGCGCTGGACATAGGGGCCGGGATTGGCGGCGCGGTAACGGCGCGGCGCGGGCAGGATGGCGGCCAGGCGCGCGGCCTGCTGGACAGACAGATCACTGGCGCTTTTGCCGAACCAGTGCTGGGCGGCGGCCTCTGCGCCATAGACACCGGGAGCCCATTCGGCGACGTTCAGATAGACCTCCATGATCCGCCGCTTGCCCCAGCCCAGCTCGATCAGGCCGGTATAGCCCGCCTCCAGTCCCTTCCGGACCCAGTCGCGGCCGGGCCACAGGAAGACGTTCTTGGCCGTCTGCTGGCTGATGGTCGAGCCGCCGCGCACCTTTGACGAGCCGGACTGCTCGGCCTGCTCATTGGCCTTGAGCGCCTTCTGGATGGCATCGAAGTCAAAGCCCTGATGCTCGCAGAAGCGGGCATCCTCGGCCGCGATGGCGGCGCGCACCAGGTTGGGGGAAATCCGCTCCAGCGAGCGCCAGCGATAGTCGATGCCATGGCCGGCCGCGGCCTGCCTGACCATCAGGATGGTGAACAGCGGCGGCACGAAGCGATGCAGGGCCACGCTGCCGACCGGGATCAGGATCAGGATGAGCAGAAGGGTCAGCAGCGGCCGCCGCCTGCGGGTCCTGGCCCCGGATCTAGCCCCGTTGCGCGCCATCTATCCCCTCAATGATCCACATGAAACAGATGGTTAATCAGGCCAGGGCAGCGACGCCGGCCTGACCGTCCTCGTTCGCCCAGGCGAGGCGCGCCCCGCCCTCGCTCATGGCCAGAGCCACGATGGCGGCTCCCTTGTCACGCTTGACGAACTCCAGCCCGCGACCGGCCGGATCAGCCCACCAGACCCGGCCATCCTCAAGCCCCGCGACCAGTCGGCCCTGGGAGACGGAGGTGGCGACGCGCGTCACCACCGTCGACTGGTCATAGCCGATCTCGGTCGCCTCGCGCCCCATCGGGCCATTGCTGCCGATGAAGGGCCACAGCACCACGCCCTGGGCCCCCGAAGTGGCCAGCAGTTGGCCCTTGGTCATGAAGCCAAAGCTTTTTACCTTGGTCGGATAACCGGGCATCCGCATGTTCTTGGCATCCTTCAGACGCCAGGCGTGCAGTTGGTTGTCCTGCATCGAGGTGATGACAAAGGCCCCGTCCGTCGAGAACAGGACGTCGAGGTGCGAGCCCGCCCAGGCCAACTTGACCGGCTGCTGCTGCTCGATGCGGGCATACCAGATCCAGGCCCCGCCATAGGTCGAGGCGGCCACCCGGCGTCCCTTGGGATCAAAGGCCACGCCCGACACGGTCCGTTCATGGACAAACTCACGACGGAAGAACAAGTCATTGAAATCAATCACAATCAGCTTCTTTCCAGCCGAGAAGGCGATCAGGCCGCTTTCGGGAGAGGCGGTGATGGAATCGACCCACTGGCCGCCGGTGGTGGCCAGGACCACGGATTCATCCTCGCGCGTCCAGATCACCTGGCCATCATCGCCCCCGGTAACGATGCCCTCGCCGGTAGGATGGGCGCAGGCGCACAGGATGGCCCCGTCGTGGACTTCATGGGCGGTGCCGTTCTCAAAGCGCACGCTGCCGTCGCCCAGGGCGAAGATGGCCTGGGTGCGGTCGAACACAACCGCAGTCACCTGGGCGTCAAAGGAATATTGGGTCATGCGGCACTCAAATCGTGTCTTGGGCAGGTCTGTCAAAGCCTCATAGCGCCCCCGATCGCCTCTGTCGCCCACCAGGCCTATATGGACCCCATGACCCTGCTGCTCATCTCCGGTTTCATGGCCGATGACGCCCTGGACGGGGCGCTCGCTCCCTTCGGGCCTCTGGTAAAGACCGCGCTGGACGAGGGAGCGACGATCGAGGAGATGGCCGGGGCGATCGGAGATTTGGCCGATAAGCCAGCCGCGAGCAGGCTTACGTCAAACACTTCCTGCTAGGTGAATATCTGGAAATCTTCGCGCACAAGACCGGCAGCCTATCCGGAGATCGTCTAAGTCGACAGGTTCTCCTTCATAATAAAATTCTCACCGTCATCTAGATGCACGAACATCTTCTAAAAAAGAGACAAGTGCTTCCGAATTTGGCTTACTAAATGTATTTATCGTCAAATATAAATCATCTCTTGTCTCTATCGAAACAATACTGTGCGACCGTGTAGAAATTGTAAATGATTGGATATCTATAATCGGTATGGAAATGAGCCTCCATGAAAATAATTTTATTGATTCACAATCCACAGCTATAATTGGCTTGCCCACTACAGCCCTAACAAACACGGGTAAATATTTAACAGAAACAAAAATAATATATAAAGAAGGTATTAAAATTATCAATCGCCCATAAGGCTCGAGCAGAAGTCTAAAATAGGTAGATGGAAGCCTATACAGAAACAAAGAGCACAGTATTGTCACAATAAAAATGTAACAAAATAACATCACCCATCTATTGGCGTACAAGTTCAATTGACTTGACTTCAACATCCCTGCCCCCCCTGGCATAGGCATATGTTCTAGCTATAATAGTGCCTATTATTTCTATCACTACTCCACTCGCAAAACCGATGGCGAAGGTCCCGACACCTGGTGCCCCCAAAAGGGTACCCACCTTTGCACTGGCAACTGCCATTGCGCTGCCAACCATGATGGGAACAGCTACATTCATTGCGATCACATCAAAAGTTTGACCCTTGCTAATACCTCCGGAAACCGTTGCGGAGGCACCCAATGCACCTAAACTTCTACCACCAAATATTCGGAATTGCCTTCCATGTTTCTCCCGGCACCATAAGTAACGTTTCCCTCGTTAACTGCATTAGCATACTCTCCAACCTCTAGAGCCTTCTGGGCTTCTCGAAACGATCACCAGCATGACATCTGACGCGAGACGTGGGGCTGCGGAAAAAAACAGGGTCCAGAGAGTCTCATCTGTCTAATCCCGGTCAGGAACGCGAGATGGGGCCTGGCCACCGGGGGGCGGGCGGACCTGCAGCCTAGGACGATCCATGACCCAGGCGGGCAAAAGGCGGCGTAGCGGTGGCAATGCCGGGAAATTGCCGGGTTTGGCGCGGGGGATTGCGTGCGTCTGGCAGTCGTTGGACGCCGTCATTCCGCCGTCATCCCGGACTTGACCCGGGGATCGGGGTGGTCGTCTGCGCGACTTTTGAACATGCGCCCCTGCCTCAGCCGTGGGTCCTCCGGTCGAGCCGGAGGATGACGGTAAGGGTGGTGCCTCTTTCGACGCCGTCATCCCGGACTTGATCCGGGGATCGGGGTGGCTGTCTGCGCGACTTTTGGAAACGCCAGACTGCCTCAGCCGTGGGTCCTCCGGTCAAGCCGGAGGATGACGGAGGAATGGGAAGGATGACGGTGGGGGTGGTCCCCTTTTTCCGTTTACGCGGCGCAGGCTTCGAAGCCGGCCTTGAGTTCGGCTTCGTTGAGGTCGCGGCCGATGAAGACCGCGCGGCTCCAGCGGCGTTCCTTTTCGCCCCAGGGCTGCTGCAAGTCGCCTTCGAGGATCATGTGGACGGCCTGGAAGACCAAACGTCGATCCTCGCCCGCCACGTCGATGATGCCCTTGGCGCGCAGGATATTTTGGCCCTGCTCGCCCAGCAGCTTGTCCAGCCAGGCGGTGAACCGGGCCCCGTTGATTGGACGGTCCAGGGTCAGGGAGATGCCCTTGATGTCGTCGTTATGGTTATGGCCACGGGCCCCGTGGTCGTGGTCATGGCCGCAGTGCTCGTCGTGCACATGGTCATGATCATGGTGATGATCATGGTGATGATGGTCGTGACCGCAATGCTCGTCATGGACGTGGCCCTCGGCCCCATGCGGCGGGTTCACGAAGTCGGGGCGCACCTCGACGATACGCTCCAGATCGAAGGCATTCAGACCCAGGACCTGATCCAGCGGCACGTTCGAGCGCTCGGCGCGGACGATGGGAGCCAGAGGGTTCAGGCCACGCAGGCGTCGCTCGACCGCCACCAAGTCGGCCTCATCAACCAGATCGACCTTGTTCAGGATGATGCGGTCGGCAAAGGCCACCTGCTCGCGCGCTTCCTTCGAGTCGTCCAGGCGGGCCATGACGTGCTTGGCGTCGACCAGGGTCGTCACGCTGTCGAGCCGGGTCTTGGCCTTGACTTCGTCATCGACAAAGAAGGTCTGGGCGACCGGACCGGGGTCAGCCAGGCCGGTCGTCTCGACGATGATGGCGTCAAAGGCCGGCTTGCCCGGACGCTGGCGCTTCATCAGGCCCCCGACGACGCGGATCAGGTCGCCGCGCACCGTGCAGCAGACGCAGCCGTTGTTCATCTCGAACACGTCTTCGTCGGCCCCGACCACCAGATCATTGTCGATGCCGATCTCGCCAAACTCGTTGACGATGACGGCATAACGCTTGCCGTGATCCTCGGTCAGGATCCGGTTCAGAAGCGTGGTTTTGCCGGCACCGAGATAGCCGGTCAGGACGGTTACGGGGGTCTTTTGGGTCATGCCCGCTAGATGGAGCGTCCCGCCTGGAAATGGAAGGGGGACGTGCATTCAAGCTCAGGCGAAGACGCCCGCCCGGTGCCATAGCCTCAGCAGCGCGGGCAGTGCGGCAGACTTGAGGCTTCCAACTGGAATGTGGTGTGGCTGATCTCGAACTGATCGCGGGCCAACCGCTGGGCCTCCTCCAGAAGCCGATCGGCATCGGCGCGCTCATGCACCAGGTGGACCGTCAGGGCTGCGTCCGTGGTCGACAGGCCCCAGACGTGCAGGTCATGGATGGCCGTCACGCCCGGCAGGGCCAGAAGCGCCTGACGGACCTTGTCGACCTGCAGCCGGTTGGGCGCGGCATCCAGGGCCAGGTTGACCGAATCCCTGAGCAGACCCCAGGTGCCGATCAGGATGACGGCCACGATCACCAGACTGACCAGGGCATCGACCACGGCCCAGCCGGTTAACAGGATCACCGCACCGGCGATGACCACGCCCAGCGACACGGCTGCATCGGCCATCATGTGCAGATAGGCCCCGCGCACGTTCAGGTCCTTGTGCTGGTCCTTCATGAACAGGAAGGCCGTGCCGAGGTTAATGACAAAGCCGATGCCAGCCACGGCCATGATGGTCATCGACGCCACGGGCGCAGGCTCGGCCAGACGCCGCACGGCCTCAAAGGCAATGGCACCACAGGCAAGGATCAGCAGCAGGGCATTGCCCAGGGCGGTCAGTACCGTCGCCTTGCCATAGCCATAGGTGCGGTTGGCCCCGGCCGTCCGGCGGGCCAGCCAGGCCGCGCCGCCCGCCATGGCCAACCCCAAGACGTCTGACAGATTATGCCCGGCATCGGCCATCAGGGCCGTGGACTGGGACAGAACCCCTGCCCCGAACTCGACGACAACAAAGGCCAGGTTAACGATCAGCCCGACAGCGTAGCGCCAGTCCCCTGTATCCACCGGATGATGATGATGTCCCCCCAGACCATGAGAATGGTCATGGCCGTGCCCGTGATGGGACCCGTCAGGATCGTGGCGATGCCCGTGATCGGCGTCACCCTGGGTGTGGTCATGTGCCATGACCTCAAGGCTTAGGCCTGTCCCGTGCCTCCGGTCAAGCCGGTCGCTCTTAAGCCTTTGAATGTAAAGATATAACCTATCAGATCAGGCCGGATGGAATGTCATGATAAAGCCGAGCAGGATCAGGGAGATACCCAGGACCACTCCTTCGTATCGGGCCCAGCGTTCCAGTCGCAGGATCGAATAGCCAGCCATGGCCAGAGAGGTCAGCATCAGCATCCCCGCCACGGTTCCGAGCCAGAAGCCCAGGCTCATGCCGACGAAGACGCCCCATCCTTGGGTTGCGGCCGAAAGATAGAGCGGCAGCAGGACCTCGCCCGGCGAGGCGGCCATCAAGGCCACAAGACCCAGGACGGCCGCGCGATCAGACACCTTCGGCTCGTCATGTTCGCAGCCCTTGCAGTCCGGCGTCGTGGTCCGGTGCCAGTAGCGCGCCAGATAGAAGGCCCCGAACAGGAACAGCAGGGCGGCCGACAGATGGGGCAGCACCCCATGAAGCCAACGGTCCAGCGCCACGCCAGCAACGGCCACAACCGCCCCGATCGCGGCCGTCACTATAATATGGACCGTGGCGGCCAGAAGAACGGTCAGCGCCACGCGCCGCAGACCCCAACCCTGGGCCCGCCCCACCAGGACAAAGGGCAGCCAGTGTGTCGGCAGGGCCGCGTGAAGAGCGGACGCAATAAAGCCGCCGCCGACAAGCGACAGGATCAGAGGCTGGACAAGGCCGTCAGGGTTCATGCCGTCCCATAGTCTGTTACTGTGTAACAGTCGAGAGGGCGATTTCGTCCATTGCCGCGCCTTCAGACCCCGCCCGGCCCTATGCGACTATTGCAGCAGCACAACAAATCAGGGCACATCCCGCTCCAAGGTCCTGTCTGAGCCGGTTTTGCCGCCAAAAGGGTCCCATGAGCATTGACTCCGG
>DLIT01000118.1:0-503 GCA_002483865.1 Brevundimonas sp. UBA7635
GACGTTGATCTTGTCGTGCGGAATATCCAGAGCCTGCATGTAGCGCAGGACCACAGCGGCAAAGGCTTCGTTCAGTTCGTACAGGTCGATGTCGGCCACCGACATGCCCAGACGGGTCAGCAGCTTGCGGGTGACGGGCTCGGGGCCGGTCAGCATGATCGACGGCTCCGAACCGATCGACGCACCGCCGAGGATCTTGGCGCGCGGCTTCAGGCCCAGTTGCTCGCCCAGTTCTTTCGAGCCGATCAGCACGCCAGCGGCACCGTCAACGATGCCCGAGGAGTTGCCCGGGGTGTGGACGTGGGTCACGCCAGCCACTTCGGGGTAGCGCTGGTTGATCACAGCATCAAAGCCCATGCCGCCCATCATGGTGAAGGACGGGTTCAGGCCACCCAGGGTCTGCATGTCGGTGTTCGGACGGATGGTTTCGTCACGGTCCAGACGGGTCAGGCCCAGCTGGTCCTTCACAGCGACCACCGACCTGGCAAAGCGCTTTTCTTCCC
>DLIT01000118.1:592-5144 GCA_002483865.1 Brevundimonas sp. UBA7635
GTATTTCGAGGCGATCATGTCAGCCGACACGCCCTGCGGCACGAAATAGGACGGGAAGGCTGCCGAGGGATCGGTCGGCCAGGCACCGCCGTCAGAGCCCATCGGCACGCGGCTCATGGCTTCGACGCCACCGCCGATGGCCATGCCCGCTTCGCCCGACTTCACCTTGGCAGCGGCCACGTTCACGGCTTCGAGGCCCGAGGCGCAGAAGCGGTTCAACTGAACGCCTGCAGTTTCCTGCGCATAGCCGGCGGCCAGAACGGCAGTGCGGGCGATAACCGAGCCCTGCTCACCCACGGGCGAGACCACGCCCAATATGACGTCATCGACCTTGGAGGTGTCCAGGTTGTTGCGGTCGCGCAGGGCTTCCAGAACCTGCGAAGCCAGGCTCAGAGCCGTGATTTCGTGAAGGCTGCCATCCTTCTTGCCCTTGCCGCGCGGTGTGCGCACGGCGTCATAGATATAGGCGTCAGCCATGGGGCTCCCTCTCTCTTCCTTGATGGTGTCGCATGCAGCTCGGGCGAGATTCCGAAGCAGATATGCGTCTGGAATTAAAACTTGATACCGTAGAAAGACGACGTTTACGTCAACGTCAAGTAACAAGGCGCGTGAGAAGCCCGTTCCGGGCCAGTCAGACAGGCGCGCGCGAGCCTCCCCGGTCGGGGAGGCCCTGTGTCAGGATCTGAAGCTAAGGGCCTTGGCCCTAGGAGGCGCGGGCCAGGCGGACCAGCTTGCCGTCTTCCTCGTCGGTAATGACCCAGACGGCCCCATCGGGCCCGACAGCGACATCGCGGATGCGGGCATTCAGGCCGGTCAGCAGGCGCTCCTCGCCGACCACCCGGTCATTCTCGATCAGCAGGCGGACCAGATGCTTGCTGCCCAGGCCCGCGATCAGGGCATTGCCCTGCCAGCCGGGGAACATCTCGCCCTGATAGAAGGTCATGCCGCCCGGCGCGATCACCGGATCCCAGTAATAGACCGGCTGGACCGTCCCCTCGGCCGTGGTCGCGGCCCCCTCGATCACCCCGCCAGCATACTCGATGCCATAGGCGGCGACGGGCCAGCCATAGTTGTTGCCCGGGTAGATCAGGTTCAGCTCATCCCCGCCGCGTGTGCCGTGCTCGATGGTCCAGACCGCGCCCGTGCCCGGCTGGATGGCGATGCCCTGCGGATTGCGGTGCCCATAGGTGAAGTTGTGCGGCAGGGCCCCCTCGCGGCCGACAAAGGGGTTGTCCTGCGGCACCGTGCCATCGGCATTGATGCGGATTACCTTGCCGTGGTGGGTGCCCAGGTCCTGGGCGTCAGGGCGTCTGGGCTTGTCCGACCGCTCGCCGATGGTGATGTAGAGCTTGCCATCGGGGCCAAAGGCCAGGGCCGAGCCATAGTGCTTGTCGCCGTCATAAGTCTGGGCCACCGCAAAGATGGTCTGGACATTTTCCAGTGCCTTGCCGTCATCGGACAGCCGGGCGCGCGACACGGCGGTGCCGTTGCCGCCCTGACGCGGCTGGGCATAGGAGAAGTAGATCAGCCGATCCTGCGCGAACGAGGGGCTCAGGATCACGTCCAGAAGACCGCCCTGGCCCTTGGCATCGACGGCGGGCACGCCCGCGATCGGCTCACCGACCTGGCCCTGGGCCGTGACCAGGCGCAGGCGGCCCGGCTTTTCGGTCACCAGCCAGTGGCCGTCCGGCAGCAGGGCCAGACCCCACGGATTGACCAGTCCGTTGGCCACCACCGTGCTGGTCAGCCTGGCCTCGGTCCGCACGCCCGGGGCTCGCGTCTGGCCCTCGAAAGCCGGCGTTTGATCAGGGTTGTTGGCCGGACGGGTTTCGACCGGGGCGAGGCTGGCGGGCTCGCTGTCCTGGCTGTTGGCACCGCAGGCAGCGGTCATGACCAATATCGAGACGGTGGCCGCAAGGGCGAACGGGCGCATGGATAGCTCCAGAGTCCTGAGATAGGCCATTAACTTGCCGCGATCTGGCCGCTGTGGCGAGCCGAAAGCGCAAAGAGGCGAATTCCTTGCCGGTTTCGGGCTCAACCATCTTGATCCGGCTTCGAGGCGGCGATATACGCACGCCTCTCGCGTTGACGGCCCTGCCGAAACACGAGGCCCGTTATGGGGTTGGGTAGCTCAGATGGTTAGAGCGGTGGATTCATAACCCACAGGTCGGCGGTTCGATCCCGCCTCCAACCACCAACGGACTTCCTTTAAATCAAGGACTGAGGGGGACGCCCCAATTCAGGACTCCCGATGCCCAGGTGTGGATATCAACGACCACAGGGGACGGCGTGTCCTGGGCCTTATCGCGCTCCAGAGGAACGCCGTAGGAAGCCGGAGCTCCAACTTCATAATAGTCAATGTATTCAATTTGAGTAATCCAAATTTCCGGTCCCGCCTAAACTCGCCCGGTCTCGCTGGCAGATCGGGCAGTCAGCTTTCGAAAGAGCCGAAAGCGCGAGTATGGTAGACGATTACTACGCCTCGATCGTCCATCTGGACCGATCAGGTCGCCCGGACGCTGCGATTATAGGTTAGTCTTTTACCGGGTAAGTCATGAGCGCTGGGATATTTGCATTTTCAGTTCCGAAAGAGTTGCGCGTATGCCGCCAGCGTAGTAACGCCAAACGCTGGTTGGGGACTTCAAAATGAAACTACGTTCAGTAGGGATTGCGGGCGTTCTGATGCTGCTCGGCGCGCAGGGCGCGCAGGCGGCACAACAGTGCGTCGGAGCCGTTGGCACGACGACCTATGGCGCGCGGACTGTGACCGTTACCGGCCCGGGATGCTCCACCTATGCCCCATCGGCCCCATTCGCCGCCCCCCTGGCGATCTTTTCCGGTGGCGCTTGTGAGATGACATTCGACGCGCCGATCAGCACGGCCAGCATCGTGGCCGGAGTGGACTCGCTCGACGGCTCGGTGATGACGGCTTCATTGGATGGTTCGCCCTATGCCATTCAATCGAGCGACATCATCAGCAGTCCGATTCCTGGGGCCGGTTTTTCGCCAGGCAATGGCATCGTGATCTCCGGAAGCGGTGTGACGACCGATCCAGTCGGTGGCGGTAGCGAAGGCTCTGGCTATTTTGGATTCAGGACCGCGGCACCTGCCGCGATAACCTCGCTGGCTATCTCGCAAAGCACCGGTGGGTCCGGGACCCTCCTGCAGGTATGCTTCGATGACAATGCGGCGGTTGCTCCGACCGCCATCCCTACCCTGTCCGAATGGGCAATGATCCTTCTGGCCAGCCTGTTGGCGGGCGGTGCGGCCCTAACCCTGTACCGCAGACGCCAGGCTGCGTGAAGCGGGAGACGAACCCGGGTCGCAGGATGCCGGATTGTCTTTACCGGCCGATGTATTCAACACGCGACCGGAACTAGTCGCGGTCCGACAGGCGCGATGCGCCGCCAGTGATCTTGCAGACATAATCCGTCTGGGGGCGGCCGGTTTGAAGGCCCGACGGGGTCAGGATGCCGCCGCGCTCCACGCACCGGGCGTCCAGAGTCTTCAGTTCATCACTGAAGGAGGGGCGCTCGCCACGGGTTGCGCAGGCGGACAGGCCCAGGGCGAGACTGAGGCCGATCGTGCCGAACAGCATGGGACGCATCGGAAGGCTCCTTTGGAAAGCAGGTGAACGGGATCGACGATCGACCTGCTGCCCGGTTTTGGCAAGGTACCAGGCGCTCGTGACGTGACGTCACCCCTGCTCAAAGGCTGACGAAGCCCAGATGTTCCAGCAGAATTTTCAGGCCCAGCGCGATCAGAGCCGCCCCGCCCACCAGTTCCACGATCTTGCCCATTCGGATGCCGGCCATCTTGCCGATCAGCAGGCCCAGGGTGGCCAGGGCAAAGGTGGTGACGCCGATGGCCGCGGCAATCAGCCAGATGTTTTCACCCAGCAGGGCCAGGCTGACGCCGATCGCTCCGGCGTCGATCGAGGTCCCCACCGCAGTCGCGACCAGGCCGATCAGACCCCGTCGTCCTGTTCTGGAGCCCTCGCTGGCGGCGGCGTTCTGATCCGGGGCCTGCAAGGCCTCCCAGATCATCTTGGCTCCGACTGCGCCCAGCAGGCCAAAGGCGATCCAGTGGTCGATGGCCTCGACCATGCCGGCGGCCAGGACGCCCAGGCCAAAGCCGATCAGCGGCGTTGCCGCCTCGATCAGGCCAAAGACCAGCCCCTGCCTCAGGGCCTGGGGCAGGGTGGGGCGATGGGCGGCACCGCGGCCAATGGCGGCGGCAAAGGCATCGGCGGACATGCTCAGCGACAGGATCAGGATGGCGACAGGGGTCAAGTCAGTCTCAGGGCCGGGCGCGTAGCAGCACGTCCAGGCGCAGGCCGGCGCGGCCCCCGGATCGTGCTGGTCTCGCTAGGCTGACCTCAGGACAGGTCTGCTGATCGCACCATGCCCCGGAAGGCAAGTGTGTTGACGCGATCCCGGAATAGAGCCCCGGAAGCTACTCCCCAACGCAGCGGGGTTTAACGGCAGTGGTCGAGGGAATCAACCGCGCGGTCCTGTAGCCCTTGTGACGATTTCTGGGCTGTGGGGACAAG
>DLIT01000118.1:5315-5623 GCA_002483865.1 Brevundimonas sp. UBA7635
TGGCGCTGGATCCACCACTATGGCGTGACCGACTTTGGCCAGATGAGCGACATCGGCAAGGAGCTGCGCTTGGCTCTGGCCGAGGCCTTCACCCTGGCCCGCCCCGAGGTGGTCGAGCGCCTGGTGTCGCGCGACGGCACCCGCAAGTGGCTGATCCGCATGGGGCCGGGCATCGAGGTCGAGACCGTCTACATCCCCGACGTGGGCCGTTCGGGCGCGCTGTGCGTCTCGTCACAGGTGGGCTGCACGCTCAACTGCACCTTCTGCCACACCGGCACGCAAAAGCTGGTGCGCAACCTGACCGCCGC
>DLIT01000118.1:5771-6208 GCA_002483865.1 Brevundimonas sp. UBA7635
AATCTCGACAATGTCTCGGACGCGATCGACATCATCGCGGACAATGAGGGCATCGCCATCTCGCGCCGCCGCATCACGGTCTCGACCTCGGGCGTGGTGCCCAAGATCCCGGAACTGGGCGAGCGCACCGGCACCATGCTGGCCATCAGCCTGCACGCCACCAATGACCCGCTGCGCGACGTTCTGGTGCCCCTGAACAAGAAGTACCCGCTGGATGAACTGATGGCCGCCATCCGCGCCTATCCGGGCCTGGGCAATTCCAAGCGCGTGACCTTTGAGTACGTCATGCTCAAGGGCGTCAACGACAGCCCTGATGAGGCGCGCGCCCTGTGCAAGCTGATTGCGGGCATTCCGGCCAAGGTCAACCTGATCCCGTTCAACCCCTGGCCCGGCACCGACTACGAGTGCTCGGACTGGGCAGCCATCGAGCGTTTCGC
>DLIT01000118.1:6244-7351 GCA_002483865.1 Brevundimonas sp. UBA7635
ATCCTCGCCGCCTGCGGTCAGTTGAAGTCGGAATCCGAGAAGAAACGCGCCAGCGCCGTCCGCAAGGAAGCGCAGGACGCCGCCGACGCGGCTGCCTGAGGCTTAAAGTCGGCGGTCAATCGCCAGTTTACTATCTTTTTGATAGGGGCTGATCCCATTCATCTGGCGGCCACGATCAGGAACGAATTTTAACACAGTGTGACTTCGGCGCTCTTGAGGGGGGCCGCGGTGTCAGGCATGGCTGTTTTGCTTTCGTTCTGATCTCGCTGAGGAGGCTGAGGGCCGCTCATCATGCACGCGTCGTCGCTGCCCAATGTGCTCTCCAGCCCTGAAGTTCAGGCCTTTGCGACCGGCTTTCCGATCCTGATCCTGCATCTGGTGGTCACCTTTGGCCTGCTGGCCGGGGCGGCGACCATCTATGCCTTCATGACGCCGTGGCGCGAGGTCGCCCTGATCCGTCAGGGGAACGCGGCGGCAGCCCTGGCCTTTGCCGGGGTCATCGTGGGCCTGGCCATCCCCCTGGCTGTGTCCCTGGCGGCGGCCAACTCGGTGCGCGACATTGCCATCTGGGGCGTGGCCACGGTGGTGCTGCAGCTTCTGGCCTTCCGCATCGTGGACTTCCTGCTGACCGGCCTGCCCCAGCGGATCGAGAAGAACGAGATCTCGGCCGCGATTGTTCTGGCCGGTGCCAAGCTGGCCACAGCCATGGTCCTGGCTGCGGCCCTGACGGGCTGAGAACCCGTCATGCGCTTTCCCCACCTGCCGGACTGGGCCATCTATGCCGCGGTGGTCGGGGCCATCCTGCTGGTCTCCCTGGGCCGACGCGAGCGGACGGACGCCGACCATCCGGTGCCCGAGCCCCAGGTTCCCGGCCCCCTGCTGGGCGAGATCACGCCCTTTGATCCCTCTATCACCGTCATGGCACCCGAGGCTGACTACAAGCCAACGTCGGGCACGGCCTTCTCCATTGCGGGTGATGGCCGCTGGGTCACCGCGCGCCATGTGGTCGAGGGCTGCCCCCGCCCGGCCCTGGTCATCGGGGGAGGCCGCGCCCTGGCTGCGGATGTGCGGCTGGCGGACCGCGCCGACGTGGCTCTGCTGCTGACC
>DLIT01000173.1:0-1616 GCA_002483865.1 Brevundimonas sp. UBA7635
CCGCGCCGCCCGCCATGGCCAGGCCGAGCACGTCGGACAGGTTGTGCCCCGCGTCGGCCATCAAGGCGGTGGAGTCGGCGATGAAGCCCGCCGTGAACTCGACGGCGACAAAGACCAGGTTGACGATCAGGCCGACGGCGTAGCGCCAGTCCCCGGTGTCGGTCGGGCCGTGATGATGGCCGCCGATGCCATGGCTGTGGCCGTGGCCGTGTGAATGGGCGTGGGGAGGACCGTCATAGTCGTGAGCATGATCGTGCGCCATGTCCCCTCCTCTAGGCTGGCGTGCGCCGCGCCGTCAACGTTCGTCAACCGCAAGTCATTGATTGTAAATATATAACTTATCAGACACCATCAGTGCTGATGCGTCAGCACCAGGAAGCCGATCAGGATCAGCGCCCCGCCCAGGATGGCGCCTTCATAGCGCGCCCACCGCTCCAGACGCAGGATGGAGTAGCCCGCCGTCGCCAGCGCCGCCAGCAGGGTCATGCCCAAGACCGTCCCCGCCGCGAACACCAGCGTCAGAAGGCCCAGCGCCCAGAGGCCTTCGGTCGCCGAGGACAGATAGATGGGCAGAAGCACCTCGCCCGGGGTCACCGCCATCATCAGCACCAGCCCCAGAAACGCCGCCCGGTCAGAGACGGCGGGTCCTGTCCCATCGCCCGCGTCCACCGCCGGGCCGCCGGCGGTCGCCGTGCGCTTCAAAGACGCCTTGGCCAGATAGAAGGCGCCGAACAGGAACAGCAGGCCCGCCGACAGATGCGGCAGCAGGCCCTCGACCCAGCGGTTCAACGCCAGGCCCGCCGCCACGATCAGCGATCCCACCAGGGCCGTGGATGCGATATGGGCCAATCCGGCCGTCACCACGGTCGTCATCACCCGCGCCACGCTCCAGCGCTGGGCCCGCCCGACCAGGACGAACGGCAGCCAGTGGGTCGGCAGAGCCGCGTGCAGGAAGGCCGCGACGAAGCCGCCGCCCAGAAGCGACAGCAGCACCGGCTCGGCGAGATCGGGAGAGGACATGGCCGCTCCCTTAGAGTGTTACCTTATAACGGTCGAGAAGAATCGGCGAAGAATCTTCGTCCGCGGCGCCACGTCGCGTCTTCATATATAGGGGCTTCGAACTCCCCCCGCGCTTGCACGCCCGTGCATCGCGGCCACAGAGTCGGCTTAGAACCCGTTTCAGGCGGGTTTTGCCCCCTTGGGCGTCCGTTTCACGTTGACTCTTCCGTGACCATCCGTATATGTCGCCGCTCTTCGCCCGCAGGGTCTCCTGGCGGGCGCATCCATTTTTGCGTTCACGCTGAGGCTTCCTAATGTACGCGGTGATCAAGACCGGCGGAAAGCAGTACCGGGTTCAACCGGGCGATGTGATTGTTGTCGAGAAGATCGACGGCGACGCTGGCGCTGCCGTCAATTTCGGTGAAGTCCTTATGCTGGGCGGTGACAAGGGCGTGACGGTTGGCGCGCCGGTCGTCGACGGTGCCAAGGTTGCTGCGACCCTGATCGAAACCCGCAAGGGTGAGAAGATCAAGATCTTCAAGAAGATCCGTCGCCAGGGCTATCGCCGCACGAACGGCCATCGCCAGTTCGAATCCGTCCTGCGCATCACCGGCATC
>DLIT01000173.1:1754-5346 GCA_002483865.1 Brevundimonas sp. UBA7635
TTCACCGGCGCTGGACCAGCGCCTGACAGGACGATGGGTGCGCCGGGCCTTATCTGGCAGGGATGCACCAAGTAGAGGAGCGACAAGATGGCTCACAAGAAATCCGGCGGTTCGTCGCGTAACGGCCGCGACTCAGAATCCAAACGCCTTGGCGTGAAGAAGTTCGGCGGCGAGAAGGTTCTGGCCGGCAACATCATCGTACGTCAGCGCGGCACCCAGTTCCACCCGGGCGAGAACGTCGGCCTGGGCCGCGACCATACCCTGTTTGCCACGGCAAATGGCTCGGTCAAGTTCACCACCAAACGCGGTGGCCGTTGTTACGTATCGATTCTTGCAGCCAATGACGACGCTTCGGCGATGGCTGCCGAATAACGCGACACGGATAGAAATCCCGGGATCGCGTTGCTGAAAAGCCGCGATCCGGACCAGGGAAAATATTCCGCGGGGAGTCTGGATCACCAGGCTCCCCGTTTGCGTTTCCCCGCCTCGCTGACCGCCCGAGCCCTGATACAAAAGGCGGCGGTCGCACCAGAGGGGCGAGACCCAATGTGCATTATTGAATCTTCGCCGGTCATCGAGACCCGGCGCCTGTCCCTGCGAGCCCCCGGTGCCCAGGATACCAGCCGCATCGCGGCCATGGCCAATGATCCGGGCATCGCGCGCATGACCCAGCGTATGCCGCACCCCTTCACCCTCCACGACGCCGAGGCCTTTGTTCTGCAGGTCGCCAGCCAGGACCCGCGTCGGGCCAGCACCTTTGTCATCGAGCACGAAGACCATGGTCCCGTCGGCGTCATCGGCATGTTTGAAGACGAGGATCGGGTGCCCGAGACCGGCTACTGGATCGGACGCGACTACTGGGGCCGGGGCTATGCCACAGAGGCCCTGGAAGGGGCCCTGGCCTGGGCGTCGCGCCACTGGAAACGCCGCGCCATGGTGGCCGGACACTTTGCCGACAACCCCGCTTCAGGCCGCGTCCTGGAGAAGGCCGGCTTCCTCTATACGGGGGAAACCCGGCGCACGTTCAGCCGCGCCAGAGGGGGGCTGACCGAGACCCGGCGAATGGTCTGGCTTGCCTGATAGGTGTCTGTATTCGCGAAGCTTTCGACTACCGATGTGTTTTTTCACAAAACCGCAAAAAGCCTGTTGACCCCCACCGGGGCACCCCCTATACCGCACTCATCCGCGGCGCAGAAATGCCCCGGGCCCAGGTGGCGGAATTGGTAGACGCGCTGGCTTCAGGTGCCAGTGGCTTAACGGCCGTGGAGGTTCGAGTCCTCTCCTGGGCACCATTTCTAAAATGGCGCTGTGTCCCCTCGGATGCGGCGCCATTTTTCATTCCGGCCATGCCCCAAATCGCATTTGCCTCACCTTCGCCTTGTGACCTTGGCATTGGCATCGTCTATGGTGATCCGACGCAAGATCCTGCGTTCCTGCATCAGAGTGCCTGCCCATGACTGTTTACCTGCACGAAGGCGACCTGCCTGACGGCCTGGACCTTGGACCCGAAGTCGCTATCGATTCGGAGACCATGGGCCTGCGCTTCCGTCGCGATCCCCTGTGTGTGGTCCAGCTGTCATCTGGCGATGGCAATGCCCACGTCGTGCGCCTGAACCGGCCGGCCTATGACTGCCCGAACCTGAAGCGCCTGCTGGCTGACCCCAAGGTTCTGAAGATCTTCCATTTCGGCCGCTTCGACATCGGCATGTTCCAACTGCACCTGGGCGTCGAGACGCGCCCGGTCTATTGCACCAAGATCGCCTCCAAGCTGGCCCGCACCTATACGGATCGTCATGGCCTGAAGGATGTAGCGCGCGAGTTGGCTGGCATCGACATGTCCAAGGCCCAGCAGAGTTCGGACTGGGGCAACGAAACCCTGACCCCGGCCCAGCTGGACTATGCCGCCTCTGACGTTCTCTATCTGCACCGCATCAAGGATCGCCTGAACGAGATGCTGGTCCGTGAGGGCCGGATGGACCTGGCCAAGGCCTGCTTCGACTTCCTGCCGACCCGTTCTTCCCTTGATCTCGCCGGCTGGGACGAGATCGACATCTTTGCCCACGCCTGAGGCCTGAATGAGCGACCTCGACGCCCAGGAAGCGCGAAAGCGCGCTGACGAAGCCCGGGTCGCCCAGGCCGCGGAACGCTGGCGCGCGCGCTCGCGCCGGGTGCGATTCTATCGCCGAATCCTGCCCATCATCATCCTGATGATCGCTGGCGGGGCCCTGACCTGGACAGTGTTTCGCACGGTCATGTCCGGTGTCGAGCGCAAGGCCAGCGAGAGCCGCGAAATCCGCTTGGACAATCCCATGTTCCATGGCCAGGACGCCCAGGGCCGTTCCTTTGTGATCGGGGCCCAGGGAGCCGTTCGCGATCCGGCCACCGGGCATTTCCGCCTGATCGGTCCCCTGCTGCGCCTGAACCTGGGTGGCCGCAAGGTGACCGAGCTGAAGGCCGACGGAGGCACCTATGTCGAGGCCGAGCGCAAGGTGGTGATCGGCCCCAATGTCCGTATCTCGGACGGCGGCTCCGGCTTTGTCCTGGAGACGCCCGAGGCGGTCGTGGACACCGCCACGGGGATCGTGACCGGCAACAAGGGTGTTAAGGGCCATGGTCCCATGGGCACTCTGGATGCAACCTCCTATGCCATCTATGATCAGGGCCAGCGGGTCGTGTTCAATGGCGACGGCGAAAACAAGATGACCGGGACGATCAATCCCGCTGGATCCGGCAGGTAGGAATGACCAAGTCGAACCTCATGATTGCAGGCCTTGCCCTGCTGGTGTCCCTGGCCCTGCCCGTCGCATCGGGTGCCCAGTCGGATGCCAGCCGACAGCCGGTACAGTATGGGGCTGACGGCGGTGAATATACGCCGAGCGGCTTTGCCCTGCGTGGCCGGGCCGAGCTGACCCAGGGCGGCAACCGCCTGCGCGCCGATTCGATCACCGGCACCACCTCGGACGGGGACCTGACCCGGGTGGAGGCCAGCGGCAATGTCTATTTCGTCACCCCAGACCAGTCGATGCGCGGCGATCGCGCCGTCTATAACCTGGGCACCGCCGAGGTGGTGGTGACCGGCGACGTCATCCTGACCCAGGGCAAGAACGTCCTCAGCGGCAACCGGCTGGTCTATAATGTCCGCACGGAGACGGCCCAGATGGAAGGCGGCAATGGTCGCGTCCAGGGTGTCTTCTACCCGCAAGGGAACTGATCTCCCTTGGCCCGCAAGGAACTCTCTGCCCTCAACGTCCACCCCGAGCAGCCCCAGGATGACCCCGCTGCCGTGGTCGCCGCACGCCCGACGGGTCTGCGCGTCGAGCATATCGCTCGCAGCTTTGGCGCGCGCCAGGTCGTGCGCGATGTCAGCCTGCACGTCCAGCGCGGTGAGGTCTGCGGCCTGCTGGGCCCCAATGGCGCGGGCAAGACGACCTGCTTCTACATGATCACCGGCCTGATCCCGGCCGACAGCGGCACGATCTGGCTGGACGGCGAGGACATCACCGCCCAGCCCATGTATCAGCGCGCCCGGATGGGACTGGGCTACCTGGCCCAGGAAAGCTCCATATTCCGCGGCATGACGGTCGAGCAGAAC
>DLIT01000034.1:0-5897 GCA_002483865.1 Brevundimonas sp. UBA7635
GACGGCGTCAGCCTCGGCCAGCAGGGGCGCGGCAGCCCGACCGACCCATCGGGCGAACAGGGCGGCGAACGGCTGGTGATCGCCATGCTTGAAGCGCAGGATCAGCGGGCGCGACGCCTCGTCATAGACACAGGCCGCCCGCGCCCGTTCAAAGGCAAAGGGCAACTGCTGGCAGACCAGGCATCGGCCCTGGGCAAAGGCCGCCTGCTCGATGTCGAAGGGCGCGCTGCAGCCGTCGCAGACCGGGTCCTCCAGGAAGACGATCCGGCTCCAGAAGTCCGGCGACAGGCCCATGGAGGCGGTGGCCTCGCGGCTGTCATGAGCCATGGGCGGCAGCAGCAGATCGACCAGCCCCGTCGCCAGATCACGCGCCCCTGATGAAATAAGCCGGCCCGTGCCTTTCAATCCCGCGCGCCAGTCCCCATCCTGCACCGCCATGAGTTCCCCCTCCTCCGGTCCCCCGATCATCTTTGACGCCGCCCGTCGCGTGGCCCGCCTTCGACGTGCCCAGGCCACCTTCCCCCAGGCGGACTTCCTGCATCGGCGCGCCGCTGACAATGCGGTGAACAGCCTCGAAGTGATCCTGCGCGAGTTTCACGCGCCCGTCGACCTGTCACCCCATCCGGGCGTCCTTGCCCAGGTCCTGGCCGACAGCCCCGCCCGCGACCGGGTGGCCGAGATCAAGGCCCCCGGCACGCTGGAGGACCGGGCCGCTCCCGGCAGCGGCTTCTTGCCGATCGAGGACGGACAGGCGGACCTGGTGGTCAATCTGCTGGGCCTGCACTGGGCCAATGACCTGCCCGGAGCGCTCAGCCAGGTCCGCCGCGCGCTGAAGCCCGATGGCCTGTTTATCGCCAGCCTGTTCGGTGCAGCCACGCTGAAAGAACTTCGCGGCGTCCTGACCGAGGCGGAACTGGAGGTGAATGGCGGGGCCCAGGCGCGGGTCTCGCCCTTTGCCGATGGCTATGACGGGGCCGGGCTGCTGCAACGGGCAGGCTTTGCTCTGCCGGTCACAGACGTCGACCGCTTCGTCGTCCGCTATCGTGACCCACTGTCCCTGATGAAGGACCTGAGAGCCATGGGCGAGACCAATGTCCTGGCCGGACCGATCAGGCCGCTGAGCCGCTCGGTCCTGGCCCGGGCCATGCAGCTTTATGCCCAGCGCCACGCCGAGCCGGATGGCCGTATTCCGGCAACCTTCGAGATGGTCCACCTGGCAGGCTGGGCCCCCCATGAGAGCCAGCAGAAACCGGCCAAGCGTGGCTCGGCCCAGGTCAGCCTGGCCGATGCCCTGCATGTACGCCGTCCCGATGGCTCGGCTGGGGACTGATCAGCCGTCCTGGCCAGCGGGGGCCTCGCCGCCCTCGCTGCCTTCACCATCGCCGGACAGGACCGTGTCTATGGCCGCGACCACTGCCTTGCTAACGCGGGCGAACATGCCGCTGTTGCTGTCGCCCAGAAGCACCAGGCCGCCGATCAGGGCGACAAAGATCAGGCTGGCAATCAGGCCATACTCGATCGAGGTGGCACCGGACTGGTTATGGCGAAAATTCTGCAAAAGTTGACGCATACCCGTGGCCCCTCCTGCAGGCGGCACTCACAAGAGATCGCGTAACCAGGCGACCAGAGGTTCATCGGCCGGGGGCATGGCATACTCGCCCAACCGGTTCGGTCTGACCCAGGCCAGGCCTGAGTGCTCGCGCGCGGTCACAACGCCCGACCAGCGACGGCACAGGTAAAGTGGCATCAGAAGGTGAAAGTTTTCGTAAGCGTGACTGGTAAACACGAAGGGGGCCAGACAGGCCTCCTTCACGTCGATGCCCAGTTCTTCCTTCAGCTCGCGGATCAGGGCCTGTTCGGGCCGCTCGCCCGGCTCGACCTTGCCACCGGGGAACTCCCACAGGCCCGCCAGCTGCTTGCCCTCGGGCCGCTGGGCAATAAGGACGCGACCGTCCGGGTCGATCAGGGCAACCGCGACGACCAGGACCGTGGGGACCGAACCCGTCGCCTCCGTCACGAGCGATAGTCCCCGTTGATCTCGATGTAGCGCTTGGTCAGGTCACAGGTCCACACCGTGGCCGAAGCACGGCCCGAGGCGACGTTGACGGTGATGTCGATGTTGGGATTCTTCATGTAGGCGCTCATCACCGTCTCGTCGTAATCCGGCGAAGGGGCTCCCTCCACGGCCGCCACATGAGGACCAAAGTGGATGGCCAGGCGGTCGCGGTCGACGGCTTCTTCGGTCTTGCCCACCGCCATGACGATACGGCCCCAGTTGGCGTCCTCGCCAGCGATGGCGGTCTTGACCAGGGGGCTGTCGGCAATCGACTTGGCCAGCTTTCGGGCCGAGGCCGGGGATGCGGCGCCATCGACGGTGACCTTGACGAACTTGGTCGCGCCCTCGCCGTCCTTGACCAGCTGGTGGGCCAGGTCGAGCATGACCTTTTCCAGAGCCAGCGAAAATTCCTTCAGACGGCGGTCGCCGACGCGGCCGATGCGCGGGGCACCGGACGCCCCCGTGGCAAAGATCAGGGCCGTGTCATTGGTCGAGGTATCGCCATCCACGGAGACCGAGTTGAAGGTCGTCCGCACATGCAGGTTCAGCATGGCCTTCAGCACCGAAGGGGCGATGTTGGCGTCGGTGACGATGAAGGCCAGCATGGTGGCCATGTCCGGCGCAATCATGCCCGACCCCTTGGCAATGCCCGCGATCCGGACTTTGACGCCCTCAATCTCGCACTCGGCATAGGAGCCCTTGGGGAAGGTGTCGGTGGTCATGATGCCCAGGCCAGCCCTGGCCCAGTTGTCCGCCTGCATCCCTGCCTTGATGCCCGGCAGGCGGGCGGTGATCCTGGCATCGTCCAGCACCACCCCGATTACGCCGGTCGAGGCCAGCATGACATCGCGCTGGCGACAGTCGAAGCGCTTGGCCGCCGCCGCCGCCGTAGCCTTGGCCGCATCCGCGCCCGCCTTGCCGGTAAAGGCATTGGCGCAACCGGCGTTGACGACCATCAGGCGCACGCCCTCGCCGCCCTTGTCGGTATCGAGCTGCTTCTTGCACCAGTCGACCGGAGCCGAGCCCACCTTGTGGCGGGTAAAGACCCCCGCGCAACTGGCTCCCTCCGGGAAATGGAAGACGACCAGGTCATCGCGCTCGTGCTTGTAGAAACCGGCGCGGGCGGTCGCGATCTCGACCCCGCCGATGGGCGGAATGGTCGGGAACGGCACGGCCAGAGGCGAGATCATCAGGCCCGGCTTGCCTGGGGCAGCCTTGGCCGCAGTCGGCTGGGTAGCCCGCTTGATGACCGAGGCCAGAGGATCCAGGGCCTTCTCGATCGCTGATTCAATCTTTTGCGTGGTCGTGCCGGACCGGGAAACGGGGGGACGGTTCATCAGGCTTTCGCTCCGTCAGCAGGGGCAGAAACAGAAGGCGGCGTGGCCGGTGCGGGCGGCACGGCATCGCCGGATTGTTGAGCAGGATTGAGGAAGACATCGACCTTGGCCTTGCCACGCAGCTGCTCCAGCAGCTGGCGCACGCCCTCATAGGTCAGGTAGCGCACGATCAGCGGCCGGGCCTGCTCCAGCGTCGGCGGGGTCTCCAGGCGGCGGTCCTCTATCCGCAGAACAGCCCAGCCATTGGCCGCCTCGACCGGCCCAATTACCTTGCCACTGGGCTGGCCACGCAGGGCAGCAGCATAGTCATCCGGCAGAACGTCCAGGGTCGAATAGCCCAGGTCGCCGCCGGAATAGCGGGTAGCGGGGTCCATCGACCTTTGAGCCGCAACCGCCTCAAACGCCGCCCCCTGGGCCAGGATAGCCATGACCGCCTCCGCCTGCTGGCGGGTCTGCGACAGGATCAGGCGCACCCGCAGTTCCTCGGAAGTCTGGGCCCGGCGCTGCTGTTCTTCATAAAGACGCTGGATGGCCTGATCCGAGACTGCCCCCGCGACCACAGCCTCGACCAGCATGTCGCTGAGGATCCGCTCGCGCACCGCCTCCAAACGCCGCTGCGCCGCCTCGCTCTTGTCCAGCCCGCGACGCTGGGCCTCGATGGCGAGCAGCTTCTGGTCGATCACCTCATCCAGCACGCGGCGAAAAAGTTCAGAGCGAACATCCAGCGGCTCGGTCTCGGTCACCAGACCCTGGGCCACGGCCTCACGCTTGACGTCAGAAGCCCAGACCGATTGGTCCATGACGCGGGCCACAACCAGATCATCCTTTTGTGGCGGTGTCTCGTCCCCCGCCTGCCCGCAGGCCGCGACCAGCGCCAGGCTCGCAGCCAGAACGAGGCTCGTCAGGGAAATTACACGGCCACCCTTCCTGGTATCGGGACGGGACCGGGCCGGGCACGACAATCTCATCGGACGCTCCGGATGAAGGGAAAGTCGGTCGCGAGAGGCCAGGATTTGCATATCCTTAGTATGGCCCTCGCGTTGACAGGGATAAGGGCGGTGCTTAAGTCCGGCCTGCGCCCAAGTCGAGGGGTTTTCGATCACCTGCGCGGCCCCTGCGCTTTCGCCCTGTTCGGGCAGTCTGTCGGGGCCGGGATGATCCGGCCATTTCTCGATCAGGACGTCCTTTTTTATTTGAGCCTTTAGCCGCTCGACCGCCTTTACCGGATCGCCCATGCTCGGCTTTGCCAAGAAACTCTTTGGTTCTTCCAACGACCGCAAGGTCAAGGCCTTCTCGGCCGAGGTGCAGAAGATCAATGCCCTCGAATCCAGGTTCGAGGCTCTGTCCGACGACGAACTGCGCATGATGACGCAGACCTTCCGTGATCGGATCGAAGCAGGCGAAAAACTGGACAAGCTTCAGGTCGAAGCCTTTGCCGTCGCGCGTGAAGCCTCCAAGCGCGTCCTGGGTCAGCGTCAATACGATGTTCAGATGACCGGCGGGATGATCCTGCACGAAGGCGGCATCGCCGAGATGCGTACCGGTGAAGGCAAGACCCTGGTGGCCGTGGCCCCGGTCTACCTGAACGCCCTGCTGGGCAAGGGCGTCCACGTCATCACCGTCAACGACTACCTGGCCCGACGCGACGCCGAGACCATGGGCAAGGTCTACCGCTTCCTGGGGCTTGAGGTCGGCGTGATCGTCAACGGCCTGAGCCAGGGCCAGCGCCAGGCGGCCTATCAGGCGGACATCACCTACGGCACCAATAACGAATTCGGTTTCGACTACCTGCGCGACAACCTTGTCTATGACCGTCGCGAAATGGTCCAGCGCAGCCACCACTTTGCCATCGTCGATGAGGTCGACTCCATCCTGATCGATGAGGCCCGTACGCCTCTGATCATCTCGGGCCCGACCGAGGACCGTTCCGACCTGTACAAGATCGTCGATGGGATCGTGAAGGAGCTGGTCAAGGACGAGGCCACCTATGACCTGGATGAGAAGCAGCGCCAGGCCCTGCTGACCGAGCTGGGCTCGGAACGCGTCGAGGATATGCTGAAGGCCGCCGGCCACTTTGCCGAGGACACCGAGGATCTCTATGACCCGGCCAACGTCAGCCTGGTCCACCACGTCAATCAGGCCCTGCGCGCCAATACCCTGTACCAACGCGACAAGGACTATATCATCAAGGGCGGCGAAATCGTCCTGATCGATGAATACACCGGCCGCATGATGACCGGCCGCCGCCTGTCCGAAGGCCTGCACCAGGCCATCGAGGCCAAGGAAGACGTCAAGATCCAGCCCGAAAACCAGACCCTGGCCTCGGTGACGATCCAGAACTACTTCCGCCTTTACGAAAAGCTGTCGGGCATGACCGGCACTGCCGCGACCGAGGCCCAGGAATTCCTCGACATCTACAAGATGGACGTCCTGGAAGTGCCGACCAACCGCCCGGTCAAGCGCATCGACTATGACGACGAGGTCTATCGGACCTTTGCCGAGAA
>DLIT01000034.1:6032-7355 GCA_002483865.1 Brevundimonas sp. UBA7635
GCCTATGACATCGAATGGGTCAGCGGCAAGGGTATCCCCCACAACGTCCTGAATGCCCGCCAGCACGAGCAGGAAGCCTTCATCGTCGCTGATGCCGGTCTGCCCGGCGCGGTGACCATCGCCACCAACATGGCCGGTCGCGGCACCGACATCCAGCTGGGCGGTAACCTGGAAATGCGCATCCAGCGCTGGACCCAGGAGCAGCGCAACATGGCCATCGAGGTCACGCCGGACGCCCTGGCGGCCAAGGAAGCCGAGTTCAAGACCGAGATCGTCGCTGCCAGGGAAGTGGCCCTGGCGGCCGGGGGCCTGTTCGTCCTCGGCACCGAGCGTCACGAAAGCCGCCGTATCGACAACCAGCTGCGCGGCCGTACCGGCCGTCAGGGTGACCCGGGCACCTCCAAGTTCTACCTGTCGTGCGAAGACGACCTGCTGCGCATCTTTGCTGGCGATCGCCTGGACGCCATCATGCGCCAGTTCGGCGTGGCCGAGGGCGAGGCCATCAGCCACCCGTGGCTGAACCGCGCCGTTGAGACCGCCCAGAAGCGCGTCGAGGCCCGCAACTACGACATGCGCAAGAACGTGCTGAAGTACGACGATGTCGTGAACGATCAGCGCAAGGCCGTTTTCGAGCAGCGCCAGGAGTTCATGGATTCCCAGGACCTGTCGGAACTGGTCGGTGACTTCCGCCGCGATGTGATCTCGGACCTGGTTGAACGCTTCATGCCGCCCAAGGCCTATGCCGAGCAGTGGGACATCGACGGCCTTGACGAAAAGGTCCGCTCGACCCTGGGCCTGGAGTTGCCGCTGCACGACTGGGCTGCCGAGGAAGGCGTATCCAACGAGGAGTTCGAGGAGCGCCTGAACGCTGCCGCCGATGCCCGGGTCGCCGAACGCGAGACCATGATCGGTGCCGACCAGTCGCGCGGTCTGGAAAAGCAGTTCATGCTGCAGATGATCGACATGCAGTGGCGCGAGCATCTGGTCCACCTGGACCACCTGCGCGGCGTCATCGGTCTGCGTGGCTATGGCCAGCGCGATCCGCTCAACGAATACAAGACCGAAGCCTTCAACCTGTTCGAGACCCTGCTGCATGACCTGCGCCACAATGTGACGCGCTGGCTGATGACGGTCGAGTTCCGCTTCGAGGCTCCCCCGCAGATGGAAATGCCCGAGTTCCAGGAAATTCACCTGAACCCCGGCACCGGCGAGAACCAGATGGACAACCCCATGGCCCAGAATCCCGAAGGGATGTTGACCGGGGACGACCGCGCCCGCCTGCCCGTCGAGGCCCTGCCGGTCGGCTGGGAGCGCACCAGCCGC
>DLIT01000035.1 GCA_002483865.1 Brevundimonas sp. UBA7635
CACGCGCCACTGGCGCTGTTGTTCGGCCATCAGGCCGCCCGCAGCGGCGTTGACGCGCTCCAGCTGTTCGGCGGGGGTCAGACCATCGGGCGAGACCACGCGCACCCGCTCGCGCACCTGGCCCTTCAGGCCCGCCACGCGGGTCATGAAGAACTCGTCGAGATTGTTGGCTGAAATCGACAGAAACCGCACCCGCTCCAGCAGGGGGTGGTTGGAATTTGCGGCCTCCTCCAGAACCCGGCCGTTGAAGGCCAGCCATGACAGCTCACGGTTGATGAACCGCTCGGGCGAGTTCATCAGCTGTTCGGACAGATCCAACTGGGGGGCACGCGAGGAGGGCACTTCCTCCCCGGATTTGTCGACGGCGATGGGCGCGATGTCACTCATGCCCTGTTGTCGCCCGGCCCCGTGACGCCTGCAACCGTGATCTGAGGCCGCAGGGTCTTATTCGTAGGCTTCGACGATGCCCTCCATCACCTGGCGGGCCAGGACGCGGGTCACGGGGCGGTGGAAGGCGTCCAGCTTATCGACAATGACCTCAATGGCCTCGGCCGTCCGGATCACGCGGCGGCTCAGATATTCGATCACGCCTTCGCCAGGCACTATGTTGCGGCTGGCAAAGGCCCGCTTCAGCATGGCCGACAGGACCAGGTCATCGGGCACCTCAATCCCCAGTGTCCGTACCGAGTTCAGGCGTGAGCGCAGGTCAGGTACCGTGCAGTGCCAGGCCGCGGGCGGCTCTCGTGAGACCATCAGCAGGGCCCCGCCGCCTGACTGGGTCAGGTTGAACAGATGGAACAGGGTCTCGTCATCGGCCTCGTCGGCGCTGTCCAGCAACAGGGGGCGACCCTCGACCTCGACCGGATTAATCAGGCTGGCCTCGGTCCCATGCAGCGCCAGGGCCCCGGTCCGCTCAACCCAGGCGGCAGCCAGATGGCTTTTACCGCTGCCAGCCGGACCATACAGGGCCAGGATGGTGCCGGGCTCCTGCGGCCAGTCAGCCAGGGCCGAAGCCGCTGCAAGATTCGACCCCGAGACGACGAAGTCGGCTGCCCGCAGGGACGCTTCCTGCTGCAGGGGCAGGCGTAGCTGGTGAATCACTGTGGCCGTTGCGGTCATGAAAATGACCATAGCAGAGGCTTTATCCCGCGTTGTGGGCAGGTGGGCGGCCACGGTGGACAACCGGTTCGCCTTGTGGATTTAGCGGTCAGCCTTGACTTTCAGGGTCGATAATGCGCCTTGACCCGCTTCCAATTCTCGCTGTCCGACAGCTGTTTCGCAGACGATATAATTCATGCACGCCTATCGTTCCCATACCTGCGGTGCCCTCCGTTCCTCGGACGCCGGTGCCAATGTTCGCCTGTCTGGCTGGGTGCATCGCAAGCGCGACCACGGCGGTCTGCTCTTCATCGACCTGCGTGACCACTATGGTCTGACGCAACTGGTGCTCCACCCGGAAACCCCCGGCTTTGAGGCCGTTGAGCGCCTGCGCGCCGAAAGCGTCATCAAGATTGATGGTCTTGTTGTCGCCCGCTCGGCTGAGACCGCCAACGCCAACCTGCCGACCGGCGAGATCGAGGTTCAGGTTCAGGGCATCGAAGTCCTGTCCGAAGCTGCCGAGCTGCCGATGCCCGTCTTTGGCGAGCAGGAATACCCGGAAGAGATTCGCCTGAGCAACCGCTTCCTCGATCTGCGTCGCGAGCGCCTGCACAAGAACATCGTCCTGCGCTCCAAGGTGATCCACTCGATCCGCACCCGTATGGTGGCTCAAGGCTTCCTTGAGTATCAAACCCCGATCCTGACGGCCTCGTCGCCGGAAGGCGCGCGTGACTTCCTGGTGCCGTCGCGCATGCACCCGGGCAAGTTCTATGCCCTGCCGCAGGCACCGCAGCAGTTCAAGCAACTGCTGATGGTTTCGGGCTTCGACCGTTATTTCCAGATCGCGCCCTGCTTCCGCGACGAAGACCTGCGCGCCGACCGTTCGCTGGAATTCTACCAGCTCGACGTGGAAATGAGCTTCGTCACCCAGGAAGACGTGTTCCAGGCGATCGAGCCGCTGATGCACGGCCTGTTCACCGAGTTCGGCGAAGGCAAGCCGGTCTCGCCGATCGACGGCACCCACACCTTCACCAACGACTTCGGCCAGACGATGGAGCACAAGGGCTTCGAGCGCCTGACCTTCGAACAGTCGATGAAGTGGTATGGCTCGGACAAGCCGGACCTGCGCAACCCGATCAAGATGCAGGACGTCTCGGAGCATTTCCGCGACGGCGGCTTTGGCCTGTTCGCCAAGATCCTGGGCGCCGACGCCAAGAACGCCGTCTGGGCGATCCCGGCCCCGACCGGCGGCTCGCGCGCCTTCTGCGACCGCATGAACTCCTGGGCACAGGGCGAAGGCCAGCCGGGTCTGGGCTACATCTTCTGGTCGGACGACCAGCAGGCCTGGGGCGGCCCGATCGCCAAGAACCTGGGCCAGGACGAAACCCAGGCCCTGATGACCTCGCTGGGTCTGGGGCAGGGCGACGCCGCCTTCTTCGTCGCCGGCCAGCCGGGCGTCTTCGCCAAGTTCGCGGGCCTGGCTCGCACCCGCGTCGGCACCGAGCTGAAACTGGTGGACGAGGACCAGTTCAAGTTCTGCTGGATCGTCGACTTCCCCATGTTCGAATGGTCGGAAGAAGAGAAGAAGGTCGACTTCTCGCACAACCCGTTCTCGATGCCGCAAGGTGGCCTGGAAGCCCTGGAGAACCAGGACCCGCTGACCATCCGCGCCTATCAGTATGACATCGTCTGCAACGGCTATGAGCTGTGCTCGGGCGCGATCCGGAACCACAAGGCCGAGATCATGCTCAAGGCCTTCGAGATCGCCGGCTATGACGCCTCGGTGGTCGAGGAGCAGTTCGGCGGTATGCTGAACGCCTTCCGCTATGGCGCACCGCCGCACGGTGGCCTGGCCCCGGGCATCGACCGTATCGTCATGCTGCTGGCAGGCGAACAGGCCATCCGCGAG
>DLIT01000075.1 GCA_002483865.1 Brevundimonas sp. UBA7635
CCGGATGTGGGAGTTCTATCTCGCCGCCAGCGAGGTCGCCTTCCGCGAGCACGGCCACATGGTCTTCCAGCTGCAACTGGCCAGGAAACAGACGGCCGTGCCGCTGAGCCGGGATTACCTGATGGGGTAGGGCGGTGCGCCATGCCACCTCTCCATGGCCTCGCCACGGGAGGGCATGAAAAAGGCCGCCCGGGGGCGGCCTTTCGCGTCGATCCGCCTGGGGTCAGGCGATGTCGATCCTGTAGGATTCGATGACCGTATTGGCCAGAAGTGTCTCGCACATGCGCTTCACCTCGGCCTCTCTATCCGCGATGTCGTCGGCCAGATCGAATTCGATCAGCTTGCCGACGCGGGCATTGGTGACGCCGCTCCAGCCCAGACCCTGCAGGGCACCTTCGACGGCCTTGCCCTGAACATCCAGCACGCCCGGCTTGAGGAAGACGTGAACCTTAACCTTGGCCATTAATGCAGCCCTCCCTGAATAACGGTCGGCATGTCTTTCATGATGCCGAGACGGCGAGCCACTTCGGTGTAGCTCTCGATGACATTGCCCATGTCGCGGCGGAAGCGGTCCTTGTCCAGCTTCTCGCCCGTGGCGGTGTCCCACAGGCGGCACGAGTCGGGGCTGATTTCGTCGGCCAGGATCACGCGCGAGAAGTCGTTTTCGTAGATGCGGCCAAACTCGATCTTGAAGTCCACCAGGGTGATGCCCACGGCGGTGAACAGGCCCGACAGGAAGTCGTTGACGCGGATGGCGGTGGCCAGGATGTCGTCCAGCTCCTGGGTCGTGGCCCAGTTGAAGGCGGTGATGTGCTCTTCGGAGATCATCGGATCGTTGAGTTCGTCCTTCTTGTAGTAGAACTCGATGATCGAACGGGGCAGGGGGGTGCCTTCTTCCAGGCCCAGGCGCTTGGCGATCGAGCCAGCCGCGATGTTGCGCACCACGACTTCCAGCGGAATGATCTCGACCTCGCGGATCAGCTGCTCGCGCAGGTTCAGGCGCTTGATGAAGTGGTTGGTGACGCCGATCTGGTTCAGGCGGCTCATCACGAATTCGCTGATGCGGTTGTTGATGACGCCCTTGCCTTCCAGCTGGGCCTTCTTCTCGCCGTTGAAGGCGGTTGCGTCATCCTTGAAATACTGGATCAGCGTGCCCGGCTCGGGACCCTCGTAGAGGATCTTGGCCTTGCCTTCATAGATCTTGTTACGCTTGGTGTTCATCAGATGCGGTCCCGAACGGGGAGATAACGGAAGCCTTGAAAACGAAAAACGCGCGGCCCGGCGAAGAGGGCGGCGCGATCCTGAATCGACGGCTTGCAGATAAGATCGCACGCCCTTTAGCCGAACGCAGGGCGTGATACAAATGTCCATGCCGTTCCGCTTGAAGGGTAACTTGCTGTTAAGCCCGTTGCGTTCGCCATCAAGGGGGCTATAGACGGCGTTGCGGGCCGCCATATTTTGGTCCGTTCCAGGAGTGACGATGCGCTATGACGACCTTTGACGATCGGGAACGGGCTTTCGAGTCCAAATACGCCCTCGATCAGGAACAAGAGTTCAAGGCCACGGCACGCCGCAACAAGCTTCTTGGCCTGTGGGCGGCCGAAAAGATGGGCCTGTCGGCGGACAGCGCGGATCAATACGCCGCTGCCGTTGTGCGCGCCGATTTCGAACAGCCGGGCGATGAAGACGTGTTCCGCAAGGTCGCCGGCGACTTCAAGGGCGCTGGCCTGACTGTGTCGGACAGCGAGCTGCGGTCCAAGATGGACGAGCTGGGCTCGGTGGCCCGCGAACAGATCCGCGCCGGCGAATAGGGTCCGCGAAACGGGGCAGCCCTGGCGGTGCCCCTTTCGGCTTTACGAGGCAGTTGCCCGCGACGGCAGCTGCCTTTTTGCCGTCTGACAGTAGAAAAGGCTGCGGTCCGGGCGGAGCCGCAGCCTTTTCATCTGGCCTGAACCGGATCGGGTCAGTTCGGCATCAGCACGGTGTCGACGATGTGGATCACGCCATTGGACTGGGCCAAGTCAGCCTGGGTAATGGTCGAGGTGCCGCCCTTGGCGTCGGTCAGGGTCCACGTGCCGTTGCCAGCGTCGCGGACGGTCAGCTTGCCGCCCTGGACCGTGGTAAGAGTGGCCGTGCCATTGTTCGAGCTGGCCTGGTTGGCCAGGTCCGCTGCGGTCAGGCGACCGGGCACCACGTGATAGGTCAACAGGCGCGACAGGGCGGTCTTTTGCGCTGGCTGCATCCAGGCCTCACGCGTGGCGGCCGGGACCTTGTCAAAGGCGGCATTGTCTGGGGCAAAGACGGTGAAGGGGCCCGCACCTTGCAGGGTGTCCTGCAGGCCCGCCGTCTGGATGGCGCTGACCAGGGTGGTCAGGTTGGGCGCGCGGCTGGCATTGGCGATCAGATTGTCACCGGGATTCATCGTTGTCGGGTCGCCAGCTGGCGTTGTGGTTGCCGGATTCAACGGATCATTGGCAGTTGTCTCGACCGGAGCGGCGGGGGCTTCGCGTTCATTGTTGCCACAGGCCGCAAGGCCAAGGGTCGCCGTAAGCGCCAGGCCCGTCAGGGTAAGGGATCGGTTGAGCATGATCGGTCTCTCCAATGGGGCCGCGCCCGAGCTGTGCGGCCGATGGGAAAGTAAGATCGCGCGTCGAATATGGTTCAATCCGGGCGGCAAATTTGAACGCTTCAGGCGTCCGGCAGATGGGTGTCAAGCCAGGTGCCCAGCACGGCCCACCGCTGCGCCTTGGTGGACAGCTTCACGGCATGGGCGGGACTGGAGGACGGCAGGTCGATCAGTTGCAAATGGTCCAGACCTGACAGGATGCGCCGCCCCAGTCGGGCGGCCAGGCCGCCGTTGAAGGCCACGGCCCTGAGAACGGGCAGGTCGGCCACCAGGTGCCGCAGATCCGAAGCCTCTGGCGAGCGGATGGCCGCATCCAGGCTGCCGGAGCGCTGGGCCGAGGCAATGACATCCCATAGGCCGACGCCATGGGCTTTCAGCCGCTCCAGCCGCTCGCGATAGGCCAGGGCGGCCAGGTCCTCGCCCACCAGCCCGCCGACCAGCGGCCAGAAGGCATTGCGCGGATGGGCATAATACTGGCTGGCCTTAAGCGAGACCTCGCCCGGCAGACTGCCGAGGATCAGCAGCCGGGTGCGCGCGTCAACGATCGGCTCGAAGCCGCGCGCCCGGGGAATGTCCTCAGTCCTGGCCAAAGACCCGATTGAAGATCACGTCAACATTCTTGGTGTGGTAGCCGATGTCGAACAGGGCCTCCAACTCGACCTCGGGCAGGGTGACGCGGGCGTCGGCCTTCAGGAAGTCGATGAAGCGGCCTTCGCCGCGCCAGACCTTCATGGCGTTTTCCTGAACGGCGGCATAGGCGTCTTCGCGGCTGATGCCCGCCTGGGTCAGGGCCAGCATGACACGTTGCGAGAAGACGAGGCCACCGAGGCGGTCCATGTTCTTCTGCATGTTCTCCGGATAGATGTTCATGCGCTCGACCACGCCCGCCAGACGGTGCAGGGCGAAGTCGAGGTGGATGGTGGC